>NZ_JAOALJ010000003.1:229507-372672 GCF_025154035.1 Sedimentimonas flavescens | reverse complement strand
CCGGGTCGATCTGCTTGAGACGGATCGCCGCCGAAAGACCCGCAGGACCCCCGCCAACGATCACTACATCATATTCCATCGACTCGCGGACGATCTCTGACATCAATGCGCTCCTTAAGGCTGACCTTTCGCGTGCTCTCGGCCCCGTGAGTAGCTTACCTGAGGGAACGAAGCAATTGTGACGCAGCGACTTTGCGCAACATTCTTTCGCCTTCGCAGCAATCCAGGGCGTGGATTGGCGCGCCAAATTCGCAGTCGAACCCTTGACACCCGCCCCGCCGTGCGGATTTACACTCGATGGGTGACAGAAAAAGGCCAGACCAAGGGCTTCCATGGAAAAGATACCAATGACGCGCGCCGGGTACGATGTGCTCGACGAAGAACTCAAGGGCCTGAAGACGGTGGAGCGACCCGCCGTGATCAAGGCGATTGCCGAAGCGCGCGCGCATGGCGACCTGTCGGAGAACGCCGAATATCACGCGGCGCGCGAAAAGCAGAGCTTCGTCGAGGGCCGCATCAAGGAGCTTGAGTCGATCCTCGGTCGCGCCGAGGTGATCGACACCGCGCGCCTGTCGGGCTCGGTCAAGTTCGGCGCAACGGTAACCCTGGTCGATGAGGACAGCGACGAAGAACGCACCTACCAGATCGTCGGCGAGGCCGAGGCAGATCTGGAACGCGGCCTTCTGAACATCAAATCCCCCCTTGCCCGCGCCCTGATCGGCAAGGACGAGGGCGACAGCGTCGAGGTCCGCACGCCGGGCGGCGACAAGTCCTACGAAATCCTCTCGGTCCGTTTCCTCTGACCGAGCCGAGCTGAAAGGTGCCCCGCAATGAGCGAGGCCAAACCCGATCCGATCCAGCCCGATGACGCCGCCCTGAGCGGCGTCCGCAGTCGTTTGCAGCCCGAGGCGCGCTTTGGCCGCTCGGAAGTGGTGGCGATTGTGCTTAGCCTGCTGTGGCTGGCGCTGGTGGGCGGATTCTGGGCGCTGATGCCTGCGACCGAGGGCGGCATGACCGCGCTTTCGGCGACCATGTCGTTGGTCGCGGCGGTGCTGCCCATCGTGATGATCTGGGTTGCCGCCGTCACCGCCCGCACCGCGCGCGAGATGCGCGCCGAGGCGCAGGCGCTGAAATCCTCGGTCGAGGCGATGCGCTCGGCCTGGATCAACCAAAGCCACGCGCGCTCGGGGCAGATCGTTGAGAAGAAACTCGACGAGATCGCAGCGGCGGCGCGTCAGACCGAGACTGCGATCGTCACCTTCACCTCGCGTCGCGATTCTTTGTCGACGCAGCCCTCGGCGGACCGCAAGGCCGCGCTTTCGGCCCCACGGCAGGCGGCACCGGGCGAGGACCAGCCCGCGCTGGCGCTTGGCACGCCCGCCGAGGCGCTGGCCGAGCCGGTCTCGGTCGCCGATTTCATCCGGGCACTGAATTTCCCCGACAATGCCGAGGATCGCGAGGGCTTCCGCGCGCTGCGCCGCGCGCTGGAAGACCGCACCATGGCCAAGCTGATCCGCGCGGCGCAGGACGTGCTGAACCTGCTGGCACAGGACGGCATCTACATGGACGACCTGCGCCCCGACCGCGCCCGCCCCGAGCTGTGGCGCCGCTTCGCCCGTGGCGAGCGCGGCCGCGAGATGGCGGCACTGGCGGGGGTTCGGGATCGCTCGTCTCTGGCGCTGACGGCGGGACGGATGCGCAACGACACGATTTTTCGCGATGCGGCGCACCATTTCCTGCGCCAGTTCGACCGCACCCTGACCGAGTTCGAGAAGAATGCCAGCGATCAGGAAGTCGCCGAAATGGCCGAGACGCGCACTGCCCGCGCCTTCATGCTGCTTGGCCGCGTCACCGGCACTTTCGACTGACGCCTAGAGTTTGCGCACCATCACGAAAGACGTCTCGAAGTCAAAGATCAGCGCGGTCAGGCGGCTGTGGCGACGCGTCGCGACCTTGAACCCCAGCCGCTCGTAAAGGGCGCGGGCGCGCAGGTTCTCGCCCACCACGTCAAGGCGCACCTCGCGGAAACCCCGCCGCTTGGCTTCGTCGCACAGGGCCTCGACCAATGCGGCACCGATCCCCGCGCCACGCCATTTCGTCGTCACCGCCAGCCCATCGACGATCATCGCACGGGCGTCCTCGTCCCGTGACAGGATCGCCAGGCAGAGCCCGCGCCAGAGCGCGCCGAACCGGCCATAGACCGCGCGCAGATCGGACTTGTCGCCACCCACGAACGACCCCGATCGTGTGCGATAGCCAATCACGCCGATGAGGTTGCCCTCGCCGTCCAGCGCGCTCAGGACGTGGTCTTCCGAGATCACCCGCTCGATAAACTCCAGCGCCCTGGCGCGCGGCCCCATCACGCGGCCAAGCTTGGCCCCGAAGGCCTGCCAATAGAGCACCGCTGCCTGCGGGCGCTGATCGGGGGCGAGGCCGAAATGGATCATCACGCTCATGCGCGCATCCTTGCGTCGGCCGCGACGAGATCATCGGGCGTGTTGATATTGGCGAAGGGGTCGGGCCGCACGTCGAAGGCCACCTCGGCCGCCCCGGCAAGGGCCACGCGCATCCGCCGCTCGCCCGAGGCAAACAGCTCGGTCAGCGCGGCGCGGTGCGCCACGGGCCAGAGCGCCGCCGTCGGATGCTGGCGGCCTTGCGACGCGGCCATGGCGGGTGCGCCCGCCGCGACAAGCCGCGCGACAAGATCATCCGGCAGGAAAGGCGTGTCGCAAGACGCCGTCACCAATAGATCGGCGCCCTGCGCCTCGGCCCATTCCAGGCCGGCCAGAACACCCGCCAACGGCCCTTCGCCGCGATGACCGGGTGCGTCGGGCAGCACCGGGCACCCAAGATCCGCGAAGCGCGCCGCATCGCCATTGGCCGAGATCGCAAGGCAGCCCACCTGCGGCGCCAGGCGGGCGGCGACATGGGCGATCAGCGGCCGCCCCGCCAAGGCCAGCAGCGCCTTGTCGGCCCCGCCCATGCGGCGGCCCTGCCCACCGGCAAGGATAAGACCTGCGATCACCTTTACCCCCCTGACGCGGCGCCCCGCGATTGATCGGGTACAATGCCGGACTTGGCTTTTCTCTTCCCTAGCGCCTATGACTGGCGCAAGGACGCCCCTCAGACAAGCCCCGAAGATGACCGACACACCCAAACTCGCCCCGGCCTTCTGGCGCGGTTTCCGCCACGGATTGCCCTTCATCCTGGTGATCGTGCCCTTTGGCCTGCTGTTCGGGGTGGCCGGAACCGAGGCGGGGCTCAACCTCGCCGAGGTCATGGGCTTCTCGATCCTTGTCATTGCCGGCGCATCGCAGTTCACCGCCGTGCAGCTGATGAGCGACAACGCCCCCGTCATCATGGTACTGCTGACCTCGCTGGCGGTGAACCTGCGCATGGCGATGTATTCAGCCTCGCTCGCACCGCATCTGGGCACGGCCCCGAGCTGGCAGAAATCGCTGATCGCCTACTTCATGGTGGATCAGGTCTATGTCATGTCGATCCAGGACTACGAAGCCCGGCCTGCGCAGTCGCGTGGCCAGAAGATGGCTTACTATGCCGGGATATGCGCCGTGCTTTGCCCGCAATGGTACATCTCGACCTGGGTTGGTGCGGTAGTCGGCAAGGCGATTCCGCCCGAGTTCGCGCTCGACTTCGCGGTTCCGATCACCTTCCTTGCCATGCTTGCCCCCGCGCTGCGCAGCCTCCCGCATGTCGCGGCGGCGGGCGTCTCGGTGGGGGTCGCGCTGGCGCTGGCCTGGATGCCGTCTGGGCTAGGGCTGCTGATCGCGGCGGTCGCCGCAATGGCCACCGGCGCGCAGGTTGAACAGTGGCAGAACCGCAAGAGGGCGGCGTGATGGATTACTCCAAGGCCGAGATCTGGCTGATCATCGTGGTGCTGGGGATCGGCACCTTCTTCCTGCGCTATTCCTTCCTGGGATTGATCGGCAATCGCGCGCTGCCGGAATGGGCGCTGCGCTATCTGCGTTACACCCCGGTCGCGGTTCTGCCCGGCCTTGTCGCGCCGCTGGTTCTTTGGCCAAGCGCGACGCAAGGCGAGATCGACCCCGCCCGCCTGATCGCGGCGGGTGCGACGGTGCTGGTGGGGATCGTCACGCGCAACACGCTGGCCGCCATCCTCGGCGGGCTTGGGGCGCTTTACCTCGGGCTTTGGCTGATCGGCTGATCAGAGGTTCGGGCGTCCCGGGATCGGCTGGCGCGCCTCTTGCTGCTGGATCATCAGCACGCCCGAGTTGTTGTCGGGATCGCCGTCGTGATGCAGCTTGTCGAGCGCGAGCGGGTATTTCGCGAAAGCATTGGCCAGCTTGATCGGAGAGAAGGTGCGCGGCAGCCCCTCGAAGCCCTGCACGCCTGTCAGCAAGGCGCTGACCGAGTTCGAGCACATCATCTTGCCCACGGCGCCATTGCCTTCGGCGCGCGCGGTCAGCGCCTCGGCCTGCTCCATGGTGATGAAAAGCTTCTGCTCACGCACGTCCCAGGTCTCGCGCGCATGGTAGTCGATGTAGAATTTCCGCATCCGCTCGGTGATGCCGTAATGCACATCGTTCCGCTCGGGCACCCAGGGATGATACCAACTGCCCGCCGGGTCGAACATGATGCGCTGATGGCCGTCGATCATCAGCGCGGAATGCCCGCCCGCGCCCGAGGTCGCACCGATCACCGTGTAAAGCGTAACGGAAGGCGGCTCTCCGGTCACGAAGGCCGCACGGCGCACGTCCTCATCCGGGGCCCAGACGGAATCGCCACCACAAGCCGCCAGAAACAGCGGAAGCAACAGGCAGATGATAAGTCGGCGCATCTGCCTGACCTCCTCGACTCTTTCTGCGGCTGCTCAGTCAGCCGCCTGCAAGTGCGAGAAACACCAGAAATACGATGATCGCAACCGCACTATAGGTCGTGAACTTGATAAATCCGGCGAATGTCTTTTCTTGGGCACGGATATCCATCGTGCCCGGCTTGTGTTCAGCCATGGGTCTCTCCCTAGTTCTCCCTGCCGGGCAAGCTAACCGAGCTTGCAGGCCCTGTCACGCCTGTTGATCGTCCTCGCCCGAGAGGCCTCGCGCAAGGTGGAAACCGATGCGGCGCGGCGCCTCTTCTTCCTCGGCCTTGGGGATGGCGACCAGCATGACGTTAAGCTGGCTGACGTGCTGGATCAGCTGGGTGCGCGCCCCGCCCTCGTCACGGCCATAGAAGGTCAGGATGTCGGGGGCGAAATAGCCGATCCCTTCGATCTGCAACACGCCCGCCTCCCCGCCGGTCAGGCCAAGCGCGATCTCTTCATCGGCGTTCAGCTGGCTTTCGAAATTCTGGATGTAGAGCACCAGCCTCTCATAGGCCCATTGCGCGGGGCTTTTCGCCTCGACCGGTTCGGCGGCGATGCCGGGTGGCAGAGGCAGGCACTCAGGCGTGGGTGGCGCATCGGCATTGGTATGCACGACCCGCGCGCAGGGCAGCGCGCTTTCCTCATGCGCCTCGGCGGTGGTGTGGATCACGGGCGGATCGCGATGGGTCATGCAAGACTCCAGAGCCAGGTATCGTCCTCCCCAAGGGTGCGGCGGACCTGCCCGAGGTGCAAGAGGTGATTGAGATGCGCCACCGCCTCGACCAGCGCGAGGCCGTATTCCGGCTCGCCGATGGGGCGCTTGAACAGCGCCGGGAAACAGGCCGAGGCCGGGCGCGGGCCCTCGGCCAGAAGCGCGCGCAGTCGGCTCAGAGCGCCCTCGTGGTTCTCGATCATCTGGCGCAGGCGAAGCGGCAGGCCGGTGAAGGGTAGCTTGTGGCCGGGCAGGACAAGGTGACGCGCCTCGGCCAGCGGCTGGAAGCGACGGCAGCTTTCCATCCAGTCGGCCACCGGATCGGCCATCGGCTCGGTCGCGTAAACGCCCAGATTGGCCGAGATCGAGGGCAGGAGCTGATCGCCGCCGATCACCAGATCGTCGTCAAGCGACCAGAGCGTGGCGTGATCGGGCGCATGCCCCTCGCCGATCCGCACGATCCACTCGCGCCCGCCGACATGCAGCCGGTCGCCCTCTTTGATGCGCCGGAACCCAAGCGGCAGCGGGTGGACGCAATCGGCAAAGTTGAAGGGGCGCTCAAGCGCGCGGCGCGCGTGCAGATCGGGGTCCATGCCCGCGCGTTTCCAATAGGTCAGGGTCTCGGCCACCGGCACGGGCTGCGCATCGAGCGTCAGCATCCGCGCAAAAAGCCACGAGGTGCGGGTGGTCCAAAGCTCCGCCCCCCGCGACTGGAGCCACCCCGCAAGGCCGATATGGTCGGGGTGGTAATGCGTCACCAGCACCCGTGTCACCGGCTTGCCCGCCATCGGTCCGTCAATCAGGGCCTGCAATGCCGCACGGCATTTCGGCGTGTCGATACCCGGATCGACCAGCGTCCAGCCATCGCCATCATCCAGCGCGAAGCAGTTGACGTGATCAAGCGCCATCGGCAACGGCAAACGCGCCCAGAGAACTCCGGGCGCGACTTCGATCGCTTCGCCAAAGGCTGGCGGTTCGGCCCACGGGTAACGCAGACCGCCCCGCTCGGCTGCGCCGCTCATGCGCTCAGCTCTTCCACGCTCAGCGCATAAAGCCCTTCGGCACCTTCCTTGGCCTCGGCCAGCGCGGCGGCATATTGCGGCAGCAGGCGGCGGATATAGACCGCAGCCAGCTTGGCGCGGCCCGAGGCCCCACCCTCGGCCAGCGCGGCGCGCAGATGGTAATGCGCGCCCAGAACACGGGCAAAGGCGCGCAGGTAAGGCACGGCACCGGCAAAACGGTCCTGCGTGCCCTGACCCAGCATCCATTCAGTATGCTCGCGCAGCGACTCGGTTGCCTGCCAGACGTCTTCAGCGAGGTCCGGCAGTGCCTCGCGCGCGGCCTTGGCCTCGTCCTCGATCTCTTGCAGCAGGCGGAAGGCGGCGCGGCCCTCGTCCATCATCTTGCGGCCGACAAGGTCCATGGCCTGAATTCCGTTGGTGCCCTCGTAGATCGCGGTGACGCGGACATCGCGGTAGAATTGCGCGGCGCCGGTTTCCTCGATGAAGCCCATGCCGCCATGCACCTGCACGCCCTGCTCGGCCACCCACATGCCGACATCGGTGCCATAGGCCTTGGCGATCGGGGTCAGCAGCGCGGCGCGCGCCTCCCAATCCGCCTCGCCAGTGGCGCGGGACATGTCGAGCGCGACCGCGCAGGCCATGGCGATGGTGCGGGCGGCGAAAACCTCGGCCTTCATCTCGGCCAGCATCCGACGCACGTCGGCGTGCTGGATGATCGGGGCGAACTGCACCCGCTCTTGCGCATACTCCAGCGCCTTCTGATAAGCGGCCTCGGCCACGCCGATTCCCTGCACGCCCACGTTCAGGCGCGCGTTGTTCATCATGGTGAACATGGCGGCCATACCTTTGCCTGGCTCGCCGACCATCCAGCCGGTCGCGCCCTCGAAGCTCATCACACAGGTGGGCGAGCCATGCAGGCCCATCTTGTGCTCCAGCGACACGACCTTGAGGCTGTTCGCGACCCCCGGATTGCCATTCGCATCGGGGATGTATTTCGGCACCATGAAAAGGCTGATCCCCTTGGTGCCCGGTGCCGCATCGGGCAGGCGCGCCAGCACCAGGTGGCACACGTTCGCCGTCACATCCGAATCGCCCCAGGAGATGAAGATCTTCTGCCCGGTCACCGCATAGGTGCCATCGCCCATCGGCTCTGCCTTCGAGCGCAGCGCGCCCACGTCCGAGCCCGCCTGCGGCTCGGTCAGGTTCATCGTGCCCGACCACTCGCCCGAGATCAGCTTGGGCAGGTAAAGCTCCTTGATCTCGTCCGAGGCGTGGTGCTCCAGCGCCTCGATCTGGCCCTGCGTGAGCAGCGGGTTAAGCTGCAGCGCAAGATTCGCGCCCGACATCATGTCGTTGACAGCAACCGTCATGGTCATCGGCAGGCCCATGCCACCGAATTCCTGCGGCCCCGAAATCGCAACCCAACCACCCTCGGCGATCTGGCCATAGGCCTCCTTGAAACCGGGCGAGGAGCGCACGACGCCGTTTTCCAGCCGGGCCGGGTGCAGATCGCCATTGCGCAGCAGCGGCGCCATGACCTCATCGCACAGGCGCCCCGCCTCGGTCAGGATCGCCTCGACCGTCTCGCCTGTCGCCTCTGCGAACAGTTCGGTCTCAGCCACGGGGGCAAGCGGCACCACCTTGTCGAGAATGAACCGCAGTTCGGAAACGGGCGAACGGTAAGGCATTTGCTTCTCCCTTGCGCGCGGCTTGGCAAAGCGGACGGGCGCGCGTATGTCCTGAAATCACGGGGGCCAAGTTACCGCAAGGTCAGCACCCTTCAACCACGAACGCAGCGTCACGAAAGCACGATGGACAAGATAACCCGACGTCTCGCCCCCGATGCCGAGGGCCTGGCCCACGCGGCGGCTCTTCTGGCGGCGGGCGAGTTGGTCGCCTTCCCGACCGAGACGGTCTACGGGCTTGGCGGCGATGCGCGCTCGGGCGCGGCGGTGGCGGGGATCTATGCGGCCAAGGGGCGGCCCAGGTTCAATCCGCTGATCGTGCATCTGCCCTCGCTGGACGCCGCCGAGAAGATCGCCGTGTTCGACGATCGCGCGTGTGCCTTGGCGGCGCGGTTCTGGCCCGGTCCGCTGACCATGGTGCTACCACTGCGCCCCGAGGCCGGGATTTCCGATCTGGTGACCGCGGGGCTGGAGACCGTGGCGATCCGTCTGCCCGCCCATCCGGTGGCGCGCGCGCTGCTTGAGGCCTTCGGCGGGCCGCTGGCCGCGCCCTCGGCCAACCCCTCGGGCAAGGTCAGCCCGACCACGGCCGATCACGTGATCGAGGGGCTGAGCGGCCGCATCGCGGCTGTCGTCGATGGCGGCGCCTGCGCGGTGGGCCTGGAATCGACGATCCTCTCGCTCGATCCGCCGATGCTGCTGCGCCCCGGCGGCGTGCCTGTCGAAGCGCTGGAGGCAGCCCTGGGCCAGCCCCTGCCGACGGGCGGCGACGCGGCCAAGCCCAATGCGCCGGGGCAACTTACCTCGCATTACGCGCCCGGCGCACCGGTGCGGCTGATGGCTGAGGCGGCGCAACCCGGCGAGGTCTGGATCGGCTTTGGCCCCGATTGCGCGGGGGCGGATATCAACCTGTCATCCAAGGGCGATCTGGTCGAGGCGGCCTCGGGTCTGTTTGCGGCGCTGCGCGCAGCCGATGCGCTGGCGCAGGCGCGCGGTGCGCGCTCCATTGCCGTTGCGCCGATCCCCGAACGTGATCTTGGCCGCGCCATCAATGACCGGCTGCGTCGCGCGGCAGCGCCGCGCCCCTGATCAGGCGTGCCCTGCGGCCGCCGAAAGTGTGCGCGGGTCGATCCCCATATTGGCCAGCGCGCGGGTCCATTTCGTTGCATGATCGGGGCCAAGGGCAATATCGGCATCGCCCTCGGTGATCAGCCAGCCATTGTCGAGGATCTCGCTTTCCAGCTGCCCCGGCCCCCAGCCCGCATAGCCAAGCGCCAGCAGCGCGCGGTCCGGGCCGACGCCCGCAGCGATATCCTCAAGAATATCGCGCGTGGCACTCATCGACAGATCGCTGCTGACCTTCATCGCCTCGCTACGGCCCTGCCATTCGGGTGAATGCAGCACAAAGCCACGCCCGGTCTCGACGGGGCCGCCGAACAGGATCGGCGCGCGCTCAGGCCGGTCGGAGGCGGTGACGGGAATGCCCAACTGCTCCAGCAGGTCAGTCAGCGCGGGCTTGGGCAGCGGCTTGTTGACGATCAACCCCATCGCGCCTTCGGGCGTGTGGGCGCAGAGCGCCACCACGGAATGCTCGAACCGCGGATCGCCCATGCCGGGCATCGCGATCAGAAGTTTGCCGGTCAGATCCATCGCAACCTCCCGTGGTCATGCTTTCTATAAACCTGTGCCTGCATGGCCCGCAGATCAACCCCAGAACTGTTGCGGGCTTGCACCTCGCGAAAAGCTGTCGTGTTTGTGACTTTGCCTGAGGCATCGGCGGAAGTATGCCCAATGCATGACCAGACTCACTGCCCTGCCCCTGTGCCTGATGATCGCTGCGCCCGCTTTGGCGCAGGAAGCCCCCCTTCCGCCCGGAATGGAGGTGATCGAGGTCATTGATGGCTGGCAGACCCCCTCGGGCGAGCGGATCGCTGCACTGCGCATCGCGCTCGATCAGGGGTGGAAGACCTATTGGCGCAGCCCCGGCGATGCTGGCATCCCGCCCAGCTTCAACTTCACCGATTCGCGCAATGTCGCGGCGGTCGAGATGCACTGGCCTGCGCCCGAGGTATTCGACCAGAACGGCCTGCGCTCGGTCGGGTATCACGATGAACTGATCCTGCCGCTCGCGATCACGCCTGCCGACCCCACGCAGCCGGTGGCGCTTTCGGCAGACCTTGAGCTTGGCATCTGCCACGATGTCTGCGTGCCGGTCTCGCTCGAGGTCTCGAAGGATCTGCAAGGCCCCGGCGCCCCCAACGAGACGATCCGCGCCGCGATGACCGCGCAGCCCCGCCCGATCGAGGGTGGCGCGCGCTGCACGGTCGAGCCGATCGCCGACGGGATGCGCGTGACCGCGCTGATCGACCTGCCCGCCGATCAGGCGCGCGACGCCTTCCTTGAGCTCCGCTCGACCCCGATGTGGGTATCGGATGCGGTCGCGCGGCGCGACGGCGATACGTTGATCGCCATGGCCGAGTTTGTGCCCGAGAACGCCAAGCCCTTCGCGCTGGATCAGAACGATCTGCGCATCACGGTGCTGTCGGAAAACGGCGCGCTGGAAATCAACGGCTGCCCGAACTGATCCCTAGCCCGCCCTGCGAAAGCGCCCCCTCAGCAGGCGCGGCGCGATCAGCCCGGTCGCGATGACCACCGCCGCGCTCAGCCCGACAAAGGCCGCATAGGCCGACCCCACGCCATCGCCCGAGTAAAGCGCACGCCCCAGCGTCAGCGCGAAGGCCAGCGCCACCGCGCCACTCGCACCCCACAGCACCCCGCGCAGCCGCGGCACGCGCGCGCCATGCCGCATGGCACGGACCTGACGCGAGACATCCAGTTGCACCGCCAGCGTCGCGGGCACGACGATCAGCACGATCACCATGCCGAAGCCAAGCCCATAGACCAGTGTGATCACCGTCGATTTCAGGAACAGCGCCTGGCTCGACTGCTCATAGAGCAGCGGCGCAAGGCCAAGGACCGTCGTCAGCGTGGTCAGCATCACCGGCCGCAGCCGGTCGGCCACCGCATCGACGATGGCGGGCACGAGGCCGCGCTTGACCGCATATTCATCGACCGTCGAGATCAGCACGATCGCATCGTTGATGATGATCCCCGACATGCCGAGCGCGCCCACGACAGCGAACATCGACATCGGCAGATCCCAGACATAATGGCCCCAGATCGCGCCCACGAGGCCGAAGGGGATGACCGACATCACCACCACGGGCCGCGACCAGCTGGCGAAAATCCATGCCAGCACAATGTAGATGCCAATCAGACACATCACGAGGCCAAGGATCGCATCGGCCATGAAGTCGCGCTCTTCCTCGGCCGAACCCGAGAGTTGCCAGACCACGCCACGCTCTTCGGCGATGCGGGGCAGGATCTCCTCTTCGAGCTGCCGGGTGATCTCATTGGCGCGCTCTGGGTCGTCCTCGGAGATGTCCCCGGTCACTGCAACCAGCCGCAAGCCGTTCTCGCGCCGGATGGTCGAGAAGCCGGTTTCGGAGCGGATCGTCACGATATCCGACAGCGGCACCCACCCACCCGAGGGGGTGCGCATCTGCATCCGCTCGACGAAATCAGCGGCCTGTTCCTCCTCGGGCATCTCCACGCGGATCGTGGCCGAGCGCACGCCATCGGGGTAGCTCGCCGCCTCGGTGCCGTTGAGCCGCGCGCGCAGCTCGCGCGAGAGCGCGTCGATATCGAAGCCAAGCGCCACGCCCTGCGGCGTAAGCGAAACGATCAGCTCTTCCTTGTCATAGGCGAGGTTATCCTCAAGCGCTGAGACCTCTGGGAAGGGCGTGAGCGCGACTTTCAGATCCTCGGCAGCGGCCTTCAGCTCGCGGCTTTCCGCCCCGGTGAATTGCACCGAAAGCCCGTCCGAGGACGGCCCCATCCGGTAGCCGCGGAAGCTGAGCTCCTCAAGCAGCGTATGCCGCGCAGTCTCTTCCTGGAGCCGCGCGATGAAATCGGAACTGGAATAGGGCCGATAATCGCTGTCGATCAGTTCGACGGAAATCGAACCCAGCAGATCCGGATCCTTGCTGTCGGCCGAGGCCAGCGCCCGCCCCGAAGCACCGCCGATCTGCGCCAAAGCGTGCTCGACAGGGTTGGTGCCGAACTCGGCCTCGTATGCACGCCCGACCTTTTCCACCCCCGCCTGAAGGTTGCGCATCATCGCGAGCGTATCGTCGCGCGACGCGCCCGAGAGCATGGCGAAGGATCCGGTCACCGTCGATTGCTCGGGCGGGTTGAAAAAGCGCCACTGCACCTTGCCCGAAATCAGGAACGACACCTGCCAGGCCAGAAGCGCGATCGCCGCCGCGATCACCGGATAGCGCGCGCGCAGCACAAAGCGCGTCATTGGCCGCATCAGGCGCACGCGCACCCATTCCAGCCCCTTGTTCACCTGACGCGAGGGCCAGTCGTACCACTTGCCTTCGGCCGTCTGGCTCAGCGCATGGGCCATGTGATTGGGCAGGATCAGGAAGCACTCGATCAGCGAGGCCAACAGCACCGCGATGACCGTATAGGGAATATCGAGGATCATCGTACCCATCTGCCCGCCGATGATGATCAGCCCGGCGAAGGCGATGATCGTGGTCAGCGTCGAGGCAAAGACCGGCGCGGCCATGCGCCGCGCGCCCTGTTCGGCGGCCAGAACCGGGTGTTCGCCCAGTTCGCGCGCCCGAAAATCGGCGTGTTCGCCCACCACGATGGCGTCATCGACGACGATACCCAATGTCAGGATCAGCGCGAAAAGCGAGATCATGTTGATCGTCATGCCCGAGACATACATGACCGCCAGCGCCGCAGCCATCGAGGTGGGAATGCCCATCGCCACCCAAAAGGCCGTGCGCGCGTTGAGGAACAAGAAGAGCAAGAGCAGCACGAGGCCAAGCCCCATCACGCCATTGCCCACCAGCAGCTCAAGCCGCTGCGTGATCGCCTCGGAGCGGGTGCGCATCAGGTCGATCGAGGCGCCGGCGGGCAGAGTCGGCTCCATCGTCGCGATGACCTTCTCCACCTTGTGCTGCAAGGCGATCGCATCGCCTTGGGCCGAGCGTGAGACGTTGATCGTCATGGCGGGCTGGTCGCCGACGTAATAGGCCCGCGCGCGGTTCGCGCCCTCGACCCGGACCAGCGCCACATCACCCACGGTCAGTTGCGAGCCATCCGGGTTCGAGCGTAGCACCAGCCCCGCGATCTCGCGCGCGTCGCGGCGCTCTTCGCCGGTGCGCACGCGGGCCGCGCCCCCTGCCACATCGCCCGCCGGGCTGGTGGCGGCCTCGGCCGCGATCAGCGCCACGATTTGCGACAGCGTGACATCGTATTTCATCATCGCCGTGGTCGGCACCTCGACCACGGTCTGCGGCGCGGCAATGCCCTGCACTGTGGTGCGCGTCACCCCCTCGGCGTAAAGCCGCACGACCAATTCATCGGCCAGCCGCCCCAGTTGCTCGGGCGAGAGCGGGCCGGTGATGGCGATATCGGTCACAGTGTCGCGCCACACGCCTCGGGTCACCTCGGGCTCTTCGGCGGCCTCGGGCAGATCGCTGGCGGCGGTGATGGCCTGCTCAACATCGTTGACGGCGCGGCCCATGTCCCAGCCGGGCTCGAACTCCAGCGTGATCCGGGCCGAGCCTTCAGTCGCGCGGCTTTCCGAGGCCTCGACCCCCTCGACCGCGATCAGCGAGGGTTCAAGCACCTGCACGATGGCGCGGTCCACATCCTCGGCCCCCGCGCCCTCCCATGCGACGCGCACGTCGATTTCCTCGACGACGGAATCCGGGAAGAACTGCGCGCGCATCTTGGGCATAACCGCGACGCCAAGGCACAAAAGCACCACCAGCACGATATTGGCCAGCGTCCGGTGCCGGGTGAACAAGCCGATGATCCCGCGCGGGGGCGGCAGTTCATCGCCGGGGCGCACGAAGCTGCCCGAGGCTTCGGCAGCGGCAAGGGCGGCGGCATTCGCCTCGGCGCCCAGATCGGTTGGGGTCTCGGGCGCGCTCATGTCTTAGCCCCCGATCCGGGATTCGAGCCGCTCGACCACCTCAAGCGGCACGGCTTCTTGCTGCAACTGGGCAAGGATACGGGTCTTTGTATCGGCTGCCATCCGGGTATTGCCCTCGACAAAGGCGATCAGACGGGCGCGCCGTTCTGGGTCAAGCGTGATGGTCTGCGGCAATTGCACCTGACCCTGATTGGGGCGCAAGGGCCGCAGCTTGAGGCCCGAGCCCAGAAGCGGTGTGCGCTCGGCCACGATCTCCTGCCCGCTCGCGAGCGTCGCTGCACGGATAATTACCGCATCGCCCTGACGGCGCAGCACGGTGACATCGGCCTCGGACAGACGCTCGTCCGGCCCCAGTACCAGCACGCGGCTATTGGCATCGACCGCCGGGGCGGGCACGAGGGCCACGTTTTCCAGAACCGGCTCGGACAGGCTGACGGTCACGAAATCGCCCGCGCGCAGGCCCGCACCATCCTCGATCCGGGCGAAAAGCAGGCGACCCGCCATCCCCGCCTCGACCTCGGCACCGACGCGCACAAGGGTCGCGCGCGCCTCAAGCGGCACGCCTTGCAGATCAAGCCGCACACGCACCGGCGCCGGGATCAGCGCGCCGCTCGCTTCGGTCAGGCGCGCGTATTGCGCATTCGAAACGCGGAAGACAACCTCAAGCGCCGAGGGGTCGATCAGTTCGGCCAGTTTCTCGTTGTTCGACACAAGACCGCCCTGCACGGCGGTCACACCCGCCAGTTGCCCATCGAACTCGGCACGAATTTCGGTTTCGGCCAGCTTGCGCTCCGCCTCGGCCAGCGCGATCTCGGCGCGGCGCAGGCTGTTGCGCGCCTGATCGAGGCCCGCCTCAGCCCCCGAGAGCGCCGAGCGTTTGTTCAAGACCGCTTGTTCCGCCGCGCTTAGGGCGATCTCGGCGATCTCGGTATCAACCGCACGGCCGATCCCACGCGCATCAATCTCGGCCTGACGCTCGCGCGCGGCCCGGCGCAGATCGGCCTGCCGCACGGCAGCAGCCAGATCGTCGCCCGCAATAACCAGCGTGCGCTCTGCCAGCGCCAGCGCGGCCTGCGCCTCGGCCAGTGAGGCTGCTGCGGAATCGCGCGCGGCCAGCGTCTCGGCGGGGTCAAGGCGGACCAGAAGCTCCCCGGCAGAGACCTGAGCGCCTTCCTCGAAATTCGGTGCAAGCTCGGCCACGGTGCCCGCGGCGCTCGCACGCAATTCCAGCCGGCGGATGGAGCGCACCTCGCCATAGGCGGTCAGTTCCGGCGTGAGGGTGGTGAAGTCGAGCGCGATCACATTGGCGGCAAAGACCCGCTCGCGCGTCGCGCCGGGAAAGGCGCCTTTCTGCCCGCGGGCATCGATCGCGGATTTCACGGTGAACCCCGCCGTGGCCAATAGCCCCAGCGTCAGCGCCAGAAGAAATAGCCCCATCAGGCTGCGCGTGAGAAACCGCATCATCCAGTCCTTGCCGAGGCGGGGCCGTCCCCGCGCTGCGAATTATATATCTCTGTCCTGCTTTAGGGCGAGGATACCCACATTCCTACGTGGCGGAAGGCCGCGTCCGTCGCCAGTCACACGATTTTCAGAGCGTATCGAGCCGCGCCCGCAAGCTGAGCAGGTCGGCCCAGGCCTCGCGCTTGGCGCTTGGCTGGCGCAGCAGGTAGGCCGGATGGGTCATCGGCAGGGCCGGACGCCCGAAGGCCTCGGCCCAGGTGCCGCGCAGGCGCAGGATGCCGCGCTTGTCCAGCGCCGCGGCGCAGGCGGCATTGCCCATCAGCACGATCAAATCGGGATCGGCGAGTTCGACATGGCGCGCCAGGAAGGGCAGCATCTGCGCGATCTCGGCAGGCTCGGGGTCACGGTTGCCCGGCGGGCGCCAGGGCAGGACATTGGCGATATAGATCCCGGCCAGCGCATCGGGCGCACCGCGTGACAGACCGATGGCGGCAAACATCCGGTCGAGCAACTGCCCCGCGCGGCCCACGAAGGGCTTGCCCTGAATATCCTCATCGCGGCCCGGAGCCTCGCCGATGATCATCACCCGCGCAGCCGGGTTGCCATCGGAAAAGACCGTATTCTTCGCACCTTTCTTCAGATCGCACAGATCATAACCCGCAATCGCCTCGCGCAGATCGTCGAGCGTTTTCGCACGCCCTGCGATCTCGCGCGCCACCGCGACCGGGTCGGGGCCGTCGTCCACCACGCGCAGCACGGGCTGCGACCGGGCGGGTTCGGGGGCAACGGGCGCGGGCTTGAGGCGCTCGATCGTGTCGGGCAGGGCGTAGCAATCGACCGGCTCATCGAGAATCGCCTCATCCGCGCCCAACTCGATCTGCCATTCAAGGGCAGCAAGCGCGGCGTAGTAATCCAGTTCGGGGCGGCCCTGAGTCTCCATGCGCCCAAGCTATGCGCCGCACGCCAATAGGTAAAGCCGCGCCCTTCGCGCTGGACGCGCCCGCGCCCTTTTGCCATAAGCGACCCCGGACAACATCGGAGGCACGCGCCATGGCATTTCGCGCAAGGCACCTTCTTGGCATCGAGCATCTCAGCCAGGAGGACATCCGCACCGTCCTCGATCTGGCCGACCGCTATGTGGACCTGAACCGCCGCACGGTAAAACGCACCGACGTGCTCGAAGGCATGACGCAAATCAACATGTTCTTCGAGAACTCGACCCGCACGCAGTCGAGCTTTGAGCTGGCCGGCAAGCGCCTTGGCGCGGACGTGATGAACATGTCGATGCAGACCTCTTCGGTGAAGAAGGGCGAGACGCTGATCGACACGGCGCTGACGCTGAACGCAATGCATCCCGATCTGCTGGTCGTGCGCCATCAGAACTCGGGCGCGGTCGATCTGCTGGCGCAGAAGGTGAACTGCGCGGTGATCAACGCGGGCGACGGCAAGCACGAGCACCCTACGCAGGCGCTGCTCGATGCGCTGACGATCAAGCGCGCGAAGGGCCGTATCCAGCGCCTGACCGTGGCGATCTGTGGCGATGTGGCGCATAGCCGCGTCGCGCGCTCGAACCTGATCTTGCTGGGCAAGATGGAAAACCGCGTGCGCCTTGTAGGCCCGCCCACCCTGATGCCCGCCGGAATCGGCGAGTTCGGCTGCGAGGTCTATGAGGACATGCGCGAGGGCCTGAAGGACGCCGATGTGGTGATGATGCTGCGCCTCCAGAGAGAGCGGATGGACGGCGGCTTCATCCCGTCCGAGCGTGAGTATTTCCACCGCTACGGGCTCGATGCCGAAAAGCTGGCCTGCGCCAAGCCCGATGCCATCGTCATGCACCCCGGCCCGATGAACCGCGGCGTCGAGATCGACGGCACCATCGCGGACGACATCAACCGCTCGGTCATTCAGGAGCAGGTCGAGATGGGCGTGGCGGTGCGTATGGCGGTGATGGATCTGCTGGCACAGAACCTGCGCGCCGACCGTGGCCGCGCATTGACCGAGGAAACCTATGCCTGAGATCAAGCGCGACGAGGTTCTGAACTATCGCCCCGGCCCGGACAGCGAACTGCCGCTGGACGAGGGCGAGAAGATCACCGCCATCTTCCTGGCCGACAACCGGCGCTACTGGGTTGACCACCTGCTGCTCGGTATCTTCGGTATCGTGCTGGTCTCGGCGATCCTGCTCTACATGGGCAAGACCGACCAGATCGCCATCGCCGCCGCCGCCATCGCGGTGGGCATGGCGGCCCGCGCGGCCTGGTTCCGCTCGGAAGCCTTCGCGCGGCGCTGGCAACTGACCGACCGGCGCCTGATCGGCCCGCAGGGGCGGCAGGTGATGCTGCTGGAAATCCAGACCGTGCGCCGCCTGATGGGCGATGTACAGATCGTGACAAACTCGGGCGCCAAGCACCTGATCCGCCACCTGGCCGACAGCGAACCCGTGCTGGAGGCTATCGAGACGGCCCGCGCCAAACGCGCGAAAAAGGTGCGCTGAAGGAGACTGCCCCATGACCCTGTTTCTTGCAAACGCCCGCCTGATCGACCCCGAGGCCCTGACCGAGATCGAGGCGAACCTGGTCATCGACAACGGGATCATCGCCGCCATCGGCGCCATGTCGGCGCCGCAGGGCGCGACGGTGATCGACTGTGGCGGCAAATACCTCGCGCCGGGGATCGTCGATCTGGGCGTCAAGATCGGCGAGCCGGGCGAGCGCCACAAGGAAAGCTTCCGCACCGCAGGCCAGGCCGCCGCCGCCGGGGGCGTGACCACAATCATCGCGCGCCCCGATACCTCGCCCGCCATCGACACGCCCGAGACGCTGGAGTTTGTCACCCGCCGCGCGGCGCAGGCTCCGGTGCGCATTCACCACATGGCCGCGCTGACCAAGGGCCGCGAAGGCCGCGAGATGACCGAGATCGGCTTTCTCATGGATGCGGGCGCCGTGGCCTTCACCGATACCGACCATGTCACCACCGACACCAAGGTTCTCAGCCGTGCGCTGACCTATGCGCGTAGCCTTGGCGCGCTGGTCATCGGCCACCCGCAGGAACCGGGGCTGACCAAGGGCGCTGCGGTCACCTCGGGCAAGTTTGCCAGCCTGCGCGGCCTGCCCGGCGTCACCCCGATGGCCGAGCGCATGGGACTTGAGCGCGACATCGCCCTGATCGAGATGAGCGGCGTGCGCTACCATGCCGACCAGATCACGACCGCCCGCGCCCTGCCCGCGCTGACCCGCGCCAAGGCGGCGGGGCTGGATGTGACGGCGGGTGTCTCGATCCATCACCTGACGCTGAACGAATATGACGTCGGCGATTACCGCACCTTCTTCAAGATGACGCCGCCGCTACGCTCGGAAGAGGATCGGCTGGCGGTCGTGCAGGCCGTGGCCGACGGGCTGATCGATGTGATCTGCTCGATGCACACGCCCGCCGATGAGGAAAGCAAACGCCTGCCGTTTGAAGAAGCGGCGTCGGGCGCGGTGGGGCTGGAGACCTTCCTGCCTGCGGCGATGCGGCTTTTCCATGCCGGATATCTGAGCCTGCCGCAGCTGTTCCGCGCCATGTCGCTGAACCCCGCCAAGCGCCTTGGCCTGCCGCAGGGCCGCATGGCCGAGGGGGCGCCTGCCGACCTCGTTCTCTTCGACGCGGATGCGCCTTTCGTGCTGGACCGCTTTACTCTGCACTCGAAATCGAAGAATACCCCCTTCGACGGCACCCGGATGGAAGGCAAAGTTCTTGCCACATTCGTCGGCGGGGTGCAGGTTTATAACAACGATAACGAATAAATCGAGGCGAGGGGCAGTAATGCCGGGAATTGAGAACGGGCCCGTGTTGATCGGGCTGGTAGCCGTTTTGGGCTATCTGCTGGGGTCGGTGCCCTTCGGGCTGGTGATCGCCCGGCTGTTCGGTCTGGGCGATCTGCGCCAGATCGGCTCGGGCAATATCGGCGCGACCAACGTGCTGCGCACCGGCAACAAGCCGGCGGCGCTGGCCACCTTGCTGCTCGATAGCGGCAAAGGCGCCATCGCCGTGCTGATCGCGCGTCACTTCCTTGGCGAGACCGCCGCGCAGGTCGCGGGCGGCGCGGCCTTTCTGGGGCACCTCTACCCGATCTGGCTCGGCTTCAAGGGCGGCAAGGGCGTCGCGACCTTCCTTGGCACGATGCTGGCGCTGGCCTGGCCCGTGGGAATCGCCGCCTGCCTCGTGTGGTTGGCAACCGCCTTCGTCAGCCGGATCTCGTCGCTCTCGGCGCTGGTCGCTGCTGCGGCGACGGTGCCGCTGGCCTATTTCCTCGACCATCGCGATCTGATGCTGCTGGCCGCCGGGCTTTCTGTGCTGATCTTCTGGCGTCACCGCCAGAATATCCAGCGCCTCGCCACCGGGTCCGAGCCCCGGATCGGCAAGAAGGGCTGATCACCAGCGTTTGAGGGCGTCCTCGTCGCTGCCCTTGGCGGCGACCCAATCGGTCTCGCCGTCCAGCCCGTGTTCCTTCTTCCAGAACGGCGCCCGGGATTTGAGGTAATCCATCAGGAACTCGGCCGCGGCGAAGGCATCGCCCCGGTGCCGCGCGGCGGTGGCGACCATCATGATCTGCTCGCCGATACCAAGCCGCCCGTGACGGTGAATGACCAGCGCATCGGCAAGGTTCCAGCGCGCCATGGCCTCTTCGGTGATCTTGGTGACCGCACGTTCGGTCATGCCGGGGTAATGCTCTAGCTCCAGCGCCTGCATACGGCCCGTGTCGTCGCGCACCACGCCGGTGAAACTGACCACCGCACCCACATCCGCGCGCCCGACCCCGAAGCCCGCCATCTCGGCGGCGAAGTCGAAGGGGGCCTCTTGCACCGAGACTTTCATCTCAGCCGCCCGTCATCGGCGGGAAAAAGGCCACCTCGCGCACGCCCGCCAAAGACGCGTCGAATTCCGACAGTTCCTGGTCTAGCGCCACACGCAGCGCGGAGGTATCGGCAAAAGCAGCCTCGTAGCGCGGCTCGCGCGCGCGGAGTTCCGTGACCAGTTCGGCCACCGTCGCGGCGCCAGTCTCGACGCTTTCGCGGGCCTTGCCGATGCGTTCGCGCACCCAGGCGAAATAGAGAACCTCAATCATGGTCATGCTCCCGCAGATAGGGCAGCGCCTTGCGGAAATAGTCCCATCCGGTGATCGCGGTCAGCAGCGCCGCGACCCAGATCAGGCCAAGCCCGACATGCGTCGCCAGATCGGCCATCGAGGCGCCGGTCGGCAGATCGCCCTCGCCCGCGCGGGGGGCGCGGCCTTCCTCGATGTACTTCAGCCCGGTGCCGAGGAAGAGGACCGCAATCGCCACCATCTGCGTCGTGGTCTTCCACTTGGCAAGTTTGGTGACCTTGAGCTTGCCGGCATCCGCGCCAAGAAACTCGCGCAGCCCCGACACGAAGACCTCGCGGAAAAGGATCACGGTGGCGGGCAGGATCAGCCAGGGGTTCATGCCGGAATAACCCGTCAGCACCACCAGCGCGATCACAACCATAGCCTTATCGGCAATCGGGTCGAGCATGGCGCCGAACTTGCTTTCCTGCTTCCACAGGCGCGCAAGGTAGCCGTCGAACCAGTCGGTCACCGCGGCGCTGACAAACAGCGCCAGCGCGAACCAATCCGCCCAGGGACGCGAGAAATAGAGAAACATCACCGCGACGCCGGGCGCGGCGATCAGGCGAAGAACCGTCAGGATATTGGGCAGCGTCCACTTCATCCGCGCACCCTAGCCGCGCGGATGCGGAAGGAAAAGGGGGTGTTAACGCGGCGGGTCGGTGTAGTCATGCACTTGCCCCCGCCAGTCGGTCACGCGCCAGCTTCCGGGCGTGGCGCCGGGGGTAAAATGATCGGCCGTCACCGGCACCTTGCCAAAGCCGCCCGGAATATCGAGCACATAGCTCGGCAGCGCCGTGCCGCTGATCTGCCCGCGCAGGGACCGCATCAGCGCGCGCCCCTCGTCGATCGTGGTGCGGAAATGCGAGGTGCCGGGCGCGAGATCGCAGTGATGCAGGTAGTAGGGCTTGATGCGCAGGGCCAGCAGCGCGCGGAACAGATCGCTCAGCGCACCGACCGAGTCGTTCACGCCCCGCAGCAGAACCGATTGCGAGAGCATCGGTACCCCGGCTTCGGCCAGGCGCGCGATGGCGGCGTGGGCCTCGGGCGTGAGTTCCTGCGCGTGGTTGGTGTGGACGACCAGCCAGACGGTCGGGCGGGCACCGCGCAGCACCTCGCACAGCGCGGGTGTGATGCGCCCGGGGGCCACGACCGGCACGCGGCTGTGAAAGCGGATCAGATCGACATGATCAATGGCCGAAAGCCGCGCCAGAACCTCACCCAAGCGCCGCACGGAAAGCGTCAGCGGATCGCCCCCGGTCAGGATCACCTCGCGGATCGCGGGGGTCGCGGCGATATAGTCCAGCGCCTCGGCCAGCGCCTCCTCGGCCAGCGGGCCGGTCTCGCCCACGGTTTCACGGCGGAAGCAGAAACGGCAATAGACATCGCAGGTCTTGGTGATGTGCAAGATCACCCGGTCGGGGTAGCGATGCGTCAACCCGCGCACCGGGGCATGGGCATTATCGCCTATCGGATCAAGGAGTTCCTCGGGCCGAATGGTCAGTTCGGCGCCCGAGGGCACGAATTGCGCGGCGACCGGATCGGAGGGGTTGTCGATAGCCGCCTGCATCGCGGGGGTCAGGCGGATGCGGAACGCCTCGGCCACGCGCGCGATTGCTGGCAGCTCGGCCATGGGCACCAGTCCGGCCGTTGCCAGATCCTCGGGGCGCGTCAGGGTGCGATGGGGGGGCGTTGCATCGTTCATGGGCTGGCGCGCTACGCCGCGGCGGGGCGTCCGTCAACCCCGATCATTGAAGTAGTTCCAGATCGTCTCGGCCATGGCCTGCGAAATGCCCGGCGCCTCCATCAGATCGGTCAGCCCCGCACGGCTGACCGCCTTGGCCGAACCGAAATGCGCCAAGAGCGCGCGCTTGCGCGTGGCACCCACGCCGGGGATCTCGTCAAGCGGGTTGGCCATGGTGGCCTTGGCGCGCTTGGCACGGTGCGCGCCGATCGCCCAACGGTGAGCCTCGTCGCGCAGGCGCTGGATGTAATAGAGAACCGGGTCCTGCCGGGGCAGCGCGAAGGGGCGTTTGCCGGTGCGGTGGAACTCTTCCTTGCCGTGGTCGCGGTCGATACCCTTGGCGACGCCGACCATCGCAATATCAGCCACGCCCATTTCGGTCATAACCTCCTGCACCGCCGAGACCTGCCCCGCCCCGCCGTCGATCAGCAGCAGGTCCGGCCATGCCTCGCCCTTGCGCTCTGGGTCTTCCTTGAGCAACCGGGCAAAGCGGCGCGTCAGCACCTCTTTCATCATGGCGAAATCGTCGCCGGGGGTCAGCTCATCACCCTTGATGTTCCACTTGCGATACTGACTTTTGAGAAACCCGTCGGGGCCCGCCACGATCATACCCCCCACCGCGTGCGCGCCTTGGATGTGCGAGTTGTCGTAGACCTCGATCCGCTCGGGCGGTTTCGGCAGGCCGAAAGCCTGCGCCACACCGGCCAGAAGCCGCGCCTGCGCCGCCGATTCCGACATCCGCCGGCCAAGGCTTTCGCGGGCGTTGCGCAGGGCATTCTCGACCAGTTCGGCCTTCTCGCCGCGCTTGGGCAGGGCAATCTCGACCCGGCGGCCCGCGCGTTCCGACAAAAGATCGACCATCAGGTCTTCATCCTCGATCGGATGCGACAGCAGGATCAGGCGCGGCGGCTCCTTCTGGTCGTAGAACTGCGCGAGGAAGGCCTCGAGCACCTCGGCCTCTTCCGCGCCAGAACCGGTGCGGGGGTAGAAGTCATGGTTACCCCAGCTTTGATGCGCGCGGATGAAGAAGACCTGCACGCAGGCCTGCCCACCCTCCATATGCAGTGCGACCACATCGGCCTCGGCCACGCCGCGCGGGTTGATGCCCTGGCTTTGCTGCACATTGGTCAGCGCCTGAATCCGGTCGCGCAGCGCGGCGGCGCGTTCGAACTCCAGCGCTTCGGAGGCGGCCATCATCTCGCCCGCCAGTTCCTGCTGGATGGTGGTGGACTTGCCCTCAAGGAACCGCTCGGCATCGGCCACGGTGCGGGCGTAGTCAGCCTCGGAGATCTTACCCACGCAGGGCCCCGAACAGCGCTTGATCTGGAATTGCAGGCAGGGCCGGGTGCGGCTTGAAAACACCGCGTCCGAGCAGTTGCGCAGTTGAAAGACGCGCTCAAGGTGATTGAGCGTCCGGTTCACCGCGCCGGCCGAGGCGAAAGGCCCGAAATAGGCACCCTTGACCGTGCGCGCGCCGCGATGCTTGCGGATCATCGGAAAGGCGTGATCCTTGGCGATGACGATATAGGGAAAGCTCTTGTCGTCGCGCAAAAGCACATTGTAGCGCGGCTTGAGCTGCTTGATCAGGTTCTGCTCAAGCAGAAGCGCCTCGGTCTCGGTCCGCGTCGTGAGGAACATCATATAGGCGGTTTCCGAGATCATCCGCGCGATCCGCGCCGAATGACCCGAGGGCCGCGCATAGTTCGACACCCGCGCCTTGAGGTTGCGCGCCTTGCCGACGTAGAGTACCTCCTGGCTTGCGTTCAGCATCCGGTAGACGCCGGGCGAGCCATCGAGCCGGGTGACGTAATCGGCAATCAGCGCATGGCCCTTCAGCCGCGCGGCCGGCCGATCGGCGTTATCCTCTGGGAATGTCTCGGGTTGCGTCATTGCCGGGGTCGATTCTCCGTTGTGCCTGCAATCTTACGCAGCATCTTTCAAGAGGGAAGCTTTCCACGGTTTCTGTGGATAACTCTGTTGGGAAGTTTTGGAGATCACGGATTCTCCCTTATTTCACGAGCGCCTCAACGAACTGCCTAAAAATTAGGCAAATATCTAACATATTGATATATATGTGAAAATTTTTCCACTTCTGACAAGTGACTGAAACCATTGGCAGATTCGTAACAGCTTTGTTACATGACGCCCGAAGGTGGACAAGTTGCCGCAGCGTTCGCTGATCGGGTCACTCAACGCCCAGGACATCGGGGGTTTTCCAGCCTAGATGCTGCCCGCCATCAACGCACAACAACTGCCCCGTAACCCCATGCGCATCGAGAAAATATCCAAGCGCCGCACAGATATCGCCGGGGTCGGCGCCACGCTCCAGAATGGTTGCCGCGCGCTGGCGGGTGAAGTGGCTCTCGGACTGGCGCGCGCCCTGCATGGTCGGCCCCGGCCCGATCGCGTTCACGCGGATATCGGGCGCCAGCGCCTGCGCGGCGGTCTGGGTCAGCGCCCAAAGCCCGGCTTTCGAGAGGCTGTAGGTCATAAACTCAGGCGTAGGCTTGCGCACCCGCTGGTCGATCATGTTGACCACCAGCGCCTCGGCGCGCGGCTCGGCCCCGCCACGATTGGCCTTGGGGGCCTGCGCGGCGAAGGCCTGGATCAGCACGAAGGGCGCACGCAGGTTGGACTCGAAATGCCGGTCCCAGCCCTGACGTGTGGCGGTGCGGATGTTGTCGTATTCGAAGATCGAGGCGTTGTTGATCAGCAGATCGAGCGGCCCACCAAGGGCGCGCGCGGCGGCATCTACCAGCGCGGCGGTCTGCGCCTCCTCCAGCAGGTCGGCCTGTACGGTGACCGCATTCACGCCAAGCGCGCGGGCTTCGGCGGCGACCGCCTCCGCCTCGGCGGCCGACGCGTTGTAATGGATCGCCACATCATAGCCGCGCCCCGCCAGATAGAGCGCCATCGCACGCCCCAACCGCTTCGCTCCGCCAGTGATCAATGCCCGCGCCATCTGCCCCTCACACCATGCCCGACGTCATCAGGAAGACAACATAGGCCGCATAGACCACAGTAAAGCCGATACCGATCATCCGCGTGAAGGGCCAGCGGTAGAAAATCAGCGGCGCGATCAGCAGACTCGCGCCCAGCATCACCCAAAGGTCGAAGCGCAGCATCTGTTCGGGCACGGGCAATTGGCCAACCAGCCCCGACACCCCAATGATGCACAGCAGGTTGAAGATGTTCGAGCCGATCACGTTGCCAAGGGCCACATCCGCCCGCCCCCGGATTGCGGCATTGACCGAGGTCGCGAGTTCCGGCAGCGAGGTTCCCACCGCCACCAGCGTCAGGCCGATCACCGCCTCGGAAATACCGTAGGCCCGCGCGATCGAACTGGCGCCGTCCACCAGGAAATCGGCACCGATCGGCAGGCCGATCAGGCCGAGCACGATAAAGAGCCCGATCTTCCCCCAGGGCATATGAATGTCTGCGCCCTCGATCTCTTCCTCGGCGCGGCTTGCGCGATGGCTCAGAGCCTCGCGGATCTGCCGGAACAGGATCAGCGCAAGGGCACCCAGCAACACCAGCGCATGCGGCCATCCCAGCGGCCCCATGAAGCTCAGCAATATGAACAGCAGGCTCGCACCCAGCATGATCACATAGCTTTCGCGGGTGTCATGCTCGTCTGTGCGGATAGCCGAGATGATCGCAGGCAGGCCCAAAACCAGCAGGATATTGGCCGTGTTCGAGCCGACTACGTTGCCAAGTGCAATCGCGGGCGCGCCCTCAAGGACGGCCGCGACCGAAACCATCATCTCGGGCGCCGAGGTACCGAAGGCCACGACGGTCAGGCCCACGATCAGCGCCGGGATCCCCAACCGCAGCGCCAGCGCGACCGAGCCTTTCACCAGCACGTCGCCCGCCACCACAAGCAGGCCGAGGCCCGCAGCTATCTTCACCAGATCGACGAGCAATCATGCCCCCTTGTCATTCCCGCAGGGGCAGGGCCCCGCACCGATTTTGGGTCGCCCGCAGCGCGGACAGCGCGTGGCGATACGCGGACGGCCTTTGCCGCCCGGCAGTCGCAGCTTGCCGAACATGGCCAGCACGGCCATGGCAACCAGAAACAATGTCATGCCCTTGATCAGCATCGCCTAGAGCCCGAACCGCGCCCAAAGCGCGCGCTCCTCTGCGGCCTCGATCATGGCGCTGGCGGCATCGGCTCCGAACCCCGCACCGAAACGGCGCAGGAAGGACTGACGCGGGCCGTAGGGGATGAAGCGCACCTTATCGCCGTAAAGCTGCTTGAGCTTGGGCACCGCATGGGCGAGGCCATCGACCAGCCCCACCTCGATCGCCTGCCGCCCGGTCCAGATCTCGCCAGTGAACAGGTCAGCGCCCTCTTTCAGCCGCCCGATCCGGCGCGCGCTGACATGATCCTTGAAGCTGACATGCATATCCTCAAGCAGTCGGTTGAGGCGTTCCACATCCTCGGGTTTTTCCGGGCGGAACGGATCGAGGAAGCTTTTCGAGCCGCCCGCCGTATGCACTCGCCGCTCGATCCCGTGGCGAGCGATCAGCCCGTCCAGCCCGAAGCCCGCCGAGATCACGCCGATCGAGCCCACGACCGAGGTCGCATCGGCCCAGATGTCATCGGCCGCGCAGGCCAGCCAGTAGCCGCCCGAAGCCGCAACATCCTCGACAAAGGCATGGACGGGCAGCCTGGTTTCCTCGGCCAGCCGCCGGATGCGCCCCGCGATCAGCGAGGATTGCACCGGCGAGCCACCGGGCGAGTTCACCAAAAGCGCGACGGCCGTCGGTTTGCCCCTTCGAAAGGCGCGCTCCAACAGCGGGGCGAGCGCGGCATCGGAGAGGCCCTGCGCCCCGGGCCGGGTGACGCCAATGGCGCCTTGCAGCCGCACGAGGGCCACGCGCGGGGGCCGGTTTGGCCCGAAGGGGAAGAAGCGTTTGAAATCCATGCGACCGATGTAGGGGTCGGGAACAGGGGGAACAAGCGCCCCGGACGGGATTTGGGAAAAATACGCCCCCTCTGGCGCGGCGGCGCGCGCTTGGATAGCGTGAAGGCATGATCGACAAGCTCGAGATGTTCATGATCCTCGCGCGCGAGGGCCATTTCGGCCGCGCGGCCGAAGCCTATGGCGTGACGCAGCCCACGCTCAGCTCGGCCATCCGCGCGCTGGAGGAAAGCCTGGGTGTGCAACTGGTCTGGCGCGGGGCGCGCTATCAGGGCCTGACCCCCGAGGGCCAGCGCGTGCTGGAGCATGCCCGCCGCATCGTGGGCGAGGCCCGCGCCATGCAAGATGAGATGCGCGAGGCCCGCCACGGCGTCGCCGGCCATCTGCGCATCGGCGTGATCCCCACCGCCCTACCGCGCATCGCCCGGCTGACCGCCCCGTTCCTGGCGCGCAACCGCTCGGCGCGCGTGACGCTGCTGTCCCGATCGTCAGCCGAGATCCGCGAAGGGATCGCCACGCAGGAGTTGGACGCGGGCATCACCTATCTCGACGGCGCGGGTCTGGGCCGGATGGAAGAGGTTGCGCTCTGGCTGGAAACCTATCGGCTGGTCGAGCGTGCGCCCGATGACGCCGCTCTGCCCTGGGCCGAGGCCGCCGCGCGGCCCCTGTGCCTTCTGACCCCCGACATGCAAAACCGCCGCCTGATCGACGGGCATCTGGCGGCGGCGGGCGCGCAGGCCGCGCCCCGGGTCGAGTCGAACTCGACCATCGCGCTGCTCAGCCACGTCGCCACCGGCGAGTGGTCGGCGATACTGGCCGAGGCGCTGTGCGAGGGCTTTGCCCTGCCGCCCGGTTGCCGCGCCCGCCCGCTGATCGCGCCCGAGGCCGCACATCGCGTGGGCCTCGTGGTCGAGCACCGCGCGACTTACACGCCAAGCCTGCGCGCCCTGATCGCCGAAGCGCATCGCATCGCGGATTGATAGGTTTTTTCTATCACTTAACGGGGCATACGAATTGCCGACCCTATCGACCCACGCTACCTAAGGCTCAGCCAACCCCGGAGGAGAGCCATGTTCGACAGCGCGCGCCTAGCGCAGATCCTGCACGCCCATGAAGGGGTCGAAGGTCGACTCTTGCCGATCCTGCACGATGTTCAGGAAAGCTTCGGCCATATCCCCGAGGCCGCGCTGGAGCCGATCGCCGAGGCCCTGCGCCTGAGCCGCGCCGAGGTGGTCGGCGTCGTCGGCTTCTATCACGACTTCCGCAAGACCCCGGCAGGCGCGCATGTCATTAAGCTCTGCCGGGCCGAGGCCTGCCAGTCGATGGGAGGCACCGCGCTGCAAGCCCGGCTTGAGGCCGCGCTTGGCCAGAAGATGGGCGAGACGAAGAACGGCGTGACGCTGGAGGCCGTCTATTGTCTGGGCCTGTGCGCCTGCGCGCCTGCGGCCATGGTCGATGACCGGCTGGTCGGGCGGCTCGATGCCAAGCGGGTGGATACCATCGCCCAGGAGGTGCGCGCATGAAGATCTGGGTTCCAGCAGATGCCGCCGCCCGCGCCTGTGGTGCCGATGAAGTCGCCACCGCCATTACCGCCGCAGCCGAACTGCGCGGCGTCACGGTCGAGCTGATCCGCAACGGCACGCGCGGCATGGTCTGGCTTGAACCTCTGGTCGAGCTCGAAACGCCAGAAGGCCGCCGCGCCTTCGGCCCGATGACCCCCGAGGATGTGCCCGCCCTGTTCGACGCGCCCAACAGCCACCCCAAAGCCCAGGGCCTGACCGAGGAAATCCCCTTCTTCAAGCGCCAGACCCGCCTGACCTTCGCGCGCTGCGGCCGGATCGACCCGCTTTCGCTGATGGATTACGAGGCCGAGGGCGGCCTTGCCGGTCTGCGCGCGGCCCTCGCCCGCCCCCCCGCTGAGATCGTCGAGGAAATCGTGACCTCGGGCCTGCGCGGTCGTGGTGGCGCGGGCTTTCCCACCGGCATCAAGTGGCGTACCGTTCTGGGCGCGAAGGCTTCGCAGAAATACATCGTCTGCAACGCCGACGAGGGCGACAGCGGATCGTTCGCCGACCGGATGCTGATGGAGGGCGACCCCTTCTGCCTGATTGAGGGCATGGCCATCGCGGGCCTCGCTACCGGGGCCACGCAGGGCTACGTCTATATCCGCTCGGAATACCCCGACGCGATCCGCGTGATGCGCGCGGCGGTCGAGGCCGCCACCCACGCAGGCGTTCTTGGGTCCGATGTGCTGAGGTCGGGCCGCGCCTTCCGCATCGAGATCCGCGTGGGCGCGGGCGCCTATGTCTGCGGCGAGGAAACCTCGCTTCTGAACTCGCTCGAAGGCAAACGCGGTGTGGTGCGGGCGAAACCGCCGCTGCCCGCGCTTGAGGGCTTCATGGGCCGCCCGACGGTGGTCAACAACGTGCTCAGCCTGGCGGCCGTGCCGTGGATCATGGCGCATGGCGGCGCGGCCTATAACGCCATCGGCTTCAACCGCTCGCGCGGGACGATCCCCTTGCAGATCGCGGGCAACGTCAAGCATGGCGGGCTGTTCGAGACGGGCTTTGGCATCACCTTGGGCGAGATCGTGACCGAGATCGCGGGCGGCACCGCGTCTGGCCGACCGATCAAGGCGGTGCAGGTGGGCGGCCCCTTGGGCGCCTATCACCCGACCTCCGATTTCAACCTGCCCTTCTGCTATGAGGAATTCGCGGGCCAGGGCGGGCTTGTCGGCCATGCCGGCATGATCATCCATGACGAGGGCGCCGACATGCTGGCGCTGGCGCGCTTCGCCATGGAGTTCTGCGCGATTGAAAGCTGCGGCAAATGCACCCCCTGCAGGATCGGCGCGGTGCGCGGGGTCGAAACGCTCGACCGTGTCGCGGCGGGCGACCCGAGCGCGCTGCCGCTGATCGAGGATCTGTGCAACACGATGAAGCTTGGCTCGCTCTGCGCGCTTGGCGGCTTTACCCCCTACCCGGTTCTGTCGGCGATCCGGCATTTCCCCGAAGAATTCACCCCCATGCGGGAGGCTGCGGAATGAAGGACTTCATCATCCCCGACGCGAACTGGTCGAAGGACATGGGCACGCCCGCACGCAAGGGCGCACCGGTGCATCTGACCATCGACGGCATGGCGATCACGGTGCCCGCAGGGACCTCGGTCATGCGCGCGGCGGCCGAGGCCGGGATCACCATCCCCAAGCTGTGCGCCACCGACAGCCTTGAACCCATCGGCTCGTGCCGGTTGTGCATGGTCGAGATCGAGGGGATGCGCGGCACGCCCGCCTCCTGCACCACGCCGGTGACCGAAGGCATGCAGGTCCGCACCCAGACCGAACAGTTAGCCACCCTGCGCCGTGGCGTGATGGAGCTTTACATCTCGGACCACCCGCTCGATTGCCTGACCTGCGCGGCCAATGGCGATTGCGAGCTGCAGGACATGGCCGGCGCTGTCGGCCTGCGCGAGGTGCGCTTTACCCCCGGCGAGAACCATTTCGAGGCCCGCCAGAATGGCGAGGCAAACCCCTGCTACATCCCCAAGGATGTCTCGAATCCCTATTTCAGCTATGACCCGGCCAAATGCATCGTCTGCATGCGCTGCGTGCGGGCCTGCGAAGAGGTGCAGGGCACCTTCGCGCTGACCATCGAGGGGCGCGGCTTTGACGCCCGCATCTCCACCGGGGCAAGCGACTTTCTCAGCTCGGATTGCGTCAGCTGCGGCGCCTGCGTGCAGGCCTGCCCGACCGCGACGCTGGTCGAGAAATCGGTCGAGGAGATCGGCACGCCCGAACGCTCGATCGTCACCACCTGCGCCTATTGCGGCGTGGGGTGCAGCTTCGAGGCACAGATGCGCGGCGATACGCTGGTGCGCATGGTGCCCTGGAAGGGCGGCGAGGCGAACCGCGGCCATTCCTGCGTCAAAGGCCGCTTTGCCTGGGGCTATGCTACCCACAAGGACCGCATTCTGAACCCGATGATCCGCGACAGCATCGACCAGCCCTGGCGCGAGGTCGGCTGGCAAGAGGCGCTCGACTTCGCCGCCGGGCGGCTCAAGGCCATTCAGGCCAAGCATGGCAAAGATTCGGTCGGCGTCATCACCTCGTCGCGCTGCACCAACGAAGAGACCTTCCTGGTGCAAAAGCTCGCGCGCGCAGTCTTTGGCACGAACAACACCGATACCTGCGCGCGGGTCTGCCACTCGCCCACCGGCTACGGGCTGAAGCAGACCTTCGGCACCTCGGCCGGCACGCAGAATTTCGACTCGGTCGAGCAGACCGATCTGGCGCTGGTGATCGGCGCGAACCCGACCGACGGCCACCCTGTCTTTGCCTCGCGGCTGCGCAAGCGGCTACGGGCGGGTGCGAAACTGATCGTTGTCGATCCGCGCCGGATCGACCTGCTGGAAACCCCGCATATGGGCGACGGCTGGCACCTGCCGCTGCGCCCCGGCACCAATGTCGCCGTGCTGACCGCGATGGCCCATGTCATCGTGACCGAAGGGCTGACCGACGACACCTTCATCGCCGAGCGCTGCGATCTGGACGAATGGGCCGACTATGCCGAGTTCGTGCGCAGCCCCGACTATGCCCCCGAAGCCGTCGAGGCCCTGACCGGCGTATCGGCCGCCACGATCCGCGAGGCTGCCCGCGCCTATGCCGCCGCCCCCAATGCCGCGATCTACTACGGGCTTGGCGTGACGGAACATTCGCAGGGCTCGACCACGGTTATCGCCATCGCGAACCTAGCGATGATGACCGGCAATATCGGGCGAGAGGGCGTGGGCGTGAACCCGCTGCGCGGCCAGAACAACGTGCAGGGCTCGTGCGACATGGGGTCCTTCCCGCATGAGCTGCCGGGCTATCGCCATGTCTCGGACGATACCGCCCGCGCGATCTTCGAAAAGGCCTGGGGCGTCACCCTCGACCCCGAGCCGGGCCTGCGCATCCCCAACATGCTCGACGCCGCGGTGTCGGGCGCGTTCAAGGGCATCTACATCCAGGGCGAGGACATCCTGCAATCCGACCCTGACACGCGCCACGTCTCGGCCGGTCTGGCGGCGATGGATTGCGTCATCGTGCATGACCTCTTCCTGAACGAGACCGCGAATTACGCGCATGTCTTCCTGCCCGGCTCGACCTTCCTCGAGAAGGACGGCACCTTCACCAATGCCGAGCGCCGCATCAACATGGTGCGCCGCGTGATGGCGCCCAAGAACGGCTATGCCGACTGGGAAGTGACCCAGATGCTGGCCAATGCCATGGGCGCGGACTGGCACTACACGCACCCAAGCGAGGTGATGACCGAGATCGCCGCGACGACGCCGGGCTTTGCCAATGTGACCTACGAGATGCTGGACGCGCGCGGCTCGGTCCAGTGGCCCTGCAACGATGCGGCGCCCGAGGGCTCGCCCATCATGCATGTCGATGGTTTCGTGCGCGGCAAGGGGCGCTTCATCCGTACGGCCTACGTGCCGACCGACGAGCGCACCGGCCCGCGCTTCCCGCTCTTGCTGACCACCGGGCGAACCTTGTCGCAATATAACGTGGGCGCGCAGACCCGGCGCACCGCGAACAGCGTCTGGCACGAGGAAGACCGGCTCGAGATCCACCCGCATGACGCCGAGGTGCGCGGCATCAAGGAAGACGACTGGGTGCGGCTGGCCTCGCGCGCGGGCGAGACCACGCTGCGCGCGACGATCACCGATCGCGTCTCGCCCGGCGTCGTCTACACGACCTTCCACCACCCGAACACGCAGGCCAATGTGGTCACCACCGACAATTCGGACTGGGCGACGAACTGCCCCGAATACAAGGTGACCGCCGTGCAGGTGGGGCTGTCGAACGGCCCCTCGGACTGGCAGGAGGATTACGCGGCCCTGTCGGAAGCCTCGCGCCGGATCGAGGCTGCCGAATGACCCTGCCGCGCGGAGCCACGCAGATACCACTGGCAGGCGGCGCCTCGGAGGTGCTGGCCGAAGAGGTGCCGGTGGCACTGGTCTATGACGGCGTGACGCAAGCGGTGATGATGGCCACGCCTGCGGATCTGGAGGACTTCGTTCTGGGCTTTGCGCTGAGCGAGGGGCTGATCGAAGCACCATCCGAGATTGTCCGCACCGAGATCGTGCCGCAGCAGCGCGGGATCGAGGCGCGGGCCTGGCTGGCGGCCCCGGCAGGTGCGCGCTTCAAGGAACGGCGTCGCGCGACCACCGGGCCGGTCGGCTGCGGGCTATGCGGTATCGACGGTCTCGAACAGGCTTTGCGCCCGCTGCCGCGGGCGCCCCGGAGCGGGGGTGCCGGGCTGGCGCCCGGCGCCCCCGCCCGTGCCCTCGCCGCCCTGCGCACGGCGCAACCGTTGCAGGACGCGACGCACGCGATCCATGCCGCCGGGTTCTGGGCCGAGGACTGCGGGCTTGTGCTGCTGCGCGAGGATGTTGGGCGGCACAATGCGTTGGACAAGCTGGCCGGCGCGCTGACACGCGCGGGGATTGCGCCCGCGAATGGGGCGATCGCGATGACCTCGCGCATCTCGATCGATCTGGTGCAAAAGGCGGTTACCATCGGCGCGCGGGCGCTGATCGCGCCCTCAGCCCCCACCGCGCTGGCCGTGGCCGAGGCGCGCGCGGCCGGGTTGCACCTGATCGCGCGCGCTCCGAGCACCGAAACCCTGATCGATTACACCGCGCCCGAGCGCACCGAGGAAGACGCCGCATGAGCACCGACAAGCTGATCCGCATGGCCAACCAGATCGCCACCTTCTTCGAGGTGCAGCCGGGCGACGGGGCTGCGGCCACGGCCGCGCATATCAACGATAACTGGTCGCCGCCGATGCGCGCGACGCTTCTGGGAATGATCGCGAACGGCTCGCCCGAATTGCACCCGCTGGTCGTGGCGGGCGCGAAACTGATCCGCCCCGCACCAAGCCGCTAGGCACGGGCCTTCGGGTCAGGATTGCAGGCGCTCGACCTGGGCGCGCAGCTCTTCCGCCTCATGGCGCGCGGCGCGCAAGCCATCCATCGCGGCGCGCAGCTCGGCCTCGGTCTGGGCAAGCTGATTGCTCAGCTCGGCCTCGCGCGCCTCGATATAGGTAACGGCCTGATCGCGAGTTTCCTCGGCCTCGTGCAGGGCCTGGGCCATCTGCTCCAGCTCGCCCATGTCGGCCTGGGTCACGCGGGTCAGCCGGTGGATCAGCCACGAGGCGAACCAGCCCAGACAGAAGGCGACGAAGAGGATGATCGCGGTGGCGAAGACGAATTCGGTGCGGTTCATGGCGCGGTCATCCTCAGTTCTGCTTGGGGATCAGGTTGTCCGGACGCGGCTTGGGCCGGGCCTTGGCTTCGGAGGCGGGGGAGACGGGAATTTCCACGGCCTGTTGCCCGTCGACATCGCCCTCGGGCGCAGGCTCTTCCATCGGAGCTGCGTCCTCCATAGGCGGTGCGTCGCCCTCGGGCAGGACCTCAGCAGGGTCTGCCTCGGTCATCTCGGGCGCAGCGGTTTCCGGAGCGATCGCTTCGGGGAGCTCTTCCTCGATCGGCTCTCCATCCAGCAGCACGAACTCGATGCGGCGGTTCGCTTCGCGGCCTTCCTCGGTCTCGTTATCGGCCAGGGGTTGCGTCTCGCCATAGCCCTTGGCGGTGATGTTGCCCACCAGAACCCGGCGGTCGCGCAGCGCGCTCAGCACGGCGGCGGCGCGTTCCTGTGACAGGTTCAGGTTCATCTCGTCGCGGCCCTGACTGTCGGTATGGCCCGCCAGTTCCATGCGGAAACCCTGACAATCCTTCATAGCCGCGGCCAGGGCGTCGAGCGTTTCGGCCCCGTCAGCGGCAATGGTCGAAGAGCCCGGCTCGAAGCTGATCTTGTGCTGCGCCAGAACCCCGTTCAGCCGCGCTACGCATTCGGGCCCGTCGGGCAGCGCCAGCACCGGGTCAAGCCGCTTGTCGTAGCGCACGTCAAGCTCCATCGCGGCCGCTTCGCCCAGATGCCCCGAGAGGATCCGCGCCACCGCGTCCGAAGCCTGCGGGCTGCCGCTGATACCGGTGACACGCACCACATCTGGGCGCACGACGACGCGGCCCTGCTCGACCTCGCCCAAGGCTTCCAGCGCCGCCAGAACACGGGTGGGCCAGCCAGCAGGCAGATCCGCATCGACGCGGGTCGCGCCATAAACCGCTTCGAACCCAAACTGGGCGCGGGCGAAGTTCTCGACCAGCCCGCGTTCGCGGTCGTCGAGCACCCGGCCGCGCAGCGTGACCCTGCCGGTCTCGCTCAGGATCGCCGAAAACTCGGGAACACCCTCCGATGTATCGGGTTTCTTCTGCAATTCGGCCTTCAGCGAGAACACCTCGGGCAGATTCGATTCCAGCTCGCCCACGGCCTTGTCGAAGGTCTCCGGCGTGACGCTGTCAGCGGCGATCAGCGCGATATCGGCATCCGAGTAGGTGATCGTGCCCGAACCCATCTCGTTGAGCGCGCCGATTCCCATCTCTACGGCGGCCGCCCAATCGGGCGAGGGCGTGCCCATACCGAGGGTACAGCCAAGCGTGCCCTTCGCCCCGGCCCCCCGAGCGGCGGCCAGGATGCGGTCGCGCGCGCGCTCGGTATCAGCCGAGCAGGCGTCGAAGCGCGCGCCCTCTTCGTCGATCAGGAAGCGCAGGGTGAAAGGCGTGATCACCGGACGCGGCGCCGAGATGTCGAAGCTCAGCTTCAGATCGGCCGGGCGGCGGCGCGCCAGCGATGTCTCGATACGCGCCTTTTCTTCGGGGCTGTCGGTGATGGCCGTGACAAAGACCTTGCCCGGCTCGACCGAGATTTTCGAGCGCGGAACGGTGCGCAGCGTTGCGGTGGCGAACGCGACAGCCTCGTCCCAACCCGGCGGGGCGGGGTAGTCGGCCGAGGCCAGCATGTCGGTAACGGTGCCCTCACCCACCAGCGCGCGCAACTCCTCGATCAGGGCCGTGCGGTCCACCCCGGCGGGCACTAGCCCGATCAGCGAGATGCCGTCATCGTTGCGCAGCACCTCAAGCGAGAAATCCGGCGCCACCAGCGCCTGCGCGCTTTCCACATCGGTATTGTCCACGACGCGCGCCCCATCGACCAACGTGCTGGCCAAGGTCAGCGCGCGGAACCGGTCGGCCTCGGAGGGCGCGGTGCCTAGCAAGATGACCTGCAAACCATCGGTCTGCACCCGCACCCAGCTGTGGCCCGCAGCCTCCATCGCCAGTCGCACGGCATTGCGCGAACGGATCTCGATCACCGTGGCCGAACCGCCTGCGATCAGCCCCGACAGCACGAAAGCCGTGGTAAAGGCTGCGGTGGTCAGGATCGTGTTGCGCAGGCGCATGTCGTCTGTGCCTCCCGGGCGGCTTGCGTTGCGCTCCGTCTTAAGGGCGCAACCCCTTGGGATCAATTACACGATTGCGCCAACGGCAAGAAACAGCGCAACGATCAGCCCGGTATCGCGGTTCGAGCGGAACAGCCGCAGGCAATTGTCGGGGTCATCGATGTCCAGTTGCCGCATCTGTCCATAGAGGTGCCAGCCAAAGGCCCAGGGAGCCGCCGCGCAGATCGCGAGCGTCAGCCCCGGCACCCGCGCGGGCAGCAGCGCCCAGAGGATCGCCGCCGTCATCAATATGACCGACCCGATCAGGAAGGCGTTGAGCCATCTGGCGCTATCGGCACCGAACAGCCGGGCGGTGGACTTCACGCCAATCAGCGCGTCATCCTCCTTGTCCTGATGGGCGTAAATCGTGTCGTAAAAGAGCGTCCAGACCAGTCCGGACAGGTAAAGCAGCACGGCCGCCGGGTGCAGACTGCCCGAATGCGCCACCCAACCCACCAGCGCCCCCCAGTTGAAGGCGATGCCCAGGAAGACCTGCGGCCACCAGGTGAAGCGCTTTGCGAAGGGATAGATCGCCACCGGCACCAGCGCGGCGATGCCCAACAGAATCGTCGCCCAGTTGAAGGTGAACAGAATCAGCGCCGAGACCGCCACCTGCGCCCCGAGCCAGATCAGCGCCTGGCGCACCGTCACCTGCCCCGACGGAATCGGGCGCGAGCGCGTGCGCGCCACCTGCCCGTCAATATTCCGGTCGGTGATGTCGTTCCAGGTGCAGCCCGCGCCGCGCATCAGCACCGAGCCGATCGTGCAGCCCACCGCCAGCCACAGATCCGACAGGCGCGGCGCATCCACCGCCGCCGCCAACGCGATGCCCCACCAGCAGGGCAGCAGCAATAGCCACGTCCCGATCGGGCGGTCGGCGCGGCTCAGCCGCAGGTAGGGTCGCCAGGCTGCCGGGGCGTAGCGATCGACCCAATTGCCCTTGACCGCATCCGCAACCTGCCCCTGAGGCTCTGGCTTTTCGATTGTGCCGGTCATAAGTTCGCCCCATGGAACGTGCCAAGATCAGATTGTGTGTAGAGCACCCTTTGGGTGAGGGGCAAGCCGTGCCGCTGAACGAGGCGCAGGCGCATTACCTTTTCGGGGTGATGCGGCAGGGTCCGGGCGCCCGCGTCGCGCTGTTCAACGGGCGCGACGGCGAATGGACGGCCGAGGTTGCCGAGGCAGCAAAGAAGCGCGGCACGCTGATCTGCCTCGGTCAGGCCGCGCCGCAGCTAAACCCGCCCGACCTGTGGCTCATCTTCGCGCCGATCAAGAAAGAGCGCACCGACTTCATCGTCGAGAAAGCGGCCGAGCTTGGCTGCGCGCGTATCCTGCCGGTGCAGACCGAATTCACCAACGCCGGCCGCATCAAGCAAGATCGCCTTCAGGCCCATGCGATGGAGGCCGCCGAGCAATGCCTTGGCACCTTCGTTCCGACCGTCGATGACATGGCCCCCCTGCGCAAGCTGCTCGACGGTTGGGACCCTGCGCGCCGCATCCTGTGGGCCGACGAAAGCCTTGTGGGCGCCGCCGAGACGCTGGCTGGCCTGACGCCCGGCCCCTGGGCCATCCTGATCGGCCCCGAGGGCGGTTTTTCCGAGTCCGAGCGGGCAAAACTGTGCGCTCTGCCTTTCGTCACCCCGGTCAGCCTTGGCCCGCGCATCCTGCGCGCCGATACAGCCGCCTGCGCGGCGATCACGCTCTGGCAGGCGGCACTTGGGGATTGGCGATGATCCGCCCCGAACTGCGCGCGACCCTCACACGCCATGCCGAGACCGGGGTGGCCTTGGCGGCAACTGCGCTTGGCCTCTGGATCGCCTCGCGCGGCGGCTACATCCTGATCCCCTTCGGGCTTGCGATGGCGGCGGTCTGCCTTGGCTGGGCCGCGCTCGCGTTTCGCCGCGCGCGTTTCGCCCGCCCGGTGTCGAACCCCGGCCTTGTCGATCTCGACGAGGGGCGCATCGGCTATTACGGCGCGGGTCAGGGGCTTGGCGGTTATGTCGCACTCGAAGACCTGACCGAGATCAGGCTGCTGACCCTCTCGGGCACGCAATACTGGCGGCTCAAGTCCTCTGACGGGCAGGCGATCATGATCCCCACGGCGGCGGCGGGCGGCGAGAAACTGTATGACGCATTCGCCACCCTGCCCGGTATCGACATGGGGGCGCTGACGGTCGCTCTTGATCGGCGCATTGCCGCACAAAGCCTGTGGACCCGCCCCGCGACGCACTAACTTGACACCGGGCGCCGATAGCGCCACCTGTTCCTTCCCGGTTCCGTAAGAAAGGCAAGCCCATGTCCATTCCCCAGCAAGGCGGTGGCCCTATCGAGCGGTTCGAGCAACTGGCCGAGTTTCTTGCCTCGGGCGAGAAGCCGCGCGATGCCTGGCGGATCGGGACCGAGCATGAGAAATTCGGCTATTGCCAGGATGTGCTCAAACCGCTGCCCTATGACGGCCCGCGCTCGATCAAGGCGATGCTCGAAGGGCTGCGCGACGAGTTCGGCTGGACCCCGGTCTATGAGCAGGACAACATCATCGGGCTGAGTTTCCCCGACGGATCGAATGTCAGCCTTGAGCCTGGCGGGCAGCTGGAACTGTCGGGAGCGCCGCTCGAAACCATCCACCAGACCTGCGACGAGGTGAACGAGCACCTGCGCGAGGTGCAGACCATCGCCGACCGCATCGGTGCGCGCTTCATCGGGCTTGGCGCCGCGCCGGAATGGCACGCGGACGAGATGCCGATGATGCCCAAGGGCCGTTACCGGTTGATGACCGACTACATGGACAAGGTCGGCACCATGGGCAAAACGATGATGTATCGCACCTGCACCGTGCAGGTGAACCTCGATTTCGGCTCGGAAGCCGACATGGTGCAGAAGATGCGCGTGGCGCTGTCGCTGCAACCGGTGGCGACGGCGCTATTCGCCAACTCGCCCTTCCTCGATGGCAAGCCCAACGGCATGAAGTCGTGGCGCGCGAATATCTGGCAAAACCTCGACCCGGCACGCACGGGTATGCTGCCCTTCATGTTCGACGAGGGCGCGGGCTATGAAGCCTATGTCGATTACGTCCTCGATGTGCCGATGTATTTCGTCTACCGCGACGGCAAGTATATCAACGCGCTCGGTCAGTCGTTCCGCGACTTCCTGAAAGGCGAGCTGCCCGCCCTGCCGGGTGAAAAGCCCACGCTTTCGGACTGGGCCGATCACCTGACCACCGTTTTCCCCGAAGCGCGTTCGAAGAAATATATCGAGATGCGTGGCGCCGATGGCGGCCCGTGGCGCCGGCTGTGCGCGCTGCCCGCGCTCTGGGTCGGGCTGATGTATGACCAGTCCGCGCTCGATGCCGCCTGGGATCTGGTGAAGGGTTGGGACCACGAGACCCGCGAGGCCCTGCGCCGCGCTGCGGCCAAGGATGCGCTGCAAGGCGAGGTCAACGGCATCAAGCTGCATGACATCGCGCGCGAAACGGTGGCAATCGCGAAATCGGGCCTCAAGGCGCGGGCGCGCCCCGGTGCGGGCGGGCTGATCCCGGATGAGACGCATTTCCTCAACGCGCTTGAGGAATCGGTCGAGACCGGCCGGGTTCCGGCCGATGAGCTGCTCGAGAAATACCACGGCGAATGGAACGGCGATCTGAGCCGGATCTACGCCGAATACAGCTACTGATCGCTAGCCGCGCGGCACCTTGGGGACTGAGCTTTCACCCCAGGGGTTGCCGCCTGCACCACCCGCCCCGCCCGAGCCGCCGCCAAAGCGGTTCGCGCCGGGCTGCGAGGGCTGGACGTAGAAATACAAGAGCACCAGCCAGCCAAAGAGCGGGATCAAGGCCGCCAGAAGCCACCAGCCCGACTTGTCGATGTCATGCAGGCGGCGCACCGCTGCCGCCAGCATCGGCAGGAGCATCGCCAGCGAGAAGATCCCGCCAAGCGGCCCGCCCCGGTCTTCATAGGCCCACATGCCGGGGCCACGCGTCATATGGCCGGTGCCAAAGATGATGTTGTCGAGGATCCCGAGCGCGATCTGGCACAGGAAGATGAAGAGTACGAAATACCAGTATTCCGAGCGCGCAGCGCGCCCCGAGAACGTCGCGTATTTCGACAGGCAAGTGCGAACGGCGCTTTTGAAATCCATCTTGGCCTCCAATCCTGGGGACCATTTCACCACCGTTGCGGCGGTTTTCCAATGGCCCTTTGGCTTAGAGGTTATCCTCGACCCGGAAGCCCTCGGGGATAGCGTCACGCCCGTCCAGCACCAGATCGGCCATGACCTGCGCGACCTTGGGCGCCATGCCAAAGCCGATCTTGAACCCGCCATTGGCGATGAAATGCCCCGCACGGCCCGGCCATTCGCCCAGCATCGGCGCGCGCGAACGCGCACGCGGCCGCACGCCCGCCCAACGGTCCACCACCTCGGCGCCCTCCAGCACCGGGCAGAGGCGCCGCGCCTTGGCAACCAGATCGTCAAGCTGCGCGTCGGTCGTGTCGGGCGCATCGAAATCACGCTCCGACGTCGAGCCGATGGCGATCGTGCCATCGGCATGGGGCACGATATGCACGCTCTCGGCATAGACCTGCGGCACCGCGCCGGCATCGAAGCGCAAAAGCGCCGACTGCCCCTTGATCCCGCCGCCCACGGTCTTGCCGAAGGCCGCGTTCAATTCCAGCAACCCCTGCCAGCCGGTTGCGTGGATCACCGGGCCGATCTCGGCGCCGTCACCGATCACGATCTCACCGCCCAAAGCAGTGATCGCGGCAGCCAGCGCCGCACCGGCGGCGCGGGGAGCCGCCCGCGCGCTCAGCGTGTCGTGGATCACAAGGCCCGTGGGCGAGAGCGGCGCGAGGGCGCCAAACTCGGACAGGGGCGCCACGCGCCAGATCGCGGCCGCACCCCAATGCGCGATGGCACCCGCCGCGCGTTCTTCGGCCCGTGTCACGGCGGCGGCATCGGCCAAGGGCTGAATCCGGCCAAGCCGCGCGTAACCCGCATCCTTGCCGCCCGCCTCGCGCACGCCCGCCCAGAAGACTTCGGCCATCAGCAGGCTTTCCAACTGGAATTGCTTCTTGGGGTTCCAGTTTTCGGGCACATGCGGGGCCAGCGCGCCCACCGTCCCGCCTGATGATCCGGCACCAAGCCGCACCGACTCGATCAGGCGCACCTTCACGCCCCGGCGCGCAAGCTCATATCCGCAGGCCAGACCGAAGGCGCCGCCGCCGCGCACTGTCACCCATTCGCCTCTTGCCATCGCCTGCTCCTTTCGCCAGTGTCGCGCGGACCTTTCGTGCAAGGCACTACCCCCGATGACCCTCCCTGACCAGAGCCAAGCCGCGCTCGACTGGCGCGACGGATCGACACCTGTTTCGACACGCTTCGACGATCCCTATTTCAGTCTCGCCAATGGTCTGGCCGAGACGCGACATGTCTTCTTGGCGGGCAACGGCCTGCCTGAGCGGCTGTGCCCGGGCTTTCAGATCGCCGAACTTGGCTTCGGCACCGGGCTGAACCTGCTCGCCACGGCGATTGCGGCAGGCGATGTGCCGATCCGCTTCACCTCCTTCGAGGCCTTCCCGATGTCGGCCCCCGAGATCGCCCGCGCCCTGACCGCCTTCCCCGAGGCGCTGGCCGTGGCCGCGCCCTTCCTTGAGGCATGGGGGCAAGGCCGCACCCGCTTCAGCATCGGCGCGATTGAGGTCGAGGTGATCCTAGGCGATGCGCGCCAGACCCTGCCCGCATGGCAGGGCCGCGCCGATGCCTGGTTCCTCGACGGTTTCTCCCCTGCCAAGAACCCCGAGCTATGGGGCGAAGATCTGATGGCCGAGGTCGCGCGTCACACCGCGCCGGGCGGCACCTTCGCCACCTATACCGCTGCGGGCTTCGTGCGCCGCGGCCTTGCCGCCGCGGGCTTCGCGGTCGAGCGCGCACCGGGACACGCCGGCAAACGCCACATGAGCCGGGGCGTCAAGCCGTGAGAGAGCAGAACCTGCGCGCCGGGATCGGCATGATGGTCGCCACGACCGTCGTCTTTGCCCTGCAAGACGGTATCTCGCGCCACCTCGCGGGGACCTATAACACCTATATGGTGGTGATGATCCGCTACTGGTTCTTCGCGCTTTTCGTGCTGGCGATCGCCGCGCGCAGCACCGGTGGGATACGGGGGGCCGTGCGCTCTCACCATCCGTTCCTACAAGCGTTCCGCGCACTGCTGCTGGTGGCCGAGATCTATGTGATGATCTACGCCTTCGTGCATCTGGGGCTGATCGACACCCATGCGGTCTTTATCTGCTACCCGCTTCTCGTGGCCGCCCTCTCGGGCCCGGTTCTGGGCGAGAAGGTCGGCTGGCGGCGCTGGAGCGCAATCGCCATCGGCTTTCTGGGCGTGCTGGTCATCCTTGAACCCGGCTCGGGCATGGTCTCGCTCGGCGCGGCGGTGCCGCTGCTCGCGGCGGCGATGTTCGCGCTTTACGGGCTTCTCACGCGCTATGTCGCGCGCAAGGACGCAGGCGAGGTGTCGTTCTTCTGGACCGGCATCGTCGGTGCGCTGTTCGCAACCGCCGTCGGCATGTGGTTCTGGCAACCGATGAGCGGCACCGACTGGCTCTGGATGGGCGTGCTGTGCCTGACCGCCGTGGCGGGTCACTGGATGCTGATCCGCGCCTATGAGATCGCCGAGGCCTCTGCGCTGCAACCCTTCGCCTATCTGCAGCTGGTCTGGGGCGCGGCCATGGGCATGAGCATCTTCGGTGATACGCTGCGCCCCAACGTAGCGCTTGGCGCGGCCATCGTCGCGTCGGCGGGATTGTTCACGCTGTGGCGTGCGCGGCAGGTGGCGCGTTAGGGCGCAAGCCCGCGCAACTCGTCCGAGAATTTCACCGCAGGCTTGCCAAGCCGCGCGCGATAGACCGGCAGGCTTTCGGCCACCCGCATGACGTAATTGCGGGTCTCGGTGAAGGGGATCATCTCAATCCAGTCCACGACATCGGCCGTGGGCAGGCGCGGATCGCCGCGCTCCTCGATCCAGCGGCGCGGACGTCCGGGGCCCGCGTTGTAGCCCGCCGCCACCAGCACCGGCGAGGCCCCGAATTCGTCGCGTAACTTGGCGAGATAGGCCCCACCGAGCCGCGCGTTATAGGTCGGGTCCGAGGTCAGCCGTCCGGCCTCGTAGGGCAGGCCCAATTGCGCGGCCATCATCTTGGCGGTGCCCGGCATCAACTGCATCAACCCGCGCGCGCCCGCATGGCTGACCACGGCAGGGTCGAACTCGCTCTCGCGCCGGGCAATGGACAGCGCCAGTTCCTCGGGCACGCCCAGATCATGCGTCGTCAGATCCGGAATCGGGTAATAGGCCGAGACCAGCACGACCCCCTCATTCGCGGCACGCTTGGCAAGGCTCAGCGCCAGATAGGCGTTCTTCCACTCAAGCGCGAGATCGGCCAGCGGCGCGATTTGGTCGGTGGGCAGGCTTTCCTCGAGATGAAGCAAAAAGCGCTCGGCCAATGCCTCCTGCCCCGCTTCGTTTAGAAGAACCGCCGCCTGAAACACCGAATGCCCGGTGTAGCTGCCCTGCCGCCAGTCGGGCAGCGCGGGCGGCGCGGCGAAGGCCGGATCGAGTGGCACCCCCGCGCGTTCGGCCGACAGCAGGCCGTAGAAGGCCGTCTGCCAGCGCGCACCCTCGGTATAGGCGGCCTGCGCCTCGACCGGCTTGCCCAGACGTTCCAGTGCGCGGCCACGCCAATAGGCCCCGCGCGAGGCGCTGATCGGGCTTTGCACGGCGGCGCTGAAAGCCTCGAAATGCTGCAACGCGACCGGAGCATCGCCCAGCTTCAGCGCGGCATAGCCCGCCAGCCATTCCAGCTCGGCATAATCGCCGCCCTGCGCCCCCAGGCGATGGCGCGCCGCGACCTTGTAGGCGGTGCGCGCGTCGCCCGCACGCAGGAACCAGCGCGCAAGATTGCCGCGCAGCTTGCTCCACAGCTTTGGGTCGCCCAGACTCTGCGCATCGGCCGAGCGTTCGAGTACAAGATCCGCCGCAGCCCCTTCAAGGTCATTGCGCCAGCGCCACATGGCCCGGTCAAGCGCAAGTCCGGGCGAGCCCAGCATCCGCTCGGGCACCGCTGCCACCAGCGAGTCCACGCCTTTTTCGCGCGCCTGCAAGGCGATCCGCGCTGCTGCAACTGCCCGCGTCCCCGGGGTCACCAGGTCAAGCATCCGCCGCGCCTGATCAAGCGCACCCGCGTCCAACATCGCCTGCATCCGCCCGCCGTGATGCTCGGCCAGAAGATCGCCGTGACGCGCCACGAACGCGGCCTGCTCGTCCGCGCTCATTTCCAGATTACGCCAGGCAACCGCGGCCACTGTCCCGGCGCGCTCTGCCTGCCCCGTAGCCTGCAAAGCTTCAACCAGCGCAATTGCGCCCTCACCGGTCTGCGGCGCACCGTGCGAGAAATAGGCGATCACCTGATCGGCAGGCGCCCCGGCCAGCGTGGCTTCGCCCTTGCGGCGCAACAACTCCATCCCTGGCCAATCGGCGCGACGGCGGCTGAAGTCGGCGTAATCGACAAATGCACCCTCGCCCGCGCGCAGCCTGTGCCACTCGACGATATCGAAGGCAATCGGCCCCGCTATGCGCGCATTGGATTGCGCTTTGTCCCAGTCGCCCGCCCCAACCGCCCGCATGGCCACGGCAAGGGCCTGCGGATCGTCCGCGCGGGCAGGCGCGGCAATGGCAAGGGACGCGGCCAGCAAGGCCGCTAGGGTAAGCTGTCGGATCATGGCCTGCTCGGGTGTTTTCCCCTTCCTGCCCGTTCAGGGGGGTCGATGCAATTCACAAGTTGGCAAGGGCGCGGCGCTCGCCTATGTTCCGCGCGATTTCAACGGGCGAATCCGCCCACTTCTCAAGGAGCGTGTCATGTTCAAAGGGTCCTTCCCCGCACTCATCACGCCGTTCAAGAACGGCGAGCTGGATCTGGACACGCTCAAGAAACTTGTCGAGTGGCATATCGAGCAGGGCAGCCACGGCCTCGTGCCGGTGGGCACCACGGGCGAAAGCCCGACCCTGAGCCATGACGAGCATAACCGCGTGATCGAAGAGGTCGTGAAGGCCGCTGCCGGGCGCATCCCGGTCATCGCCGGCGCGGGCTCGAACGCGACCGCCGAAGGGGTGGAGCTGATCCGCCACGCCGAGGCCGCCGGGGCCGATGCGGCGCTGGTCGTCACGCCCTATTACAACAAGCCGACCCAGGGCGGCATGATCGCGCATTTCACCGCGATGCACGATGCCAGCACTCTGCCGATCGTGATCTACAACATCCCCGGCCGCTCGGTCGTGGACATGCTGCCCGAAACCATGGGCGAGCTGGCGAAACTGCCGCGTATCGTCGGCGTCAAGGACGCGACAGGCGATCTGGCGCGCGTGGCCAAGCAGCGCCTGACCTGTGGGGCGGATTTCGTCCAGCTCTCGGGGGAGGATGCGACGGCTGTGGGCTTCAATGCCATGGGCGGCGTCGGCTGCATCTCGGTCACCGCGAACGTCACGCCCAAGCTTTGCGCGGAAATGCAGGAAGCAACGCTGGCCGGCGACTATGCCAAGGCGATGGAGTATCAGGACAAGCTGATGCCGCTCCATATCGCGATCTTCCTTGAGCCGGGTGTGGCCGGGGCCAAATACGCGCTCTCGAAACTCGGAATGTGCTCGGCCGAGGTGCGCCTGCCCCTCACCGAGCTTTCGGACGCGACCAAGACCAAGATTGACGCGGCCATGCGCCACGCTGGCCTGATCTGATACACCGCTGTATCGGAACGAAGAGAGGGGGGCTTTGCCCCCCTCTTTGCTTTCGCAAATTCACCCCCCAAGGTATTTCGACCAAGAAGAAAGACATACCGTTTCTTCTTGGCGGAAATACCTAGGGGGTCCGGGGGCAGCGCCCCCGGCCTTGGCCTGTTCAGACCGAGTGCAGGTACAGCTCGTAATCCACATCCGAAATCCAGCTGGCAACCCGCGCGTATTCGGCCGCCTTGATCGCGGTGAAGGTTCGGTGCATGTCCTCGCCGAGCGCATCCTTCAGGAAGGCCGAGTTCTGGGCAGCGCGGATCGCCTCGCGCCAGTCGCCGGGGATCGGCAGATCGTCTGACCCCTCGTAGCCGTTGCCCGTCGTCTCGGGGCCCGGATCGATACGGTTTTTCAGGCCATGCCGGATACCCGCCAGGACGGTTGCTGCGACAAGATAGGGATTCGCGTCGACGCCCGAGGGGCGATGCTCGACCCGACGCGCGGCCACGGCGCCCGCCGGGATGCGCAGCGCGACCGAGCGGTTGTTCACTCCCCAGCTGGGCGAGACCGGCGCATAGGACTGGTTGGCAAAGCGCCGCCAGCTGTTGCCATGCGGCGCGAAGACCAGCATCGACTCGCCCATGGTCTGGCGCAGGCCGCCGATCGCGTGGCGGATCGTGTCGGTCCATTCGCCCTCGACCGCCTCGGCGAAAACGTTGCGGCCCTGATCGTCTTGCAGCGAGACGTGGAAATGCATCCCCGAGCCCGCGTATTTCTCGATCGGCTTGGCCATGAAGCAGGCCACCACGCCGCGTCGGCGCGCCTGCATCCGCACGATCCGCTTCAGGCGCACCAGATCGTCGGCGGCCTCCATCACATCGGTGCGGTAATGCAGCGTCAGCTCATACTGCCCCGGTGCATATTCCGAGATTACCGTCTCGGCCTTGATCCCCATCGCCTCAGCGGCGCGGTAGATGTCGGAGAAGAGCGGCTCCATCCCGTGCAGGTGATCGACCGAATAGACCTCGGTCCATTCGGAACGGCGGCCATCGAGCACCGCCGCCGCCGGGCGCACGCCCTGCGCGCGGTCGGGGTCGAGCAGGAAGAACTCCAGCTCAAAAGCGCCCGCGGGCTTCAGCCCCTCGCCCGCCATGGCGTCGATCTGGCGTTTCAGCGCGTGGCGCGGGTCCGAGGTCATCTCGGCACCGTCGAGGTGATACATGCTCATCAGCACCTCGCCCCGCGCGGGGTTGGTGCCGTAAAGCGGCTTCAAGCTGCCCGGGATCGGCCAGGCGCGCAGGTCACCATCGCCCTGATCCCAGATCAGGCCGGTTTCGTGCACGTCCTCGCCCACGATATCGAGGCCGAGGATCGAGATCGGCAGGTGGCGGCCCGATTTGTAAAGGCCGAGCAGTTCGTGGCGGCGGATGATCTTGCCGCGCCCGATGCCATTGGCATCATGCAGCACGATGTCGAAGGCCTCGATCTCGGGGTGGAGGGCGAGAAAGTCTTCGGCTTCCTGAACGGTGGAGCCGGTCGGAGAGTTGGTCATTTTCAGGTCTCGAACAAATGGCCCAGCACATCGGCGAAGGCGGCGACCAGGCGGTCGATCTGCGCTTTCGTGGTGACAGGGCTGATCAGCATCATGTTGTGGAAAGGCGCGATCAGGCAGCCGCGGTTCAGCAGCCCGCGATGGATCGCGGCCTCAAGCGCGGGCTTGTGCGCGCCCTCGGCCTCGGCGCCGTTTTGCAGCGGGCCGGGCGCGCAGATGAACTCCACCCGCGCGCCGACGCGCACCACATGCCAGGGCGCAGCGAAGCGTTCGACCTGCTTTGTGAGCCCCGCGCTTAGTCGCGCGGCGCCCGCCTCCATCCGGGCATAATTCTCGGGCGTCATCACCTCGGAGAGGTTCGCCACGAGGCAGGCAAACTGCATCGGGTTGGCGGAAAGCGTCGTTCCCATGCCGGAATGCCCCGAAGGGCGGCTCGCGTCATAGTCGGCAAAGCGCGCGGCGACCGCATCGCTGACGCCCCAGACGGCGGTGGGCATCCCGCCCGCCACGCATTTGCCGACGACGAAAATATCCGGGCTCAGCCCGTGCACGCGGGTATAGCCGCCAAGGCCCGAGCTGATCGTATGCGTCTCGTCAATGATCAGGAGCGCGTCGTAGCGCGTCGCCAGCTCGCGCAGCCCCGCATGGAAGCCCGGTGCAGGCAGCACCATGCAGGAGTTGGTCATCACCGGCTCAGTCAGGATCGCGGCGACATCGCCCTTGGCCAGCGCCGCCTCGACCGAGGCGAGATCGTTGAACTCGGCCGCAACGGCAAGCTTCGTCAGATCTGCGACCTGCCCCACAAGGCCCGGTCGGGCCTCGGTCGCGCCATCATGCAGGTGCACCATCGCGTCGTCCACGGTGCCGTGATAGCAGCCGTTGAACACCAGAACCTTGGTCTTGCCGGTCACCGCGCGGGCCACGCGCAGCGCGAAGCGGTTGGCGTCGGTCGCGGTGGTGGCGATCTGCCAGCGCATCGGGCCGAACCGCTCCGAAAGCAACTGTCCGGCGGCCAGCGCGGCCTCGGTCGGCAGCATATAGGTCAGGCCCTGACCCGATTGCGCCCGGATCGCGCGCGCGACGGGGGGCGGCGAATGGCCGAACATCGAGCCCGTGTCGCCCAGGCAGAAATCGTCGATGCGATGGCCGTCGATATCCTCGATCACCGAGCCCTTGGCCCGCGCCACCAGCATCGGAAACGGTTGCGGCCAGTCGCGCATCCAGTGCATCGGCACGCCGCCCAGATAGCCCTTGGCACCTGCATCCAGTGCCGCGCGGGTGCGCGGACGGGCCGCGCGATACCGCTCGCCCTCAAATGCCGCGAATTCCGCGATCCGCGCCGCGCTGACGCCGCCGATCATATCCTGTCCCATGATACCTCCCCCGGGATAATCCGGCAGAGCCAATCATGCCGCCATTACGCCGTCAACGGGCCTCGTCACGTTCCGCTTCGGCAGCCTCTTCCAGCTCTTCGGCCGAGGTGTCGGAGAGCGGCGTGAAAACGGCCCAATCGCCCTCGCCCTCGGGCCTGGTCAGGGTGGTGCGATCGACATTGCGCAGCAGGTTCGCCTTGGCAAGGAAATGCGCGCTGATCGGGGCGGTCAGGAAGATGAACAGCGTGATCATCAGCTCATGCAGCGTCAGGCTGTCGCGGAACGCTGCGAAGTAGATCATCGAGGCGATCAGCACCGCGCCCACGCCAAGCGTCGCGGCCTTGGTCGGCGCGTGCAACCGCGTCATCGGGTCGGGCAGCTTGACCAGCCCGAAACTCCCAACGAGGCCGAAGAAGCCGCCGATCACAAGCAGCGCCGAAATCAGGATTTCCCAGAACAGATCCATAGCGCCCTCACTCGATGATATCGCCGCGCAGCAGGAACTTGCCATATGCCACGGTCGCCACGAACCCGGTCATCGCATACAGGATCGATGCCTCGAAAAAGATCGCCGTCCCCTCCCAGATGCCAAACAGCACCAGAAGCGCGATCGCATCCACCGCCATCGTGTCAAGCGCCAGAACCCGGTCGGTCACGCCCGGGGCGCGCACCACGCGATAGAGGTTGAACAAGAGCGCAAGCGCGAAGCATCCGATGGAGAAATAGAGCGCATAGGTGATCATTCGAAAATCTCCTTCAGCCGGCGCTCGTAGCGCTCCTTGATCTCGTCGCGTACGCCGTCGGGGTCGGGCGCGTGCAGGCAATGCACCAGCAGGCTGTGCCCGTCGGCGGACAGTTCGGCCGTCAGCGTGCCCGGCGTCATGGTGATGGTGCCCGCCAGAACCGTGATCGCCTCGGGTTCATGCAGGTCGAGCGGCACGGTCACCCAGGCCGGTCGCAGCTTGTCGTTGGGCACGAAGAGCACGATCTTCGCAACCGCGATGTTCGACTTGATGATGTCCCACATGACGATGGCGATATATTCCACGATGCCGGGAAAATTGCGGATCACCGGCCGGTCGGGCCAGTAGGGCGCGGTGATCCACGGAATCACGAGGCCCATCAGCAGCCCGAACACGAGCGAGTTGATCGTATATGCGTTGGCCAGCAGCAGCCAGACCACCGTCAGGAGCAGGGTCAGATGCGGGTGCGGCAGGAATCTCTTCAGCATCGCGTCCTCCCTCAATATCCGCTGGCCGGCTCAGCCGGGGCGTCAGTGCCGTGATCTTCGGCGGGTGGGTGGCCCTCGGCGGGTTCGTTCGCGTGGCTGTCCTCATGCCCCGAGGTCGCGGCCCAGGCCCGCTCATAGGCGCCCACCATCACCGCATCGATATAGGCCGAGGGCGTGTAGAGCTGCTGCGCCGTGGCATTCAGCCAGGCAGTTGTCGGGCCGGCAAAAACCGTCAGCGCAACAAGCCCCGCGATCAGCCCTCCGGTCGCGGTGAAGGCCAGACCCGGCGAGCTTGCATCCCTCGTGGGTTCCGGCTGATCGCCCGCAGCGGCATGGGCCTTCCAGAACACGGTCGAGCCCGCACGACCAAAGCCCACGATGGCGATAAGCGAGGTCACCAGCACGACGCCCCAGAGCCACCACTGGCCGCGCGTCGCATCGAGGATCATCAGCTTGCCGATGAAGCCTGACAGCGGCGGCATCCCGGCCATGGCGATAGCGCCCGCAAAGAACATCCCCGCGATCAGCCCGGCGTTGCGAATGGGCGGCACCGGCGTGATCGCAAGGCCCGCCGCCCCGCGCCGCTCGCGCACCAGATCGACGATCAGGAACAGCGCGGCCGCAGCCAGCGTCGAATGCACCATGTAGTAAAGGCCCGCGCCGGTCGCGCCTTCGGTGAATTGCGCGAAGGCCAGCATCATCGTGCCGACCGAACCGATCACCGAATAGGCCACGGTGCGCCCCATGTCGCGCGCGCCCAGAACGCCGATCATGCCGATGATCAGGCTGATGGCGGCGGCGGGCAGAAGCACCTCTTGCGCGAGCCAGCCGATCGTGCCGCCCGCCGGGAAGACCAGCGTATAGATCCGCACGATGGCATAGACGCCGACCTTGGTCATGATCGCAAACAGCGCCGCCACCGGACCGGGCGCGTTGGTATAGGTCGCGGGCAGCCAGAACTGGAACGGCACCAGCGCGGCCTTGACCGCGAAAACCAGCATCAAAAGCCCCGCGCCGACGCGCAGAAGGCCTGTCTCGCTGGCCGGCATTACCGCCACTTTCTGCGCCAGATCGGCCATGTTCAGCGTACCGGTGACCGAATAGATCGTGCCGAGCGCGAACAGGAACAGCGTCGAACCCGCGAGGTTATAGACCACATATTGCACGCCCGCCTTCAGCCGCGCCTCGCCGCCCGAATGGATCATCAGGCCATAGGAGGCAATCAGCAGCACCTCGAAGAAGACAAAGAGGTTGAACGCATCCCCCGTCAGGAAGGCGCCGTTGATCCCCATCATCTGGAACTGCATGAGCGAATGGAAATGCCACCCCCGCTTGTCCCATCCCGAACCGATCGAGTAGAGCACGACGGCAAGCCCCAGCACCGAGGTCAGCAGCAGCATCAGGGCCGAGAGACGGTCGAGCACCAGGACGATGCCGAAGGGCGCCTCCCAATTGCCAAGGCGGTAGACCTCGGGTCCATTGGTGCTGGCCGAAACCGCCAGCGCGATCGCCAGCGCGACCAGCGCGGTCATCCCCGCGACCGAGAAAACCCGCTGCGAGCGCAGATCGAAGCGCATCCACAGCACGATGAGCGGTGCCAGAAAAGCCGGCAGAACGACCGGTGCGACGATCCAGTGATCCATCACTTCTTCTCCTCCGGCCCGAGATCGATCCGGTCATCGCCTGCCTCGATGAAGGCGCCAAGCGACAGCATCACCACCACGGCCGTCATCCCGAACGAGATCACGATGGCGGTCAGAACCAGCGCCTGCGGGATCGGGTCGGTGTAACCGGCGGTCTCGGCACCCGCATGGCCGAGGATCGGCGGCAGGTTGACCGCCAGCCGTCCGGTGGCGAACAGGAAGATGTTCACCGCGTAGGACAGCATCGCCATGCCCAGAACCACCGGGAAGGTTCGTAGCCGCAGGATCAGATAGATCCCCGCGGCGGTCATGATGCCGACAGCGCTTGCAACCAGAGCTTCCATTATTGTTCCTCCCCACGCGCTTTCAGCCAGCGGCGCGGCAGCGGTGTGCCCTCAGGGTAAGCTACCGAGGAAACCGCCGCGACCTCGCGCGCCTCGGGTTTCTCGGCCACGATATGGGCACCTCTTTCCTCATCCAGCACGGCTGCGCGCCGGGCCAGACGGCTCAGCCCGCCCAATGCCAGCAGCACCGAGCCGACAACCCCCAGGAACACGCCCAGATCGAAGCCCGCCGCCGTGGCCAGCTCGAACTTCTCAAGCCCGGGCAGTTTGAAATAGCCGAAGTCCGAGGTCAGGAACGGCATCCCGTTGAACCAGGCGCCGGCGCCGGTGATCCCGGCGGCCAGCACCCCGCAGGCGATCAGCACATGGTAGTAAACCTTCTGCCGCGCCTGGGTCCAGGCAAAGCCCGAGGCCATGTATTGCATGACCAGCGCGATAGCGACCACAAGACCGGCGATGAACCCCCCGCCCGGCAGGTTGTGCCCGCGCAGGAAGATGAACACGCCAACCAGCAGCGCTATGGGCAGCAATACACGCGTCGCCACCAGAAGCATCAGCGGGTGCTTGTCGCCGCCGCGCAGCATGTCGGGGCGCCAGGCGATTAGCTTCTTCGAAGCCGTGCCATTCAGGAGCGCCTCGGTCAGCGCAAAGATCACCAGCGCGGCGATGCCGAGCACCGTGACCTCGCCGTAGGTATCGTAGCCCCGGAAGTCCACGAGGATCACGTTCACGACGTTGTCGCCGCCGCCCAGCTTGTAGGAGTTTGCCAGGTGGTAGTTCGACATTGTCTCGAAGGCGAAGTCGCGCACCATCAGCGCATAGATCAGCGCGCCAATCCCGAGACCGCCCGCAATGGACAGCACCGCGTCGAAGCCCTGCTTGAGGCGGCTCGACTCGATCTTGGTCGTCTTGGGCAGGAAGTTCAGCGCCAGAAGCATCAGCACCGCCGTCACGATCTCGACCGAGATCTGCGTCAGCGCAAGGTCGGGCGCCGAGAGATAGATAAAGCAGATCGATACGATCAGGCCGACGATCGAGATCAGCACCAGCGCAAGGAAGCGGTTATGGTGGAAGGCGACAACACAGCCCGTGGCGGTGATCAGCATCACCCAACCCACCAGCGCGACCGGCGTGATCGGAAGCATCTCGCGCGTGGGCGGACCCTGCGTGCCGCCGCTCCAGGCCCAGACACCCACGGCGATCGAAGCCAGCGTGAACATCATCAGGTAGCGCGCCATCGAACCGTTGTGCAGACCCGAGGTGATCCAGCTTGCCACGCAGGCGCAGCGCGCCACGATCCAGTCGAAGATCGCCTTGGCCTCGGGGCGCGGGGCGGCCTCCCACATGCGCTTAAGGGGGGCAAAGCTGAGCAGCAGCACGATACCGCCAGCCGTCGCGATCATCGACATGACGAGCGCCGGGGTCAGCCCGTGCCAATGTTTGATCGGATGCATGTGCAGCCCGCCGCCGACGACCGCATCGGCCGCCATCTGCACCACCGGCCCGGCGAAGGTCATCGGCATCAGGCCGATCAGCACCACCAGCACGACAAGGAAAGCCGGGCTCAGCCACATGCCGAAATTCGGATCATGCGGTTTGTGCGGATAGTCGTCGCGCACCGGGCCGAAGAAGCCATGCACAATGAAGCGGAACGAATAGGCGGCCGAAAACAGCGCCGCGATCACCGCGACCAGCGGCACCAACCACGCCGCACCCGCCCAGACGGTATGCGCGGCCTCCTCAAGCATCAGTTCCTTCGACAGGAAGCCGTTAAAGAGCGGGATCCCCGCCATCGACAGCGCCGCGATGGTGGCGATGGTCGCCGTCACCGGCATCAGGTGGCGCAACCCGCCGAGGCGCTTCAGGTCGCGTGTATGGGTTTCGTGATCGACGATCCCGGCACTCATGAACAGCGCGGCCTTGAAGGTCGCGTGGTTGATGATGTGGAAGACCGCCGCCACTGCGGCCGTCTTGGTGCCAAGCCCCAGCAGGAAGGTGATCAGGCCCAGATGCGAGACGGTCGAGAAAGCCAGCAGCGCCTTCAGGTCATCCTTGAAGAGCGCGATCTTGGCGCCGATCAGCATGGTAATGAGGCCGGTCGTGGCGACGATGTAGAACCACTCGGGCGTGCCCGAGAGCACCGGCCACAGCCGCGCCATCAGGAAGAGCCCCGCCTTCACCATGGTGGCCGAGTGCAGATAGGCCGAGACCGGCGTCGGCGCGGCCATCGCATGCGGCAGCCAGAAATGGAACGGGAACTGCGCCGACTTGGTGAAGGCCCCGCCCAGGATCAGGATCAGCGCCGGCAGATAAAGCGGGCTGGCCTGGATCGCGGCCTTCTGCGTCAGGATGACCGAGATGTCGTAGCTGCCCGCGATGTTGCCCAGGATCAGCATCCCCGCGATCATCGAAAGCCCGCCAAGGCCGGTCACTGTCAGCGCCATACGCGCGCCCTGTCGACCCTCGGGCAGGTGCTTCCAGAACCCGATCAGCAGGAAGGACGACAGCGACGTCAGCTCCCAGAACACCAGCAAAAGCAGGATGTTATCTGACAGAACGATGCCCACCATCGCGCCCTGAAACAGCAGAAGATAGGTGTAGAACTGCCCCGCCGGATCGGCCTTGGTCAGGTAGAAGCGCGCATAGATGATGATCAGGATGCCGATCCCCAGGATCAGCGTCGCAAACAGCATCCCCAGACCGTCGATCATGAAATTGGCATTCAGGCCAATCGCGGGCAGCCATTCGAACCGCGCCTGCACGACCTCGCCACGCATCACTGCGGGCAGGTGCAACAACAGCCCCAGCAGTGCCAGCCCCGAGGTCAGCCCCGCCGCGAACGCGGTATTCGAGCGACCCGTTCGGATCAGGATACCCGGCAGCAAGGCTCCGAGGAAGGGAAGGGCGGCGATAAGGGCAGGCGACATCTTTCTGGTCCGTTCTCCGGCGGGCCTTTGGAGGCGCACACCCCCGTCCGCTGTGACAGGCCGCGCGCGCCAAGCCTGTGGCGCTAGTGTTATCCCTAAGTGCGAAAGCCACCCCCGACTGTCAAGCATAACCGCCATGAAATCGGCGCGTGACGTCCGCTAACATTCGCCCGCCCGGCGCGACTCAGTGCTTGGGCGCGGCGCGCGGCGTTGCATGCGTCCGCCGAACACCACGCTGGATCGCGACAGAAAATGCCCGGAAAACGGGCTGCCAAGCAATAAATTGCCGACCTTTTGCTGCGGAGCGGCAACAACCCGCGGAAAGCTGCATTTCACATGCAGTTGACCCTTCTGTAACGCAATGCTCTCTTGCAAGTTTTTCAGCACTATGCGTAAGAAATTGGCGACAAGGCTGCCTGCGGGTGGCCTTTAGAACTATCTGAGATACCTTGGAAAATAAATGTCTGTAGCCCGGCCTCTTTCCGCATCTCTCTTGACCCGTCGCCGCCTGATCGCCGCACTCAGTGCGGGCGGAGCGCTTGCCTGCACCACAGCACTTCCGCGCATGGCCTTCGCGCAGGAAACGCCGGCCCCTGCGCCTGTCATTGCTGCGCCGCAGCAAGCGTTCAGCTTCGACGCCCTGTCCGAGGAAATGCGCGCGCTTTCGACGCAGCCTCCGGTCTCGGTCCAGATCCCTGAAAGCTTCCTGTCGGGTCTGACCTATGACGACTACCGCCTGATCCGCTTCAATCCCGAACGCGCACGTTTCGCTGAGATCGAGGGCGCACAGTTCCAGTTGCATGCCTTCCACATGGGCTGGCTCTTCAAGGAGCCGGTGCTGCTTTACGAGATCAACGACGGCCAGGCCCGGATCATGGGCTTCGACACCGACGATTTCATCTATGAGCGCGAGGCACGCGACCACGTGCCCGAACATGCGCAGCTGCCCGGCGTTGCCGGCTTCCGCCTGCACAACCCGCTCAACCGCCCCGATATCTTCGACGAGTTGGTCGCCTTCCAGGGCGCCTCCTATTTCCGCGCGCTCGGCCGCGGCTCGGCCTATGGTCTTTCGGCGCGCGGCCTGGCGGTCAACACCGGCCTTCCGGTGGCCGAGGAGTTCCCCCGCTTCACCCGCTTCTACATCGAGCGCCCGATGGGCGGCGCCGAGCAGATCGTGGTGCATGCCGCGATGGAAAGCGCCTCGCTGACCGGCGCCTATCGCTTCGTCATCACCCCCGGCGCCGAGACGGTGATGGACGTGACCGCCCGCCTCTTCTTCCGGTCCGACATCGAACAACTTGGCGTCGCGCCGCTGACCTCCATGTTCCTGTTCGCCGAGCGCAACCGCCACGAATTCGACGACTTCCGCCCGAACGTCCATGACAGCGACGGTCTGGGCATTGTGCGCGCGGATGGCGACATGTTCTGGCGTCCGCTCTCGAACCCCTCGCGCCTTGCGTCGAGCTATTTCGCCGAGACCGCTCCGAAAAGCTTCGGCCTGTACCAGCGCGACCGCGAGTTCGATCACTATCAGGACGCCGCCGCCTTCTATGAAAAGCGCCCCTCCTGCGTGGTCGAGCCGATGGGCGACTGGGGCCGCGGCGCGATCCGCCTGGTCGAGATCCCCTCGGATCTCGAGGTCAACGACAATATCGTCGCCTTCTGGGTGCCCGAGGGCGCCGTCAAGGCTGGCGAGAGCCGTGAATTCTCCTACCGCCTGCGGTGGGGCGATCTGGCCTATGATGAGCGCGACGACCGCGCGCATGTGCTGGAAACCCGCGCCGGGATCGGCGGCGTCTCGGGCGTCGAGAACACCGAGGGCACGCGCAAATTCGTCATCGACTTCAAGGGCGGGATGCTGGGCAACCTGCCGGGCGACGCGGGCGACGCGCTGAAGATCGTGACCACCGTCACCAACGGCGAGATAGAGACCCAGACGCTGTCGCATATCTGGGGCACCGACATCTGGCGGCTCGTGCTTGACGTGGCCGCCCCGAAAGGCGCAACCGTGGAGCTTTCCGCGCATATCGCGGGCTACGGCCGCAAACTGACCGAAACCTGGCTTTATCAATGGATCAAGGCATGACCGCACATACCCTCCCCACGGCGGCTACCCCGATCGACTATCTGGCCTCCCTGACCCCGGCGGATCTGGTTGCCGGCCCCTGCGCGCTGCCGCAGGCGCCGATGGCCATGCCGCCGCAGGTGATCGAGGCCCAGATCGGCCTGATGCGTCGCCTCTTCGGCAGCCTGCTGCCGCACCACCCCGCAGCCCCCTCGGCCGGGGCTGGCCTCTGAGATCGTGACGCGGACCGCGCGCCTCGGGCTTTACGCCCTGCGCGGGCTTGCGCTCGCGCTCAGCCTGATTGCCGGGCTGGGTGCCTTTGTGCTGTTCCTGCAGTTCGGTGAGGCCGACGGGCTCGATACGCTGGATATCCTGCGCGCGCTCTTGATCCTGATCTCGACCCTCTGGCTGGCCTGGGGCGCGGTGCAGGCACTGATCGGCCTGACCTCCTTCACGCGCCCGCCCGTCTATGACCCGAGCACCCCGATCCGTGGCCGTTCGATCGTGCTGGTGCCGGTCTATAACGAGGACCCGCTGGCGACCTTCTCGCGCGTTGCCGCCATGGATGCCTCGCTGGCCGCGACGGGCGATCCGACGCAGGTCCATTTCGCCATCCTCTCCGATACCCGCAACGAGACCATCGCCCGCCGCGAGGTGCAGATGTTCGCGCATCTGGTGCGGGACCGCGACGGGATGGGCCGCTTCTTCTACCGCCGGCGCGAGCAGAACGTGGGCAAGAAGGCCGGCAATATCGAGGATTTCATCACCCGTTCGGGCAGCGCCTACGATTACGCCGTGATCCTGGATGCCGACAGCCTGATGGAAGGCGAGACGATCCTCCAGATGATCCGCCGGATGGAGGCAGAGCCGCGCCTTGGCCTGCTGCAAACCCTGCCCAAGGTGATCCGTGCGCGCTCGCGCTTTGGCCGGGCGATGCAGTTCTCGGCCTCGTTCTTCTCGCCGGTCTTCGCGCGCGGTCTGGCCATGATGCAGGGCGGGACCGGCCCGTTCTGGGGCCATAACGCCATCGTCCGCGTGCGCGCCTTCGCCGAAAGCTGTGGCCTGCCCGCGCTGAAGGGCAAGCCCCCGTTCGGCGGCCATGTCATGAGCCACGATTACGTCGAGGCGGCACTTTTGGCGCGCGCAGGCTGGATCGTGCGGCTTGACGACGACCTTGGCGGCAGCTTCGAGGAAGGCCCAGAGAATATCGTCGATCACGCCAAGCGCGACCGCCGCTGGTGTCAGGGCAATCTGCAACACTCGCGCATCATCGGCGCGCCGGGGCTGCGGGCCTGGTCGCGCTTTGTCTTTGCGCAGGGCATCATGGCCTATATCGCGCCGCTGTTCTGGCTTGGCTTCATCTTGGCCTCGATTGCCGCGCCGCTGATGGCCCCGCCGCCCGATTACTTCCCCGAGCCCTACTGGCCCTTCCCCTACTTCCCGCCCTCCGAGGCGTCCAAAGCGGTGGGTCTGGCCATCGGCATCTTCGGCCTGCTGCTGCTGCCCAAGATCCTGATCGCCGCCCGCGCCGCATGGACCGGCCGCGCGCAGGGCTTTGGCGGATCGGGGCGCGCCTTCGCCTCGACGCTGGGGGAGCTTGGGTTCTCGTCGCTGACCGCGCCGGTGCTCTTGATGTATGCCACACGCTCGGTCTTTCAGGTGCTTCTGGGCCGCGATGGCGGCTGGCCCACCAACAACCGCGGCGATGGCACGCTGAGCCTGCGCGACAGCCTCGCCGCCTCCTACTGGATCGTGGCGATCGGCCTTCTGGGCCTGATCGCCACCTATGCCTTTGCGCGCGGTCTGTTCCTGTGGCTGCTGCCGGTGGGCGGGCCGATGATCTTCGCGCCGGTGCTGCTGTGGTGGTCCTCGCGCCCCTCGACGGGCCAGTTGATGGGCGTTCCGACTGAGTATTCCCCTGCACCGGTGATGCAACTGCATGATACGATTTTCGAGCGCTGGACCGCCGCGCTTGACCAGATCGAGGCACCCTCCCCCGCCGCGCCGGAGAAGATCCATGCCTAAGACCCACGCCCCCCTACCGACCGGTGCCCGCGATCCGCGGCTTGATTTCTTCCGCGGCCTGTCGCTGGTGATGATCTACCTCAACCATGTGCCCGGCACGATCTACGAGATGCTGACCTCGCGCAATTTCGGGCATTCGGATGCGGCCGAGGCGTTCGTCTTCATGTCGGGCGTCGCCGCCGCGCTGGCCTATGGGCCCAAGCTCAAGGACGGGTTGAACATCCCCGCCTTCCGCAAGATCTGGGGCCGGTCCTGGCTGCTTTACATGGTGCATATCGTCACCGCGATGCTGGCCATCGCCATCGTGGCCACCGCCGCAAAATGGTATGGCGGCGAGGCGCTGCTGACCCGCAACGCCTTCAAACCGCTCACCCAGGACCCGCTGGCCTTCCTGATCGGGATCGCCACGCTTGGCCACCAGTTGGGCTATGTGAACATCCTGCCGATGTACGCGGCGCTTCTGCTGGCGGCGCCCTTCCTGATCCGGTTGGGGCAGCGCAACCCGATGGGATTGCTGGGCTTTACTATCGGCTTCTGGGTGCTGACGGGGATGCTGCGGCTCAACTTGCCGAACTACCCGTTTGAGGGCGGCTGGTTCTTCAACCCCTTCGCCTGGCAGCTCTTGTTCAGCCTGGGCATCCTGACCGGCCTTGCCCTGCGCAAGGGCGAGCGGTTCGTGCCCGTCAAGCGCGGCCTGATCTGGCCTGCCGTCGCGTGGCTCGGGTTTTGCGCGATCTGGGTGAAGTCGGACTACCTGATGGCCACGCTCGGCCATGTCTCGTGGCAGCTGCGCCAGTGGGACGTGCCCTTCTTCCTGGTGGATTTCGACAAGACCTTCGTGTCGGGCCCGCGCCTCCTGCATATCCTTGCGCTGGCCTATGTGCTCAGCCTGCCCGGCATCGTGCCCGCCATCGCCGCCTCGCGCGTCATGGCGCCGGTGCGCCTGATGGGGCGCCACGGCCTGCCGGTCTTTGCCATGGGCACGGTGCTGGCGATCCTCGCGCAGGCGATCAAAGAGGTGCACCCGGGCGGTTTCGTGCAGGATAGCGTGCTGATCCTCGGCGGTCTTGGCCTGCAATACGGTTTCGCCCGCACCCGCGAGTGGCTGCGCAGCACCGATCACGCCAAGGCCCCGGCGCCGGTCACGCGCCCGGTGCAGGACATGCCCGCAGCGGCGCCACGTCTGCGCGCCAAGCCAGCGCGCTGATCACAGCATAGCGCAGCGCGTCGCCATTTCCTTGAGCACCTTCAGCGCCGCCTGAACCTTGGGCGTGCGGTGCAGGTCCACATGGGTCACCAGCCAAAGCGGCGATTCCCATTCCGGCCGCGGCCCCATCACCTCGACCAGATGCGAGGCCGCGCGCGCCTCAATCGCGGGCAGGAAGCCAAGCCCCACCCCGTTGCGTACTGCGGCACGCTGACCCTCCGGGTCATTGCCGCGCAAGACCACCTGTTCGGGTGGGATATGCTGCGCCATCCACACGAAGAACGGCGCGCGGCTATCGCGCTGCTCGGCGCCGATGAAGCGGTGGCTGGCCAGCGTCTCTTCGGTCGGCATCCCGTTGCGCTCGATGTAATCGTCGCTGGCGTATAGCCCAACCAGATGCGCGCCAAGCGCCTGCACCACGTTATCGGGCTCGGTCGGGCGCGAGCCCGCGCGGATCGCCACATGCGCCTCGCCATATTCCAGCCGGAACACCCGCTGGTCGGTCAGGTAGCGGATGCGCAGGCCGGGGTGTTCCGCCATCAGCGCACTCAGCGCGGGCAGCACGAAACCTGACACGGTCGGCAGCGAGGTCACGATCAACTCGCCGGTGATTTCTTCGCCCGCACCCGCGATCCGCGCGGCAAGTTGCGCGAACTGATCTTCGGTGGCCTTGCCGACGGAAAGAAGCTGCTGCCCCGCCTCGGTCGGCGTGTAGCCGCGGGGGTGGCGCTGAAACAGCTTGGCTCCCAGCCGGGTCTCCAGCGCGTCAACGTGGCGGATGACGGTTGCGTGGTGCACGCCCAGCACCTCGGCGGCGCCAGAAACCGTGCCCACCCGCGCCACCTGATAGGCCGTCCGGATCTCGTCCCAATTCTCCAATGGCATATGTGCACCTACGAACAAAACAAGTGCGATCATGCCAGTTGAGTTCACGAACGCAAGAGACAATCTATTCCGCAGATGCAAACGACCTCCTCCCAGCCGAAAGACACATACACATGACCAAAGTTCTGCGGATCGACAGCTCGATCAAAGGCCCCGCCTCGGTGACCCACAAGCTCACCGACTCGATCCTTGCCCGCCTTGGCGGCGAGGTAACCGAGCGTGACACCACCACCATTCCGCTGATCGACGGCACCTGGATCGGCGCCGCCTATACCCCGGCAGAGAACCGCACCGCCGCGCAGAAAGCGACGCTCGCGCTGTCGGACGAGCTGATCGCGGAGATCAAGGCCGCCGACGTGCTGGTGATCGGCATGCCGATCTACAACTTTGGCGTGACCGGCCCGCTCAAGGCCTGGATCGATCAGATCTGCCGCGTGGGCGAGACCTTCCGCTACACCGAGAACGGCCCGCAGGGCCTTGCCGGCCCCAAGCGCGTGATCGTGGCCTATGCCTCGGGCGGGGTGCCGCTCGGCTCGGCGGTTGATCTCGCCTCGGCCTATATCAAGCAGGTTCTGGCCTTCATCGGCATCACCGATGTGAGCTTTGTCGCCGCCGAAGGCGTAGCCGCCGACGAAGCCGCGGCGGTGGCTCGCGCCGAGGCGCAGATCGAAAAGCTCTCGGCCTGATCTCCCCCGCGCCGCGCGTCCCCGCCATCCCGTGTTCAGCAGGCGGAGGCGGCGCGGCGCTGCAAAGCCCCTCGGTTGACTCCGGGGGGCTTTTTGCTTAAGGAACCCCAGATTCCCCGGAGGCAGATTCCTCCGGTCCCCGCATGAAGCAGGGATCGCCACCAGTCAGCGCGTTGCGCCCACTGGTGCGCTTGTCGTTTGTTCGCCGGGTTTGCCGGCCACCTGAAGGAGGTGCCGATGTTCGAAAGTCTCTCAGAACGCCTTGGCGGCGTATTCGAGCGCCTGACGAAACAGGGCGCACTTTCGGCCGACGACGTGCGCACCGCGCTGCGCGAGGTCCGCGTGGCATTGCTTGAGGCCGACGTTTCGCTGCCGGTCGCGCGCGACTTCATCAAGGCGGTCGAGGCCAAGGCCACTGGCGCCGCCGTTACCAAATCGGTCACCCCCGGCCAGCAGGTCGTCAAGATCGTCCATGACGAGCTGATCGCCATGCTTTCGGGCGACGGCGAGGCCGATGCGCTGAAAATCGACAACCCGCCCGCGCCGATCCTGATGGTCGGCCTTCAGGGCTCGGGGAAGACCACCACCACCGCGAAACTCGCCCGCCGCCTGCGCGACCGCAATGGCAAGCGCGTGCTGATGGCCTCGCTCGACATCTACCGCCCGGCGGCGATGGAGCAGCTGGCCATTCTGGGCCAGCAGATCGGCGTCGATACCCTGCCGATCGTCAAGGGCGAAAGCGCCGTTCAGATCGCCAAGCGCGCCAAGCAACAGGCGACGCTCGGCGGCTATGACGTCTACATGCTCGACACTGCGGGCCGCCTGCATATCGACGAAGTCCTGATGGACGAGGTTCAGGCCGTGCGCGACGCGGTCAACCCGCGCGAGACGCTTCTGGTCGTCGACGGCCTGACCGGTCAGGTCGCCGTCGAGGTCGCGCAGGAGTTCGAGGACAAGGTCGGCATTTCGGGCGTCGTTCTGACCCGGATGGACGGCGACGGGCGCGGCGGTGCGGCGCTCTCGATGCGCGCCACCACCGGCAAGCCGATCCGCTTCGTGGGTCTTGGCGAGAAGATGGACGCGCTTGAGACCTTCGAGGCCGAGCGTATCGCGGGCCGCATCCTCGGCATGGGCGACATCGTCGCCTTGGTCGAGCGCGCGCAGGAAGTGCTGGAGAAGGAACAGGCCGAGCGCATGGCAAAGCGTTTCGCCAAAGGCCTGTTCAACATGAACGACATGAAGGGCCAGCTTGAGCAGATGCTCAAGATGGGCGGCATGCAGGGCGTGATGTCGATGATGCCGGGCATGGGCAAGATGGCCAAGGCCGCCGAGGACGCAGGCTTTGACGACCGCACCATCCGCCGCCAGATCGCGCTGATCAACTCGATGACCAAGCTCGAGCGCGCCAAGCCCGAGATGCTGCAAGCCAGCCGCAAGAAGCGTATCGCCGCCGGTGCGGGCCTTGAGGTGAGCGAGCTGAACCGCCTGCTGAAGATGCACCGCCAGATGGCCGATACGATGAAGAAGATCGGCAAGATGGGCAAAGGCGGCATGTTGAAGCAAGCCATGGCCGCGATGCAGGGCAAGGGCGGCGGCCTTCCGGCTGCGGGCGAGATGGACCCGGCCAAGATGGAAGAGGCCGCCAAGGCAATCGGCAAAATGCCGGGCCTGGGCAAGCTGCCCGGCATGGGCGGCATGGGCCTTCCGGGCGGGCTTTCGGGCCTTGGCCTCGGCAAGAAGAAGTAAGCCATGATCGCGCTTTCGCCCACTCCGGTTCTCGAGACCGAGCGTCTCGTGCTCCGCGCGCCCGCCGCGCGGGACTGGGAGCATTGGCGCGATTTCTTCATGTCGGAGCGTGGCAACTGGATCCGTTCCGCCGCGACCGCGCCGGAAGAGGCGCTGGCCTGGCGGGCTTGGGCGGGCGTTATCGGCCACTGGGTCATGCGCGGCTGGGGCAGCTTTGTCATCACCACCCATGACAGCGACCGCGGCCTTGGCATGACCGGCCCCTGGGCGCCGATCAACTGGCCGGAATACGAGATCGGTTGGACCATGTGGAGTGCCGAGAACGAAGGCAAGGGCCTGATGGCCGAGGCTGCCGCCGCAGCGCGCGACCACGCCTTCCGCACGCTCGGCTGGAAGACCGCCGTCAGCTATATCGCGCCCGCCAATACCCGCTCGCGCGCGCTGGCCGAACGTCTGGGCGCCGTGATCGACCCCAACGCCGCGCCCTTCCCGGGCGATGCAGAGGCGCTCGTCTACCGTCATCCCTGCCCGGAGGATCTCGCATGACCGATCCCGTCACCCGCGCCGCCGAGTTGCTGAAAGGGCATCGCGCCTCGATCGACCGGCTCGATGCGATCCTCGTCTATACCCTGGCCGAGCGGTTCAAGCACACCCAGTCGGTGGGCCGCCTCAAGGCCGAACATGACCTTCCGCCGTCCGATCCCACGCGCGAGGCGCAGCAGATCGAACGGCTCGAACGGCTGGCGAAAGAGGCCGACCTCGACCCCGAATTCGCCCGCAAATTCCTCTCGTTCGTGATTTCCGAAGTGATCCGGCATCACGAGAATTTCCAGAAATGACGGGCTGTTAGCCCGCACCAAGCCATCCAAAGGAGAAACACCATGGCTATGAAAATCCGTCTCGCCCGTGGCGGCTCGAAAAAGCGTCCGCACTACGCGATCGTCGCGTCGGACTCGCGCATGCCGCGCGACGGCCGCTTCCTCGAGAAGCTGGGCACCTACAACCCGCTGCTGGCCAAGGACTCGGAAGACCGCGTCAAGATGGACATGGAGCGCGTGCAGTACTGGCTCGGCCAGGGCGCCCAGCCGACCGACCGCGTGGCCCGCTTCCTCGAAGCTGCCGGCGTTCTGGCCAAAACCGAGCGCAAGAACATGAAGAAAGCCGAGCCGGGCGAGCGCGCCAAGAAGCGCGCCGAAGAGAAAGCCGCCAAGGCTGCCGCTCCGACCGAAGAATAATCTGGCCAAGCGCCTGATTTCGGCTAGAAATACGGGCCGGGCAGCGATGCCCGGCCCGCTCTGCTAGGAGGCTACCCATGTCGCAATCCGATCGTGTCTGTGTCGGCGCCATCGCCGGAGCCTTCGGCGTTCAAGGCGAGGTGCGGCTGAAAAGCTTCTGCACCGAACCCGAGGACATCGCCTCCTACGGGCCGCTTTACAGCGAGGATGGCAAGCGCAGCTTCACCGTCCGCCTGACCCGCCCGGTCACTGGCGGGCTTGGCGCGCGCCTCTCGGGCGTGCTCACCAAGGAGGATGCCGACGCGCTGCGCGGCGCAACTCTTTGGGTTGACAGGGAAAAGCTGCCCTCTCTGCCTGATGACGAGTTTTACCACACCGACCTGATCGGGCTGGAGGTCTTCGACGCTGGCGGCGCGCCCATCGGCCGCGTGCGCGCGGTGCAGAACTTTGGCGCGGGCGATATTCTCGAGATCTTCGCCCCCGGTCGGCGCACCACGCTGATGCTGCCCTTCACCCGCGCCGTGGTGCCGACGGTCGACATCAAGGCCGGTCGGATCATCGCCGACCCGCCCGAGGATGTCGAATGACGCATGTCATCGTCCATGCGGGCTTTCACAAGACTGGCACGTCGAGCCTGCAGGACTACCTGCGCGCCCATCGTGCCCGTCTGGCTGACCGCGTGACGATCTACCTCAAGGATGACTTCCTCGACGCGGGCAATGCCGCGCGGCGCTACGGGATGCGCCCGCATCCGTGGCGTCTATGGCGGTTTCGTCGCGCGCTGCGCGATTTTCTGAACGCGATCCCCGAAGCCCCGGTGATCTTCCTGTCTTGGGAGGGGTTTTCGGGCGTCATGCCCGGCCATCGCCGCCCACTAAGTGGCCCCGTGCGCGGCATGGCCCGCGCCGCCGTGCCGCTGGCGCGCGGGATCGTGGCCGAGTTGCGCCACCGTTTCGGCCCCGCCGCGCGGATCGAGTTCCTCTACACCCTGCGCGAGGGCGAAAGCTGGCTGCGTTCGGTCTGGGGGCATATCGCCCGCTCAATCCGCCTGACCGAGGATTACCCGGCCTTTCGCGCGGGATTTCCCACGCTGACACCACTGGACGCCGAGGCCGCGACCGTGGCGCGCGCCATCGCGCCGGTGCCGGTGCATACCGCCTGGCTCGAAGAGATCAGCGCGCTGCCTCAAGGCCCGGCCACGTCCGCACTGCGCCTGATGGGCTTTAGCGACGCTGAAATCGCCGCCCTGCCCCGCGCGAGCCATGTGAACCGGGGTAACTCGGACGCGGCCACCCAGACCTTCCTGCATCTCAACCGCACGCTCGCCGATCCGGCCGAGTTGAAGCAGCGCAAGGACGCGCTGGCACGCGACGACCATCGGAACCGCCCATGACCGACGACACCCCGAAACCCACAACCAAATCGCTCGGGCGGCTGAGCATCTCGGCCTCGTTCAAGCCCCGGGATCTGATGGCGGACATGCGCCTCAAGGGCGCCTGGACCGCCAAGATCGTCACCCTCTTCCCCGACGCCTTTCCCGGCGTGCTGGGGCTGAGCCTGACGGGCAAAGCGCTCGACATGGGGCTGTGGGCGCTGGAAACCATCGACCTGCGCCCCTTCGGCGTGGGCAAGCATCGCAATGTCGATGACACGCCTGCGGGCGGCGGCGCGGGAATGGTGCTGCGCCCCGACGTGGTGGGCGCAGCACTTGACCAAGCCGCGATCGGCACACCTGTCGAACGCGAGCGTTGGCCGGTTTTGTATATGTCTCCGCGCGGCAAGCGCTTCGATCAGGCCATGGCGCGGCGCTTTGCCGGGGCCGAGGGCATGACCATCCTGTGCGGCCGTTTCGAGGGCGTCGATCAGCGCGTGCTCGATCACTACGGTATCGAAGAGGTCTCGGTCGGCGATTTCGTTCTGACCGGGGGCGAGATCGCGGCGCAGATCGTGCTTGATGCGACGGTGCGCCTGATCCCGCAGGTTCTGGGCAATGCCGCCTCAACCGAGGAGGAGAGCTTTTCCTCGGGTCTGCTGGAATATCCGCAATACACCCGCCCCGCCGAATGGGAAGGGCGCGAGATTCCGGCGGTTCTGACCTCAGGCCACCATGGCGAGATCGAGAAATGGCGCCGGGCCGAGTCGGAAAAGATCACCCGCGAGCGCCGCCCCGACCTGTGGGAGGCGCATCTGGCGAGCCAGCCCCCGGAAAAGCCAAAACGCCAACGCAGAAAGGCCGATCCGGGCGCCGAAGACGCTTGACCCATCGGTGCCGGACCCGTATATCGCGCGGGTCCGGGGCAGAATCTGTCCACCGGACCCTTTCGCTATTGGCCGATGCTTCGGCACTTCCCCGATGACGGGCCAAGGGCAAGGGTTTCATAACGATGCCGCAACTCTGGCGGGCGGGCACTGGCCCGGACCCGAGGGAAGACCGAGAGCTCTGAGGCGCGCCAGACCATCGCGGAACCACCGCGAGCATTGAAAGGACAAGCGATGAACCTGATCGCGCAACTCGAGGCGGAGCAAATCGCCGCCCTCGGCAAGAACATCCCGGATTTCAAGGCCGGCGACACCGTTCGCGTCGGCTACAAAGTGACCGAAGGCACCCGTTCGCGCGTGCAGATGTATGAAGGCGTCTGCATCGCCCGCAAAGGCGGCTCGACCGTCGCCGCTTCGTTCACCGTGCGCAAAATCTCGTTCGGCGAAGGCGTCGAGCGCGTTTTCCCGCTCTACTCGACCAACATCGACTCGATCGAGGTCGTCCGTCGTGGCCGCGTGCGCCGCGCCAAGCTGTACTATCTGCGTGACCGTCGCGGTAAATCGGCCCGTATCGCCGAAGACAGCACCTACAAAGCCAAAGCCTGAGGAGCGGACCGATGAAAGCCGATACCCATCCCGAATACCACATCATCAACATCAAGATGACGGACGGGACCGAATATCAGACCCGTTCGACCTGGGGCAAAGAAGGCGACACCATGTCGCTCGACATCGACCCGACCTCGCACCCCGCCTGGACCGGCGGCTCGGCCAAGCTGATGGACACCGGCGGCCGCGTGTCGAAGTTCAAGAACAAATACGCCGGCCTGGGCTTCTGATCCCCGCCGAATGTATCGCGAAGGGCGCCCCATGGGGCGCCCTTTTGCTTTGGCTGTTGCCGAAAACACATCGTTTCCGCGCCGTTGCACGCTGCTTGCGAGCAGGTGCTTCCACCGGTTGGCTTGGCCACCTATAGTGCCAAAGCGCCGGAAGGGCGCGAGATGAAGGGAAGATCGACGTGGCGCATATCATCGTAACGGGGAACGAAAAGGGCGGTTCGGGCAAGTCCACCACCTCGATGCATGTGGCGACTGCGCTGGCGCGCATGGGCTGGAAGGTCGGCGCGCTCGATCTGGACCTGCGTCAGCGCAGCTTCGGGCGCTATGTCGAGAACCGTCTGGCCTATATGGCCCGCGAGGGGTTCGACCTGCCAACCCCCGATTACCGTCTGCTACCCGAGGTCGATCCTGCCAGCCTTACCCCCGGCGAGAACCCCTACGATCACCGCCTCTCGGCCGCCGTGGCGGAGCTGGAGCCGGTTTGCGATTTCATCATTATCGACTGCCCGGGCTCGCATACCCGCCTCAGCCAGGTCGCGCATTCGCTGGCCGACACGCTGATCACCCCGCTCAACGACAGCTTCATCGACTTCGACCTGCTGGCGCGGATCGACCCCGAGACCTCGAAGGTCACGGGCCCTTCGATCTACTCGGAGATGGTCTGGGCGGCGCGGCAATTGCGTGCCCGCGCGGGGCTCAAGCCCATCGACTGGATCGTCCTGCGCAACCGCCTCGGCGCGCAGCAGATGCACAACAAGCGCAAGGTCGGCGAGGCGCTCGAACAGCTCTCGAAGCGCATCGGTTTCCGTGTGGCACCGGGCTTTTCAGAGCGCGTGATCTTCCGCGAGCTGTTCCCGCGCGGCATGACGCTGCTCGATCTCAAGGATCTGGGCGTCGACAACCTGAACATCTCGAACGTGGCGGCGCGCCAGGAGTTGCGCGACCTGCTCAAGGAACTGCGCCTGCCCGGCGTCGAGATCAACTTCTGATCGCGCTCAGCGTGACCTGCGCGCCGGCGCCTTGAACAGCGTGATCCGTCGCTTGCGCGGTATGAACCGCGCGCGGCGCGTTGTCAGGGCCGCGTAGCGGTCATCGAGGCCGTCATCCTCGGCGGGTGCGAACAATCCCCACCGGGTCAGAAATGCGAAAGCACGGAGCATTTCGATCTCCACATGGTTGAGTGATTAACCATTCTTTCGCGCAAAATGCGACTAAAACGCGGCAAGCCTGCGGATTTGTCACGACACCCAAAAAAGGGGTTTGCGCCAGCCCGTTCAGGGGCTGGCGCGGCGTTATCAGCCGAAGACCGCGGTCAGGGCGCCGTCGATCGCATCGGTGATGCTGTCGATATCGTCGGAAGTCGCGATCAGCGCGGGGCTGAGGCAGAGCGTGTTGTTGAAGCCCGGGTTCGAGCGGTTCGTGACCCCGATGATCACGCCGCGTTTGCTGGCCTCGGCCACGACCTGCTGGGCAAGCTTCTCGGCCACCGGCTCCTTGGTCACGCGATCGGCGACCAGTTCGGCGCCCTGGAACAGACCCTTGCCGCGCACATCGCCAATCACCTTGTGCTTTTCCATCAGCGCATGAAGGTTCCCGTTGAGCCGCTCGCCCATGGCCAGCGTATTGCCCAGCAGATCCTCCTCCTCGATGATGCGCATGTTTTCCAGCGCCGCCGCGGGGCCCGAGGTGCAGCCGCCGAAGGTCGAGATATCGCGGAAATAGCTCATCGGGTCGCTCGGATCGTCCTTGAACATCTCGAAGACGCGCTCGGTGGTGACGGTGCAGGAAATCGCCGCATAGCCCGAGGCCACGCCCTTTGCCATGGTGACGAAATCGGGCTCGATCCCGTAGTTCTGGTAGCCAAACCACACGCCGGTGCGGCCAACGCCGCAGACGACCTCGTCGATATGCAGCAGGATATCGTATTTGCGGCAGATCTCCTGCACGCGCTCCCAATAGCCTTTCGGCGGCACGATGACCCCGCCGCCGGCGGTGATCGGTTCAAGGCAGAGCAGACCCACGGTATCCGGGCCTTCGCGCAGGATCACCTCTTCGATCGCATCGGCGGCACGCTCGCCGTAATTCTCGACGTCCCACTGCTTGCGGTATTCAAGGCAGTGCGGAACCTGCACGAAACCGTCCGGATAGGGACCATACATCGCCGCGCGCTCGGCCTGACCGCAGGCGGCCAGAACGCCGATCGTGGTGCCGTGGTAGTCGCGCTCGCGGAACAGGATCTTGGATTTCTTGCCCTTGTGATGGCGGGCCGAGATCTGGCGCACCATCTTGAACACCTTCTCGTTCGCTTCGGAACCCGAGTTCGCGTAATAGACGCGGCTCAGACCCGGCATCTTGTCCAGCAGACGCTCGGCGAAAAGCGAGCCGGGGATCGAGCCTGCAGCGGCGGCGAAGTAGTTCATCTTGATCAGCTGGTCGCGCACCGCATTGGCGATGGTCTCGCGCCCGTAGCCCACGTTCACCGTCCAGACCCCGCCCGAGACGGCGTCGATAAACTGGTTGCCCGCCGCATCCCAGACTCGCATCCCCTTGCCTTCGATGATGACGCGCGGATCGGTGGTCTCCAGCGCCTTGTGCTGCATCAAGTGGTGCCAGATATGGGCGCGGTCGGCCTCGATCACGTGGCGCAGTTCGTTGGTGGTGATGTTCATGGGACGAATCCTGACAGGGCCGGGTTGGCCCGGCGGTTTCCATCCCCACTGCGCCATGCTTCGTGCTTTCGCGCAATTCTGTTTCTTACCTCGCGCAGAGCATTGTATTTACACGCACCAGAAGCGCAGTATTGGTGAATACTGAACACCCTGAACGGAGCGGGCGCATGGATGTGGATATTGGCGGGCGGTTGAGGGCGCTGCGCGAGGCGCGCAACCTGTCGCAGCGGGCTCTGGCCAAGCGCGTGGGCGTGCCGAATTCGACCATTTCGCTGATCGAGTCGAACTCGATCAACCCTTCGGTGGGCGCGCTCAAGCGCATCCTTGACGGGTTGCCGATCGGCCTGGCCGAGTTCTTCGCCTTCGAGCCCGACGCGCCGCGCCGCTTCTTCTTCGCCGCCGAGGAACTGATCGAGATCGGCAAGGGGCCAATCTCGTATCGGCAGGTAGGCGAGCCGCGCGCGGGTATGGCGCTGCAAATGCTGCGCGAGGTCTACCAGCCCGGCGCCGACACCGGCCGGGTGCCGCTGACCCATCAGGGCGAAGAGGCGGGTATCATCCTGTCCGGCCGGCTTGAGGTCACCGTGGATGGTGAGCGCAAGGTTCTTGGGCCCGGCGATGCCTATGCGTTCGAGAGCGACCGCCCCCACCGCTTCCGCGCCGTCGGGCACGAGCCCTGCCACGTCGTCAGCGCCTGCACCCCGCCGAGCTTCTAGGCCCGAAGCCGCGCGGCGCCAAGCGCGCTTAGCGCCACCATCACCGCCGCCGTCGCAAGGCACAGCGCCAGCCCGCCGAACTGGTAGCTGAGCCCCGACAGAACAGTGCCCACCAGCCGCCCCGCCGCATTGGCCATGTAGTAAAAGCCCACGTCCAGCGTCACGCGATCCTCCTGCGTGAAGGCGAGGATGAGGTAGGAATGCAGCGACGAATTCACCGCGAAGATCGCGCCGAACACCAGAAGCCCGACGATCAGCGCCACCGTCAGCCAAGGTGCGGGTGCGCCCGCCCACCAGACCAGTGCCGCCAGAACGGAAGGCACGAATCCAAGCGCCACGACCCAATGGCGCGCCTCGGCGATGATCTCGGCCTCGGGGCGGGTGCGGGCGCGCAACAGGCGGGGTGCGGCGGCCTGTACTGCGCCGTAAAGGATGATCCACAGCGCCATGAAACTGCCGACCGTGAAAAAGGCCACCCGGTTCCCCTCGGGCGAGCCATCCGAGATGACGGCGGCGAAATAGACCGGAATACCAACCACGAACCAGACATCGCGCGCACCGAACAGGAAGAGCCGCGCGAAGCTCAGCCAGTTGATATTGCGGTTGTTAGAGAGCACCTCGCGGAACTTGGCGTCCTTGCGGCCTGCGGGCAGGCCCGAGGGCATCCGCATCAGCACCGCAATCAGGATCGCTGCCAGCACGGCGGCCATCCCCAGCACTGCCGCCTTGAACCCCGCCAGCGCCAGCAGCGCCGCACCAAGCAGGAACCCTAGCCCCTTCACCGCGTTCTTTGATCCGGTCAGCAGCGCCACCCAGCGAAACAGCCCGCCGTCGCCCTTGGGGGCCAGCAACTTGACGGCGGATTTGGCGCTCATCTTCGCCAGATCCTTGGCCACGCCCGAGGCGCCCTGCACCGCCATCACATAGACGACCGACAGGCCCACACCCCATGCCGGGTCTAGCATCGCCAGCGCCAGAAGAGCGGCCACCTGCAGCCCAAGCCCCGCATAGAGCGTCGATGTCAGCCCGAAGCGCGCCGCGATCCAGCCCGCCGAGAGGTTCGTCACCACCCCGGCAATCTCATATAAAACAAACAGATAGGCCAGCTGCACCGGCGAAAAGCCAAGCTCGTGGAAGTGCAGAAGCACCAGCATCCGCAGCGCGCCGTCGCTCAGCATGAAGGCCCAATAGGCCGCCGTCACCGCGATATAGGCGGCAAGGCCACGCTCGCTCACAGCGAGGCCCCGACCATCAGCGCCACATCGACCAGCCGATGCGCATAGCCCCATTCGTTGTCATACCAGGCATAGACCTTCACCTGCGTGCCATTGATGACCATGGTCGAAGGCGCATCAACGATGCTCGAACGCGGATCGTTCACGTAATCAGTGCTGACCAACGGACGCTCCTCATAGCCCAGGATGCCCATGAGCGGCCCCGCCGCCGCCGCCGCGAACAGCGCGTTCACCTCGTCAACGCTCGTCGGGCGCGACACCTCGAACACGCAATCGGTCAGCGAGGCATTCAGCAGCGGCACCCGCACCGCGTGGCCGTTCAGCTTGCCCTTCAGCTCGGGGTAGATCAGCGTGATCGCGGTCGCGCTGCCGGTCGAGGTCGGGATCAGCGAGTTCAGCGCCGAGCGCGCGCGGCGCAGGTCTTTCGCCGGACGATCCACGATGGTCTGCGTATTGGTCACGTCATGGATGGTGGTGATTGAGCCATGACGGATGCCGATGCCCTCATGCAGCACCTTCACCACCGGCGTGAGGCAGTTTGTCGTGCAACTCGCCGCCGTGACGATGGAATGGATCGCCGGGTCGTAGTCGTGGTTGTTCACGCCGAAGACGATATTGGCGGTCGGGCCGTCCTTGACCGGCGCCGAGACGACAACCTTCTTCACCCCCGCCGCGAAATAGGGGGCAAGCTTGGCCTCGGTCTTGAAAACGCCGGTGCAGTCGATCACCACATCGACGCCCTCAAGCGGCAGATCCTCGATCCGGCGGGCGTTGTGAACCGGCAGGCGGGTGCCGTCGATGGTGATGCTGTCGGCATCCGAGGCAAAATCCGCGGGCCAGCGGCCATGGACCGAGTCGAACTCCAGCAGATGCGCGTGCATCGCCGGATCGCCCACGGCATCGTTGATCCAGGCGATCTTGGCGCCGCGTTCCAGCAGCGGGCGCAGGGCAAGCTTGCCCATCCGGCCAAGGCCGTTGAGTGCATAGGTGGTCATGTCGGTATCTCCTCGAATTCTTCGGCGCCGATTTGATCGAGCGCCGCTTGCAATCCCGCGCGATCGAGCGCGTCGATCGGCAAGGCGGCCAGCGCGCGAATCCGCCGCTCCATAGTGTCGTAAGTTTGCTGAAAGACGGCACGAACCTCGGCGCCGCTGCCCTCGGCGCGCACCGGATCGGGCTGGCCCCAATGCGCACTGACCGGCACACCGGCCCAGACCGGACAATCCTCATTCGCGGCCTGATCGCAGACCGTCAGCACGATATCCATCTGCGGCGCGTTTGCGCCCAGAAACTCGGTGACCGATTTCGAACGCAGGGTGTCGATCTCATGCCCGACGGCGCGCAGCACCTCCAGCGCATGCGGGTTCGGGCGCCCCGCGGGACGGGTTCCCGCCGAAAAGACGCTGAAGCGATCCCCCGCGATGCTGCGCAGCAATTGCTCGGCGATCAGCGAGCGGGCCGAGTTTCCGGTGCAAACGAAAAGCACATTGGTCTTGAGACGATTGATCTCGGGCGGGACCGGGCAAAGATCGGCGCGACCGCGGCAGCAGTCGTTGACCAGAAATCCGAGCAACCCATGCACCGCCGCCAAATCAACGCGGTAGAGCAGCGCCGTGCCCTCGCGCCGCTGCGTGACCAGCCCGACATCGAGCAGCGCCGAGAGATAGACCGACATCGTACTGGGCTTGATGGCAAGCGCCTCCGATATCTCACCCGCGCGCACCTCGTCAGGGTATCGGCGCATCAAAAGCCGATAGACCGCGAGCCGGCCTTCATGGCTGAGTGCGAATAACCTTTGCGTCGATTTTTTTTCCATATTTCATGGATATTCGAAATAATAAGATTATACAATATCTTCGATGATTTCGCATCTTTTCTATATTTTTCTATCTGTTAGTCGCGACTCCCATGGCGCAGGGCAGCCGCACCGATTGCCGCACCAACAGCAAGACCAACCGCAACCGTCACCAAAGGATGGTCCTGCGCGAACTTCTTCGCATCCGTTCCAGCCTGAATTGCGGCGTCTTGCGCCTTCAGACGTGCGGCATAGGTCGCCTCGCGCGCGGCAATCACTCTGGCGCGGGTATCCTCACCCAACCCTTCGAGCCCGTCCGCGAAACGCGCCCGCAGATCCTGCGCGAAGGCGCCCATCATGTCGGCGCGCGCATCGGCAAGATCATGGGCAGCAGTTGCACCGCTGAGCGCCTGCGCCTCAAGCGCATGCAGGGCTTCGGAGGCGGCGCGGCGCAGCGTGTCGATCTGCTCGGCCCAGCCGTCCCCGGTCGTATCTGCCTGCGAGTCCTCGGGCTCCTCAGCCCCCGGCGCCGCTTCGTGACGGCCGAGCAGGATCCACGCAAGCCCCGCCCCGACCAGCGCCGCAGCCAGCGGATGACGCCGCAGGGTCGAACCCGCCTGACGCGCCAGAGGCACCGCGTTTTCCTGCGCCAGTTTCAACGCCTCATCCGCCAAGGCTCCAGGCGCGACCCGCCCCGCGATGGCTGCCAGCAGTTCGGTCAGCTCCTGACGCTGCTCATGCAGTTCTCGCTCCAGCTTTTCGATGCGGTTCTCCGAGGCCATGGCATCCCCTCCGCGTTATTCGTCAGCCGGGCGGCTGAGCGGGCGATGGAACGGGCGGCGCGCCCGGACCAGCAGGCGCGACACGCGCAGCCCCATCAGTAGTGCCACCAGAACGAACCCGCCCGAAGCCGCCAGCGCCGCATAGGCCGGGCTAAGTCCCCAAGCCACGAGCCCCGCGATCATAGCATCACGTAGCGCCCCCGCCGCAGCAAACAGCGCCGCCGCCGCCAACACCAGCCAAAACGCTGCTCCGCGCAGGGCCTGCAGGCGGTCCTCGGCCTCAACCCGCCAGATCGCCAGTTCCAGCCGCACCATCGCCTGCGCACGGCGCAGGGCGAGGCGGATGAGCATTTGAGTCGTGCCCCGGACCCGGCTTTCCTGGGTCTGATCATCATCCTGCATCCTGCGGCCCCCTTTTCACGTCCCGCGCCATTCTACGCCAAACCCACGACCCTCGCCACGGCGCCCATAGACGCAGCCTCAGCCGGTGCCGCGCTCATCGAGATGCAGCTTGCGCACCGCATCCTCGATGCGGTTGGCGTAATGCACCATCGGCGGCTTGAGCCCGTGCAGAAACAGATCCTCGCGGATTTGATGGGTGGTTCCGGTCAGGTAAAGCTGCACGCCGCGCCGCGCGGCCTTATGCGCCAGCCCCTCGATCGTATGGGCGGCAGTCGAATCCAGAAACGGCACCGCGCCGAAATCGACGATCAGCGCGCGGTGCGTATCGGCGATCCGGTCGAGCACCGAGCCGATTGACGCCGCCGCACCGAAGAAGAACGCCCCCGAGATGCGATAGACCACCACGCCGCGATCGCTCGCCGCCGGGCCTTCAAGCACGGGCAGCGTGGCGTCGGATTGATCCTGGCCGACGAAGGGCGCGTGCGTCTCGACCGCCGTCGTGTTCGACATGCGGTGGATGAACAGCACCGAGCCAAGCGCGAAGCCGACCACGATAGCCTCTGTCAGATCGCGGAAGATGGTGAGGCCAAAGGTGATCAGCAGCACCGCCGCATCCCCGCGTGAGGCGCGGAGCAGCGTGGCGAAGGCGTGTTTTTCGACCATGTTCCAGGCGACGATGGCCAGAACGCCAGCAAGACTGGCAAGGGGGATGTAGCTGGCCAGAGGCGCTGCAACCAGAATGAAGAGAAGCAGGAAGACCGCATGCAGCATGCCCGCGATGGGGCTGCGCGCACCTGCCCGCACATTTGTCGCGGTGCGCGCGATCGTACCCGTGACGCAGATCCCTCCGAAGAGCCCCGAGGCCACGTTTGCTACCCCCTGCGCCACCAGCTCGCAATTCGAGCGATGCCGCCGCCCGGTCATGCCGTCGGCAACGACCGCGGAGAGCAGCGACTCGATCGAGCCAAGCAACGCGAAGGCAATCGCACTGGGCAGCACGGCTTGCAGCTTGGCCAGGGTGATCTCCGGCAGATGCGGTTGCGGCAGGCCGCTCGGGATGCCCCCGAATTTCGAGCCGATCGTGGCTGTATCGAGCCCAAGCACCATCGCGACAACCGAGGTCAGCGCCACTGCGATCAACATGCCGGGCCAGCCGGGGCGGAGTTTTTTCAGGCCGTTGATCAGCAGTATAGTCGCCCCCGCCAGCGCGATGGTGACCGCATTGGCCGTTGGCAGCGCATCCCAGAGCACGGGCAGTTTCTCGGCCAGCGGCCCGGGCTCGGGGACGCTGAGCGTCAGGCCAAGGAACTCCTTGATCTGGCTGGCAAAGATGATCACCGCGATGCCTGCGGTAAAACCCACGGTGACCGGGTAGGGGATGAACTTGATATAGGTGCCAAGCTGCAAGAATCCGATGGCGGCTAGGATCAAGCCCGACAGGATCGTCGCCAGAAACAGCCCGTCCATCCCGTGCATCTGCACCGTACTTGCCACCAGCACGATGAAGGCCCCGGCGGGGCCGCCAATCTGGAAGCGGCTGCCGCCAAGCGCTGACACCAGGAACCCGCCGATGATCGCTGTATAAAGCCCCTGCGCCGGGGTGGCGCCAGAGGCGATGGCAATCGCCATCGACAGGGGCAGCGCGACGATAGCCACCGTCAGCCCCGCCAGCGCATCGGCCCGCAGGTCCCGCATCCCGTAGCCCTCGCGCAGGACGGTCACAAGCTTGGGCAGGAACAGCTCGGCGAAGGGCACGGGCGGTTGCTTGGTGGTCTGGCGGGTCATCTCCGGCGGCCTCTTGCAAGGCGGCGAACACCCGGAGCGCAGGCCCCGGCTATCCGACGCGGGTCATGATGTCTTCTTCGTTTCGACAGGCTCCTTCAGACGCACCCCCCGGCCCGAGCCACGGCTTGGCGCGCCCTCGGCGATCAGCTCGATCCCGGCACGGTCGAAGGCCTCGATCACCTTCATCAGCGTATCGACGACCCCGCGCACATTACCCGCGCTGGCCTCCATCCGCTGAATCGTCGGCACCGAGACCCCCGCCATCTCGGCCAGGGCTTTCTGGTCGATTCCCAGCAGGGCACGCGCCGCACGCATCTGAGCAGAAGTAATCATCACTATTCCGGTGCAGGAGTGAACTATTTCAGTAAATACCATGTAATATCATGTTTCAAACATCATTCTTCGCGCAGATGAGCACATTCGCGCGACCGCCTTGCGCAAATCGCTCAGGAAAAACCGGCAAATCGCACCCCCGTGAGCGCTGACATCCTTGCAGGAATGGCGATTCACCGGGTAAACACCCATCACACAGGGCAAATTCTGGCCGTCAAAGCTGGTTTTTCGCAGAATGCGCCTCGGCGCCTGCAACCAAGCCAGCCCCAGCCGGTCGATTAGTTTCCGCGGCGTCACAGAAAGGCTGAGAGCACATGGCTGAATCCCAAACCCCCGACATCATCTATACCAAGGTCGATGAAGCGCCGGAGCTGGCCTCGGCCTCGCTCCTGCCGATCATCCGCAGCTTTGCCGCCGCGGCTGGTGTTTCGGTCGATACCCGCGACATCTCGCTGGCGGGCCGCATCATCGCCACCTTCCCCGAGAAGCTGACCGACGCGCAGCGCCAGTCGGACGATCTGGCTTGGCTGGGCGAGCTGGTGAAGACCCCCGAGGCCAACGTGATCAAGCTGCCGAACATCTCGGCCTCGGTCCCGCAGCTGGTTGCCGCGATCAAGGAACTTCAGTCGCAGGGCTATGACCTGCCCGACTATCCCGAAGCCCCCGCGACTGACGCCGAGAAAGATGCCCGCGCCCGCTACGACGCGATCAAGGGTTCGGCTGTGAACCCGGTGCTGCGCGAAGGCAACTCGGACCGCCGCGCCGCCGCCGCCGTCAAGAAATTCGCCCAGAACAATCCGCACCGCATGGGTGACTGGGTTGCCGACAGCAAGACCCGCGTGGCCGCCATGTCGGGAGGTGACTTCTTCTCGAACGAGGTTTCGGCGACCCTGCCGAAAGCCGCCTCGGCCAAGATCGTGCTGGAAACCGCCGCGGGCGAAACCGTCCTGAAGGACGGCGTGAAATACCCCGAAGGCACCGTGGTCGACGCGACCTATATGTCGGCCAAGGCGCTCGGTGCGTTCCTTGACGAAGAGATCGCCAAGACCAAGCAAGAGGGCGTCCTCTTCTCGCTGCACATGAAAGCAACGATGATGAAGGTCTCGGACCCGATCATCTTCGGCTATGCGGTCAAAGCCTGGCTCAAGCCCGTCTTCGAGAAATACGGCGAGCAGATGAAGGCGCTTGGCGTCAATCCGAACTCGGGCTTGGGCGACCTGCTCAACCGCGTCAAGGACAATGCCGAGATCATGGCCGCCATCGACGCGGTCAACGCGACCCGTCCGCCGATGTATATGGTGAACTCGGACAAGGGCATCACGAACCTGCATGTGCCCTCGGACGTGATCATCGATGCCTCGATGCCCGCGCTGATCCGCGCCGGCGGCAAGGGCTGGGGCCCGGACAACAAGGAACACGATTGCGTCTGCGTGATCCCGGACAACTCCTACGCGCCGGTCTATGACGCGACGATCGAGTTCTTCAAGGCCAATGGCAAGCTGAACCCGGCCACCGCCGGCACCGTTCAGAACATCGGCCTGATGGCGCAAAAGGCCGAGGAATACGGCTCGCACCCGACCACCTTCGAGATCCCGGCCGACGGCACCGTCAAGATGATCCTCGACGATGGCACCGTGCTGCACTCGCATGCCGTTGAGCAGGGCGACATCTGGCGCTCGGCCTCGGCCCGCAAGGCGCCGATCGAGGACTGGGTCAACCTGGCCATCGACCGTCAGAAGGCCACCGGCTACCGCGCGATCTTCTGGCTCGATGCCGCGCGCGCCCACGACGCGCAGCTGATCGAGTACGTCAAGCCGATCCTCGCCGCCAAGGGCGTGGCCGACAAGTTCGAGATCATGGCCCCGCGCGAAGCCACCATCGCCTCGCTCGAGACCATCACCAAAGGCGAGAACACCATCGCCATCACCGGCAACGTGCTGCGCGACTACCTGACCGACCTGTTCCCGATCCTGGAACTGGCAACCTCGGCCAAGATGCTGTCGATCGTGAAGCTGATGCAGGGCGGCGGTCTGTTCGAGACGGGCGCGGGCGGCTCGGCCCCCAAGCACGTCCAGCAGCTGATGGAAGAGAACCACCTGCGTTGGGACTCGCTTGGCGAATTCTGCGCACTTGGCGAAAGCTTCCGCTTCCTCGCCGATGCGAAGGGCAACGCCAAGGCCCGCGTGCTGGGCGATGCGGTGGACGTGGCCACGCAGGGCATCCTCGACAACGACAAGTCGCCGGGCCGCAAGGTTGGCCAGCCCGACAACCGCGACAGCCATTTCTACTTCGCTCAGTATTGGGCGCAGGCGATGGCCGCACAGTCGGACGACGCCGCACTGGCCGCGCATTTCGCGCCGATTGCCAAGGCCCTGACCGAGAACGAAGCCACCATCGTGGCCGAACTTCAGGCAGGCCGCGGCAAGCCGGTCGATCTGGGTGGCTACTACCATGGCGATGCGGCCAAGACCGCAACCGTCATGCGCCCCTCGGCGACCTTCAACAAGATCATCGGCTAAGCCTTCGGGCCACCGCCAAGATCCAGGAACCCGGCTTCGGCCGGGTTTCTTTTTAGTTCATCACGAATTCGGCGTGCAACGCGCCTGCGGCGTTGATGGATTTCAGGATGTCGATCATGTCACGCGGGCTAACCCCAAGCGCATTCAGCCCCGCGACCACATCCGACAGCGAACTGGTTGACTGAACCTCGGCCATGCGAATGCCCGGATTTTCCTCGATCGAGGCCTGAGTGCGCGGCACGACGACTGTGCTTCCTTCGGCAAAGGGGTTGGGCTGCACAACGACGGGCGTTTCCTCGACCCGCAGCGTCAGGTTTCCCTGGCTGACCGCGACGCGCGAGATCCGCACATCCTCGCCCATGACAATCGTGCCCGAACGCTGATCGACGACTACGCGCGCGCGCCGTTCGGGCTCCACCGCGATATTCTCCAGCCGCCCGATCACATGCGCGGCGGAGCGCATCGACGTGCCTCCGACACTGACCGCCACGGTGCCCGAGTCCTGCATGACGGCGACGCGGCGCCCGAACTCCGCGTTGATGGCCTGTTCGATCCGTCCGGCGGTGGTAAAGTCGGGGGTGCGCAACGCAAGGCGGATGGTCTCCAGGCTGTTGAGTTCAAAGGCGATTTCACGCTCGATGCGCGCGCCGCCGGGAATCCCGCCCGAGGTCGGCACACCCTGCACAATCGAGGCGCCCTGCCCCTCGGCCGAGGCGCCGCCCGCGAGGATCGCGCCCTGCGCCACGGCGTAGATCTCTCCATCCGCCGCGTTCAGCGGCGTCATCACCAGCGTCCCGCCAAGCAGGCTTTTCGCATCGCCAATGGCCGAAACCGACACGTCGATCCTCCCGCCTGCCCGCGCGAAGGGCGGCAGCGTCGCGGTGACCAGAACGGCGGCCACGTTCTTGGGGCGAAACTGCTCGCCCGTCACGTTCACGCCCAATCGCTCGAGGATGTTCGACATGATCTCCTCGGTGAAGGGCGAGTTGCGAATGCCGTCCCCGGTGCCATTCAAGCCAACCACGAGGCCATAGCCCACGAGATCATTGCCCCGCACCCCGTCGAACTCGACCAGATCCTTGATCCGGATCGGCGCGGCGCTGGCCAGCACGGGCAACAACAGGAACAACAGGGTCAGGGCAAATCGCATCACAGGTAATCCGCTAAGCTCAGCGCCGAAAGGCGCGCGGTCAGGGTGTAGAGCGTTTCAAGCTGCGTCTCGACGGCCTGCAAGGCTGTCGCGCTTTCATAGGGATCGGCACCGATCAACTCGGCGCGGGCCAGTTCGAGGGATGACTTCTCGGCACTGTTGCGCGTGCGCGCATCGTCGATAGCCGCCTCGGCCACGCCCAGATCGGCGCGAAACGAGACCAGCGCGCTTTCCGCTGACAGCAGACGCTCCCCCGCCGCCTGCGCCAGATCCGCGCGCAGATCATCGTCTTGCGGAACCATGCCATGCCCGACCAGCGCGGCAATAGCGAAACCGCCCAAGGTCTGCCGCAGGCCCGGACTGGCCAAGGTCAAGTCAAGCGAAAGCCGCTCGCCCTCGGCGATCTGGACAGCGCCGCTTGAGGCGTCGCTGCCAGCATAGGCGATATCGAGAAACCCGCCCGCACCGCGCGGGGCGTCAAACCAGGTCAGCACCGCCGTCTTGATCGCCGTCGCACTGGTCAGTCCGGCAATCTCCGCCGAAAGCGCCGTCAGGATCGTACCCGTATCGGCAACGGGTCGCGTGTCACTGGCCGCACCCGAGAACAGATGCCGCCCCGCGACCTCGGTATTGAGGGCGGAAATCACCGCCTCGAACCGCTGCGCCGCATCGGCGAGCGCGGCCTGCACCGGCTGCGGGTTCGTGGCGCCGGACCATGCCAGAAGGCCCGTTCCGAGATCGGCGGCACTTTCCTGCATCAGGCCAAGGGCGCTCTGCATCCCTGCGGCCCGCAACCCAGCCTCCTTCGCGCTCAGATCATAGGCCTCAATCATGCTCAGCGAACGATCAATCGCGGCAAGCGGGCCGAAATTGCCCGCGACCGCTTTCGCGGCATCCTGTTTCACACCGGTCATGACCTCTTCGGTCAATTGGGTCATGACGGTCTTAAGCTGCGCCCCGTGCCGGCGCAGCTGGTAGCTTTGGGCCATGTCACCCACAGAAACGTAGTTCATTTCACAACCCCAGAAGTTGCTGGATCAGCGTATCGACGGTCTGGATGACCTTGGCATTGGCGGCATAGGCCTGCTCGACCCGCAGCAGCATTTGCAGCTCGTAATCACTATCGACCCCATCGGCGAGCGACAGTTCGGTCAGCGCTTCCTGCTGCGCGAGGCTGTAGCTTTCGATGCTTTGCGCGGTCAGCCGGTCCGACGACACCCGCGAGATCAGTTCCGCCGCCAGACCCGAAGCCGAGCGCGACGCCGCCCCGAAATCACCGGATGCCGGAACCCGCCCACGCCCAAGCGCCTCGGCCAGCGCCGTCAACTGCCCCGAGGCGCCCACTGGCCCCGGCGCCGAGGCCCCGATGCCATCGCGCAGCCGCCACAGATCGCCTCCGCGAGCGGGATCCACCGCGGCATTGACGGCGATACGGCCCGCAAACCCCGCCTCAAAAGCCGGATCGAAGCTGCCCGATCCATCCGTGAACAACCCCGCCGCCCCGGAGGCAAGCGTCGGGTCGGTTGCCGGATCGGCGAAACGCTCGATCAGATCTCGGGCGATCGCGTCGATGCGCGATTGCGCCTGCGGGGCAAGTTCATCGCGCACGGCAAACAGTGCACCCAGCCTGCCGCCGCCCATCACCCCGTCATCGCCGGGCGAGATCGCCATGCCGTTCAGCGTCAGGCCGGACAGATCGCCGTTCTCATAGCTCATATCAGCGCTGATCGCGCCCGTTGCCGAAAACCCGACCCGGACCGGAATATCCTCCAGCAGCACCGCGCCCCCGGTCGTGAACAGCGCAACCTGATTGTTGTCGCGCGTGACCTGACGGATCGGAACGATCTCGGCCACCAGATCGACAAGTGCCTGACGCTGGTCCATCAGCGCGGTGGCATCCTGGCCCGCCGCGCGCTGCGCGAGGATCTGCGCATTCAGATCGTCGATTTGCGAAAGCGCCTGGTTCAGCGCCTCGACCTGTTCGGCAATCTGCGCATCGGCCTCTTGCCGCATCTGCCCGACCGAGGCCGACATGGTATTCATCTGACCAGCCACCTTGGTCGCGGCATCGAGAACGGTTGCCAGGCGAGCCTCGCTCTCGGGTTGGCTGGCGGCCTGGACAAAGGCCGCCTCTAGCCCCGAAAGGCGCGCCGAAAGCGAGCCTGCCTCCCCCGGCGCGCCGATCATCTGCTCGACGCTTTCGAGAAACGCCACGCGCGTTGTCGCGTTGCTGGCTGCCGCATCGGCCAGACGGCGATCCTGCAAGACCCCCTCATTAACCACGCGGACCACCCCGTCGATCTGCACGCCCGCCCCGACACCGCCCAGGGATTGCGCCGACAAAGACAACTCGCGCCGGGCATATCCTTCGGTCAGCACGTTGGCCGTGTTCGAGGCCACGACATCCACCATCCGGGCCGCGGCATTCAGCCCGGACAAGGCGTTCGATAGCGATGTGGATATGCCCATGGCTCAGTCTCCGTCAGATTCTCAGCGTTTGATGTTCGTTGTCTCCTGCAACATCTCATCCACGGTCTGGATGACCTTGGCGTTCGAGGAATAGGCGCGTTGCGTCTGGATCAGGTTGGTCAGTTCCTCCGCGACATCGACGGTCGAGCCCTCGCGCGCGTAGCCCTGAATCCCCCCAGTCGGCCCGTCGCCCGCATCCCACAGGAAGAACGAGCCCGAGGTTGGCGAGACCTGGAACGTCTGGTTGTCGAGCGCGTTCAGCCCGTTCGGGTTGGGCACGTCGATCACCGGGATCTGGTAGACCGTGCGGATAAAGCCGGTGTCATAGGTCGCCTTGATATAGCCCTTCTCATCGATCTCGATCGCGGTCAGGTTCCCCACCGGCGAGCCATCCTTGGTGATCGAACTGGGCGCGAAAGAAGACGACAGCTGCGTCAGCCCGTTGGTATCGCCGATCTTGCCGATCGTGACCGACAAGGGCCCACCGCCCACCGTCAGATCGAGTGCGCCCGTCACCGGATCGTAGGCCCCGCCCGACACCACGTTGACCGAGGCCAGCGTGCCGCCATTGCCGCGGCTTTCGTCGAAGGTCATCTGGTATTCGCCGATAATGCTTTCATCCGCTGCCGTCGCCGGATCATCCTGCGTGGCGGAATCGCGGATCACCATCGTCCAGGCGTTCGACGCGCCGCTGGCCGGCACGCTCGGCGTGAAGGAGATGTTCAGCGTCTCGGGGTTGCCGAGATTGCCGAAATACTCGACCGTCAGGGGCAGCGTCTCGCCGCTCTCGCCGGCCTCGGTCGCGGTGGCGGGCAGGTTGACGCCAAGGTTCATCGTGGTGGTCGGATCCCCCGCCGTCTGGTTGGCGTTGATCACCACCGGCACGAGGCCCGTCACCGTATCGCGCGGCATGTTCGGGATATTGCCATCGGCATTCGCGGGCCACCCCAGCAGCACCAGCCCGGACGCGGTGCGCAGAACGCCTTCGCTGTCGGTATGGAATGATCCGGTCGTGGTCATCATCAGGGGCTGCTCGCCCAGGGTATTGCTGAGCGAGGCCGAGGTCGCCACCGGCAGAAAGCCACGGCCCGCAACCGCGATATCCATCGCGTTCGAGGTCGAAACCAGCGCGCCGCGTTCGTCTATCAACCGCCCGGTCGACGTGCGCACACCCCCGGCGGAATAGGCGCCCGCGTTGCTCGACTGGCTCAGTACCAGGCTCTCGAAATCCGATGTCGCGCGCTTGTAGCCATAGGTTGCCGAGTTGGCGATGTTATCCGAGATGGTGGCCAGTCGCGTCGCGTTCGCCGCCAACCCGGCGACGCCCGCATTGAGCGAAGAAGAAATGGACATGAATGCGCCTTTCTGCTGCTGCGTCCCTTGATCACCCCGCAGCGTGGCGCACGCGCCCTTAACATCGCCCTAACGACTCAAATTAAAGGGATTTTATCCCTCAGTTGCGCAGCAAGATCAGCTCAAGCCGATTGTTGCGCTCCGACATCGGCAGCCCGGTCGAGGGCTTGCGATCGGCGAATCCGCTGACACGCTGCACGCGCTTGCGGTCGAACCCGGCCCCTTCCAGCAGACCGCGCATCGCCTGCGCCCGCGCCAAAGACAGATCCCACATCGGGTTATGGCGCAGCACCTCGGGATAGGCGCGGGTATAGCCGTTCAGGGCCACTTCGTTTCGAACAATGCCGAAGACCCGCGCCAGCATGGCCGCGATTTCAAGCGTGACAGGCTCGGGTTCGGCGGTTTCGGGGGCAAAGAGCGGCGCGTCGGACAGATCGAAAAACTCGACGATCAGCCCCTCGTCGGTGACGCGGGTGACGATGTGGCGCGCGAGCTGGTCGCTGACCATCGACTCGCCTCCCACGCCCCTCAGAGCCTGCTCGATCTTCTGTGCGACGCGGTCGAATTCGTCGCGCGCGGGGTCTTTCGCTACCTCGGCGCCCTCTTGCCCGCGGGCCTGACGTTCGGTGCTGGGGCGATGCTGCGAGGCGCCGGTGCCGGTCTGCGCAATCTGCTGCTCGGAGAAGACCGAATCGCCGCCAAACGCCCCCTCGCCCCCGCCCGAGATCCGGTTGATCGGAATCGTCGGGTTGAAATAATCGGCGATGCCCTTGCGCTGTTTCTCGGTCGTCGCGTTCAACAGCCACATCAGCAGGAAGAAGGCCATCATCGCCGTGACGAAATCGGCATAGGCCACTTTCCAGGCCCCGCCATGATGCCCGCCACCCGCGACAATCTTCTTGCGCTTGATGATGATCGGAGCCGCGTTATCGCGCGCCGCCATATGCCACCTCGCTTTCACCCGGCCTCCGGTCTAGCATCGTGGCATTAATGCGCACTTAAGCGCCGAAGTTCGTCCGATCCCTTTGCGAAGCACACCGCCAGCACTATTGTCCCTTCATGCAAAAGCCCCCGATTGACCAGTTAATCGCCTGCCCCAAATGTGACGCGCTGCACCATGCCCGCCATTTGGGGGAGAACGAGCGCGCCGCCTGCGCCCGTTGCGGCACACTGTTGATCACGCCACGCGCGCGGTCGTTTCTGCATGTCATCGCGCTCTCGTTTACCGCGATGATCCTGATGATCGCGGCCGTCTTCTTTCCCTTCCTGAAAATCTCGGCGCAGGGCTTTTCTCATGCCAGCTCGGTCTTCGAGGTCGCCATGGCTTTCTCCGACGGGCTTCTGGCGCCGCTGTCGCTGGCGGTGCTGATGCTGATCGTGGGCCTGCCGATCGTGCGCTTCGGCGCGCTGATCTACACGCTCTGGCCGCTGGCCAACGCCCGCCCCGCCTGGCCCCACGCCCGCCGCGTCTTTCGCCTCGCCGAAGAGCTGGAGCCCTGGGCGATGGCCGAGATCTTCATCATCGGCACGGGCGTTGCGCTGGTGAAGATCGGCGGGTTGGCTTCGGTCTCGCTCGGGCCGGCCTTCTGGGCCTTCTGCGCCCTGATCATCGTGAATGCCCTCAAGAACGCTTTTCTGAGCCAGTGGACGATATGGGACGCAATCGGGCAGAAGTAACCGTGCAAACCGCGCGCGATGCGGGGCTGGTGGGCTGCACGCGCTGCGGCAAGGTCTGGCCTGCGCAGACCCGTGAGTGCGGGCGCTGCGGGGCAGCGCTGAAGCGCGTGGATACGGCCGGGCTGCAAGCGGTCTGGGCCTGGTGGTTCGCCGGGCTGATCTTTTACATCCCCGCTAACCTCTACCCGATGCTGCGCACCTCGACGCTGGCCGGAAACCAGCAAAACACCATCATCGGCGGTGTGATCGAGCTGATCACGCATCACAGCTATTTCGTCGCCGCCGTTGTGTTCGTGGCCTCGGTCGTCATCCCGGTGTCGAAGTTCATCGCCATCGCTTATCTCGCTTTGGCCGTCGGGAACGAGCACCGCGCGGGCGCGCACCGGCACCTGCACCTGTTCGAGGTGGTCGAATTCATCGGGCGCTGGTCGATGGTTGACGTTTTCGTTGTAGCGATCCTGTCAGCATTGGTGCAATTGGGAGCCGTTGTCTCGATTCATCCCGGCCCGGCCGCCGCCGCCTTCGCGCTTTCGGTTGCCCTGACCATGCTCTCGGCGCAAAGTTTCGATCCCCGCCTGATCTGGCGCGGCCCCGCAAGAACGACAGGACCATGACCGACGAACTCCGCCCCGCAGATCTGGAAACCAGCCCCGCCCCGAACCCGATCTGGACCCGCCTGTCCGTGATCTGGCTGGTGCCGCTGGTGGCGCTTGCGATCACGCTTGGTATCGCCTGGCAATCCTATGCCGACCGCGGCACGCTGATCGAGATCGACTTCGCGGACGCGACCGGCGTGCGCCCCGGCGAGACCGTACTGAAATTCCGTGAGGTCGAGGTCGGCCGCGTCGAGACCGTGGGCTTCAGCCCCGATCTCAGCTCGGTCCGTATCGGCGTGCGGGTGAACAAGGACGTCGCGCATTTCGTCGATAGCGAGGCGCGGTTCTGGCTGGTGCGCCCGCAGGTCTCGGCACAGGGGATCTCGCGGCTCGACACGGTGCTGTCGGGGACCTTCATCGAAGGCTACTGGGATGCCGAAAGCGCAGGGCCGCAGACCGAGTTCCAGGGCCTCGACAAGCCGCCGGTGACGCCTGACCCGACGAAGGGCACCTGGGTCGAGTTGCGCGCCGAGGATGCCGGCGGGCTGGCCGAAGGCGCGCCTGTGCTGTTTCGCGGTATCACCGTGGGCCGCATCCAGAACTTGCGCCTGAACGACGCCGATTCCGGCGTGATCATTGACGCCTTCATCGACGCGCCCCACGACCGGCGCCTGACCACCAACACGCGGTTCTGGGATACTTCGGGCATTTCGGTCTCGCTCAGCGCCTCGGGGGTCAGCCTCGACATGCGCTCACTGGCCTCGCTGGTGCAGGGCGGGATCGAGTTCGACACGTTCACCACCGGCGGCACCTTCATCCAGAACGGCTTCCCCTTCCGCCTTTATGGAACGTCAGAGGCCGCGCGAACCTCGATCTTCGGGTCGGATCTGGCGGAACCCGCGCGCTACACGCTGCTGTTCGACGACGCGATCGAGGGGCTCCAACGCGGCTCCAAGGTGCAATTCCGCGGTGTCGAGGCGGGCGAGGTCACCGATCTGTCGATCAAGGTGCTGACCGACAGCACCGGCACGCGCTATGCCCAGCAACAGGTCGTCATCGCGCTTTCGCCCGAACGCCTCGGCCTGGCGCGCGGAACCGAGCGCGATATCGTCAACGAATTCCTCGCAACCGAGGTCGACTCCGGGCTGCGCGCCCGTGTCGCCGGGGTTGGCCTGCTCGGCTCGACGCTGGTGATCGAACTGACCGACGTGCCCAATGTTCCGCCCGCCGTGATCAACCTGACGGCTCAGCCCTATCCCACCCTGCCCACTGCCGAGGCCAAGACGAACGATCTGGCAGCGTCAGCCGAAGGGGTGTTCCAGCGCATCGAAGCCCTGCCTATCGAAGAACTGATGGCCTCAGCGATCCGGTCGCTCGACAGCATTTCTGCCGTCGCCGAGAGCGAGGATACCCGCGCCGTTCCGGGCGAGCTTGCGGGCCTGCTGGAGGAACTCCGCGCGCTGGTGGAGCGCCTGAATCAGGGCGGCGCCTCCGAGAAGGCGATTGCGGCGCTTGACGGGATGACCGAGGCCGCCTCGACCGTGATGAGCGAGTTCGAGGGGCTGGCCGAGACGCTGGCGTCGACCGATGCCGCCGCGCAGGCGGTGGCCGAGATGCCGCTTGGCGAGATCGGCAACAAGATCGACGGCATTCTGGCCGATATCCGCACCATGCTGGGTTCGGAAGATGCCGAACGCCTGCCGCGCGCGCTCTCGGATACGCTCGAAGAATCCGCGGCGCTACTGGCCGAACTGCGCGAAGGCGGCGCGGCAGAGAAGATCAACGGCACGCTCGTGGCCGCGCAGGATGCTGCGACCGCCATCGAAAGCGCCTCCGAACGCCTGCCCGAGCTGACCGCGAAGCTGGAATCGCTGGTGACCACCGCCGAGCGTCTGGTGGCGTCTTATGGCGAGCGGTCGGCCTTCAACGCCGAGGTGCTCGACACGATGCGCGAATTGCGCCGCGCGACATCCGCCTTCGGGTCGCTCGCGCGCATGATCGAACGCAACCCCCGCGCCTTCATTCTGGGCCGCTGACAGGAGACACAAGATGATCCGCCCGTTCCTGCTAAGCCTTATCTGCGGCCTTGCGCTGACCGCCTGTTCCGATCCTGCGGCCACCGCGCGCTATGCGATTGCGCCGCAACCCGCCGCGAAAACCCTGCCCAACCGCCTCGGCCAGGCCGAGCTGCGCGAGGTGTCGCTACCGCAATATGCCGCGGGGCAGGAGATCTCCTATCAGACCGAGGACGGCGCGCTGCGCTCGACCCCGGACAATATCTGGGCCGACGACCCGCCGCGCGCGGTGACGCTGGCGCTGGCGCGGCAGATCTCGGCGGTCTCGGGCGCGACGGTGATCGCCGAGCCCTGGCCGCTCTCGGAAGGGCCGCAACGCCGGATCGAGGTGCGGGTCGAGCAGTTCCTTGCGCGGGCCGATGGTGTCGTGCAACTGACCGGGGTCTATTTCGTCACCCCTGCGGGGATTACGAGCGGGCGCGACGTGATGCGCAGCTTCGATGTGACCGTGCCGGTCGCGGAGGGAGGCCCGGCGGCTATTGCGCAGGCGCAGTCGGCAGCGGTTGCCGAACTGGCTCGGCGCATCGCGCAGCTCGATTAATCGAGCGCCGTGATGCGGCCGTAGCCACCGCGGAAGAAGGTCAGCGGCTCGCCCTGGCCCACCTGAAAACGGACGACGCGGCCGATGATGATGGTGTGATCGCCGCCTTCATGGGTGGCCTCGGTCACGCATTCGAACCGCGCCAGCGCGCCGTCCAGCAGCGGCACCTCATGCTCGTTACGCAGGAAGTCCAGCCCCTCGAACCCATGGCCGCGGCGGGTGAAGCGATCCGCAAGCGGCGCCTGATCGGCCCGCAGCACATGGATGGCAAAAGCAGGGGCCGCCGAGAAATGCTGATGTCGCAACGACGAGCGCGCCGCCGACCACAGCACCAGCGCCGGATCGAGCGAGACCGAGGCGAAGCTGTTGACGGTAATCCCCACTGGCGTCGTCGATCCCGCTTCGCAGGCGGTGATCACGGTCACCCCGGTCGCAAAGCAACCAAGCGCATCGCGCAGCTGGCGCGGCTGCGCCGGGTCGGGCACATGGCCGAGGCTGGATTTCTCGGCCCGCGTCATTGCCGCTTCGATCTCGTCGCTTTCCCGCATCGCTCTCCCCTTTCCCCCACAGATACGTGCTGGCGCGCAAAGGGCAACCCTTGGGGCGCACACAGAGCCATCAAGACCCGGTCAAGCGCGCCGCATCAGGTAGATGTCCATGATCCAGCCATGCTCGGCCCGCGCCTCGGCGCGGGTCCGGACGATCTGCGGGCCGACCTCGGAGAGGGGCCCCGCATGCAGGATCTGTTCGGACATGCCGACGAAGGCCCCCCACCAGATCTCGACCCCTTCGGGCGCGAGATGGGTGAACGAGCATTCTCCATCGAGCATGACCACGATGGTATCGACGCCCTCGGGCCAGCCGTGATCGCACAGCTGGCGGCCCGTGGTGATCTGCACCGGCGCGCCGATCTCATTGAGCGGGATGGCGTGCGCCGCGCACAGCGCCTGAATGGCGGTGATCCCCGGAATGACGCGGGTCGTGACCGGCATCACACGCGCCAGCCGCTCGGCCAGGCGCAGCGTGCTGTCGTAAAGCGACGGATCGCCCCAGACGAGCAGTGCGACCTTGCCGCTTTCGCCAACATGGGCGCGGATCTCACCCTGCCAGGCGGCGGCGATGGCGTCGTGCCAGTCGTCCACGCCCTGCCGGTAAGAGGGATTCGCCGCATCGCGCACCGGCAGCGCGAACTCAACCACCTTTGTCGCGGGATTGGTGATATGCGTTTCGCACATCGACCGGCGCAGCCCGGCCAGATCGGATTTGTCCGCCCCCTTGAGCGGGATCAGGATCAGCTCGGCCGCGTTCATCGCTTCGATCGCCTGCAGCGTCAGATGCCCGGGGTTTCCGGTGCCAATTCCGATCAGCGTCAGTTCGATCATCGCGTCTTCCTTACTGGCGGGAGGAGCGCGGCGCGCTCCTCCCAGTGTTTCGTTACGCCGTCCGGCTGCGCTCCCAGAGCTGCCCGGCAACCCAGCCAAGCACCGCCCAGACCGCAAGCCCGACCCCGAGCACACGCGCCGAGAACATGGCGCCGACCTCAGGCGGGGCAACGCCGTAATACTCGTCGATCGTGGGCGCGCCAATGATATGCGGCAGCGCAAGCATGCCCACGGCCAGCGGATATTTCCACGCATGGTGCCCGTAGGCCAGCAGCGCAAGCGCCGTGCCAGTCAGCGCCACCGCGCCCCACCACCATACCTGGCGATCGCCAAGATCGGCGGCCACCGTGCCCGGCAGTTCGGGCGGCAGCCCAAGCGCAGGGGCAAGCTGGAAGCTCACGAAGCCCGCGATACCCCAAAGCAACCCCTCGACCGCGCCGACCCGCTTGCCGAGCGTCTCGGCCAGACCGAAGCCCGCCACCAGCAGCCCCGCATAAGAGACGTAGATCAGGATGGTGAAGAGAACCGTCAGCCCATTGCGCGTCAGCGCACTCGGATCGGCAGCCTCTGCCCCCTGTACGTGATCGTCGGCCGCCCCGGCCTCATGCGCGTGATCGGCCGGAGCCTCCAGCGCCGAGCCCGAGAAATGCGTCAGTTCGCCAGTCTCGTAACCTTCACCAAGCAGGATAACCTCCTGCACGAAAGCGAAGTGCAGCAGAGCGGCAATCAGCCCTGCTGCACAACCGGCGAACAACGCGCCGGTCAACATTCGTTGGAACATGCGTGGCGGATCAGTGGCAGGGGAAGCCGGTCGCGTGACGCATATCGTGGGCGGCATCGTGCAGCGTCGCCGACTGCGCGTGGCCAGCCACGAACATCAGGACCACGCCCATCACAACCATCGCCAGAACCGAAGCCAGACCCGAGGTGGTTTTCACCGAGGAAAGAGTCGTCATTTCATATCTCCCAGCCGTCACACCCGACGGCGTTAAGTTACACCTTGCAGGGCCGGTCTCCTGGCTCGCGGGTCACAGTCGGTCCTCGCCTTCCCACCCTTGCAGGCAGTGGCATTCCGAGGACCGCTCTCCGCTGACAGTCGCGGGGGCGGCTGGGGCTCGGGGCGCCTCGATTGGTCCGCCCGTTCCCCATTCCCGTTTCAGTCCCGATGCTTTGCACCTGATGGGACACCTTGCCCTTCCATCTACTCAGCGGCGCCGCAGCCGGTCAAGGACAATCACGGCGCTTCAGGGCCGAATGCGACCCTCAGCCCGGAATCCGCGCCAGCGCCTTGGTGCGCAGCGCGCCAAGCGGGCGCGCATCGGCGAAGTTCCCGTCCGCCGAGGCCGCATACAGCCGCGCGAAGGTGAGCAGGTCGGGCAGGTCCTCGGGCGTCAGATCGCCAAACAGATAGGCGGTCTTGCCCTCGGCGCGGAAGGCCAGGCTCGAGGGGCGCGTGCAGCCCGACATGCATTCGATCCCCTGCACCTCGGCCACAATTCCGGCCTCGCGCAGCGCTTCCTCCAGCGTTGCGCCGAAACCCGCACGGCCAAGCGCGCAGCTGGTGCAGACCGAGATCCTCACGCGATCACATCCGACAACGGGCCATAGAGGATCAGCGCCGGGTGGTCCGAGCGCGCATCGGCCAGTTGCCGCGCCAGATCCGCGACGGTCGTGCGCTGGATGGTTTGTTCCGGATGGCCCACGGCCTCGGCCAGCATCGCGGGGGTTTCGGGCGCAAGCCCATGCGCCATCAGCCCCTCGGCCAGGCGCGGGAAGGTGCGCTTGCCCATGAAGACAACCGTCGTCGCCCCGGGATCGGCCAGCGCCGCCCAGTTGATCGATTCGGGCAGGCCGCCGGTCACATCGGCGCCGGTCACGAATTGCACCCGCCGCGCGGTCAGCCGCCGGGTCAGCGGAATACCTGCCGCTGCCGCCGCCGCACAGGCCGAGGGCACGCCGGGGATGATCTCGCTGCCGATCCCGGCCTCACGCAGGGCGACAAGCTCTTCCTCAAGCCGCCCGAACAGCCCCGAATCGCCGGACTTGAGCCGCACCACACGCTTGCCGGCCAGGGCATGCTCGACCAGCAGGGCATTGACGTATTCCTGCTTGGCCGAGGGCTTGCCCGCCCGCTTGCCAACCGCGATCAACTCGGCCTGCGGACCGGCATGGCCCAGAACCGGGCCCGAAGCGAGGTCATCGAACAGCACCAACTCGGCGCGCGCCAGCCGATCCACAGCTTTCAGCGTGATCAGATCGGGATCGCCCGGCCCCGAGGAAACGAAAGAGACGAAACCGCTCATGAACTGGCCTCAGCTATCAGGTGAAAGAAAGTGCCGCTGACGCAGCCGCCGCCCGGCATCTGCCGGAACGATCCGGTCTCGGGGACGGCGGCGCCGGTGGCATCGACGACCTGCGCCAGCGGCGCATCGGGTTGCGACAGGATCGTCGCATAGTGAAACTCATGGCCCCGCAGCGCGGTGCCAGCGGCCAACGGGCCGACGGGGGCCGCCAGCCGCGCAAGCCGATAGCCCAGATGCATGCGCCGCTTGGCAAAGGATGTCTCCAGCCCCAAGAGCCCCGCCATCGCGTGGCGCGTGCCATCCGCGGCAACCAGCCCCGCGCCAAGCGCCATGTAGCCTCCGCATTCGCCATGAACCGGACGGGTCTGCGCGAAGGCACATAGGCCCGCGCGGAAGGTCTCGGCGGCAGACAAGCGGCCCGCATGTAGCTCCGGGTAACCACCGGGCAGCCAGCAGGCATCGGCGCTCGGGTCGGGCGCCTCGTCGGCCAGCGGCGAGAAGGGCAGGATCGTCGCCCCCTCGGCGCGCCAATCCGCGATCAGATGCGGATAGACAAAGGAAAACGCGGCATCCCTCGCCAGCGCGATCCGCGCGCCCGGGGGGGCCAGGCGGGGGCGCGGGCCGGGCACCGGCCCGCGCCCCCGCCCCGCAGCGACCGAGATCATCCGATCGAGGTCGCAATGCTCGGCCACGATCCGCCCGGCCTCCGCCAGCAGCTTATCCAGCGCATCGGTTTCTTCGGCCTGCACAAGGCCCAGATGCCGCTCGGGCAGGGCGATCCCCGCCGCGCGCGGGATGACGCCCAGAACCTCGATCCCGGCCTCTTCCATGCCCGCGCGCACCAGTGCCTCATGCCGGGGCGAAGCCACCTTGTTCAGCACGACACCCGCCACCTGCACACCAGGGCGCAGCGTCGCGAAGCCCTTGGCCACTGCCGCCGCCGATTGCGCCTGCCCCGACACATCGAGCACCAGAACCACCGGCCAGCCCATCAGCGCAGCAATATCGCCGCTCGCCCCCGTCCCCGTCTCGCCGGGTTTGGCAACGCCATCGAAGAGGCCCATCGCCCCCTCGGCCACGATCAGATCGGCCTCGACCGATGCCAAAGCCTCCAACTGCCCGCGCCCCATCGCCCAGGCATCGAGGTTGAACGAGGCCCGCCCCGCCGCCGCCGCATGAAAGGCCGGGTCGATGTAATCCGGCCCGCATTTGAACGGCTGCACATCCAGCCCGCGCGCCCGCAGCGCTGCCAGCACCCCCAGCGTCAGCGTGGTTTTCCCCGAGCCAGAGGCCGGTGCCGATATGATCAGCCCGGGCGTCATTCAGGCCCCGTTCCGGGAAAGCGCGGCTCTGTGCCCACGGGCCGGTAGCGGCGGTCGTAATCGCCTGCGTACAGGCGGCTTTCGTCGAACTCCTCGGCGCCAATCGAACGCCCGACAAGGATCAGCGCCGTGCGCTCCATCTCTTCGCCAATCGCGGTCTCCAGCGTGCCGAGCGTGGCGCGCACCACACGCTCATCGGGCCAGCTTGCACGCCAGACGACCGCCACGGGGCAATCGGCGCCGTAATGCGGGGTCAGATCCTCGACCACGTTCGGCAGCACATGAACCGAGAGGTGAATGGCCAGCACAGCGCCGGTGCGGGCGAAATTCTCAAGCGTCTCACCCTCGGGCATCGAAGTCGCCCGCCCCGAGGTCCGCGTAAGCACGACCGACTGCACCACGCCGGGCAGCGTAAGCTCGGCGCACAGCGTGGCGGCGGCAGCTGCGAAGGAGGGCACGCCCGGCGTCACGTCATATGGGATATCCAGCGCGCGCAGGCGGCGCAGCTGCTCGCCCATGGCCGACCAGACCGACAGATCGCCCGAGTGCAGCCGCGCAACATCCTTGCCCTCGGCATGGGCGGCGGCGATCTCCGCGACAATCTGGTCCAGCGACAGCGGCGCGGTATTCACGATCTTCGCGCCCGGCGGGCAATGGGCCAAAAGCGCCTCGGGCACAAGGCTGCCTGCATAGAGGCAAACCGGGCAGGAGGCGATCAGGTCGCGCCCGCGCAGGGTGATCAGATCGGCCGCCCCCGGACCCGCCCCGATGAAATGCACCGTCATTGCGTCTTCCCTTCCGCTACTGCCACGCTCACACCGCCTTGGGCCACGCGCCCCATAATCAACCGCGCGCCAGGCCCCGCCGCCATCAGCGCCGCCGCCTCGGCGACCGAGCCGGTGCCGAACAGCGCCTGCACCCGGTCGGATTGCGAGGGCGTCGCCACCCCCGCCACGTCATGGCCGCTGACCGGCAGGCCAAGTGCCACTGTCAATTCGGCCAACCGATCTGCCTTGTGCCCGATGGTCGCGAGCGCGGCAACAGGCCCCGCAACGGTCTCGGCCGCGCGCAAGGCGGTGAGCACGCCTTCAGGCGTAGCCGCGCTATTGAACCCGACCCCGGCGACCCTCATTTCACCACGCTCCATTGCACCACGGGGCGCGCCGCGTTCCAACCGCGCATTCCGCCAAGGGGTGCTGCCTGCGCCAGATCAATCCGCAGCAGATCGCCGCCATGCGCCGCTTGCATCTGCGCCAGAAGCGCCTCGGTTTCCAGCGTCACGCCATTGGCCACAAGCCGCGTGCCTGCGGGCAGCATCGGCCACAGCGCCGCGTAAAGCGCCGCATTGCCGCCGCCACCCACGAAAACCGCATCCGGCAGGGGAAGCCCTGCCAGAGCCTCGGGCGCGCGGCCCTCAATCGCCTCCATCCGGCCATCCAGACCAAAGTCCGCGATATTGGCGCGAATGTTGGTCACGCGATCCGCGCGCGTTTCCACCGTGATCGCGCGACCGCCCGCAAGGCACCACTCGACCGAGATCGAGCCCGACCCGCCACCGATGTCCCACAGCAATTCGCCCGGACGCGGTGCAAGCGCCGAGAGTGTCAGCGCGCGCACGGGCCGCTTGGTGATCTGGCCGTCATGCTGGAATGCGTCATCCGGCAGGCCAGAGGCGCGTGATAGACCCGCGTCTTTGGGCAGATTCGCGCCGTCGATGGCCACCGCAACCGGCGCCGCTATGTCGGTAACGTCGAAGCCTTCGGCGTTGGCCTGCCGCAGCCGCTCCTGCGTGCCGCCGAGGCGTTCAAGCACCATCAGCCGTGCCGCACCGAAGCCCGCCGCAACCAGCCATTTGGCCAGCATCGCAGGGGCGGCACCATCGCGCAGCGTCACCACCGCGCACACACCGCGCGCCAGAACCGCGCGTAGCCGTGCAAATGCCGCCGCATGCAGGCCCATGCAAACCGTTTCCTCGATCTTCCAGCCCATCCGCGCGCAAGCCAGCGAGAACACCCCGGCCAGCGGGATCGCGCGCCACTCGCCCGGCTCCAGATGGCGGGCAAGCGTGCCGCCCGCACCGAACCAGAACGGGTCACCCGAGGCCAGCACCACGGTGGGACGCCCGCGCCATTCCAACACCGGGGCAATATCGAAGGGTACCGGCCAAGCACGCCCGCGCGCGTCCACCGCCACCAGATCCAGGTGACGCGGTCCGCCAAAGATCACCTCGGCGCCCGCAATCGCCGCACGGCTTGCATCCGACAGCCCTTCAAGGCCATCTTCGCCCAGACCGACGATTGTCAGCCACGGATCAGCCATGACGCGCATCCTTCTTCTGGGCGGCACCACCGAAGCCAGCCGCATGGCCCGCGCGCTGGCCGAGGCTGGCCTGCCCGCCGTCTTTTCCTATGCCGGCCGGACCGAAGCGCCCGTGGCCCAGCCGATCCCCACGCGGGTCGGCGGCTTTGGCGGCCCGGAGGGGCTGGCCGAATACATTCGCGCCGAGGCGATCACCCATGTGATCGACGCAACCCATCCCTTCGCCGCGCAGATGAGCCGCAATGCGATCACCGCCTGCGCGGTCAGTCACACGCCGCTGCTGGCATTGGAACGCCCCGCATGGGTGGCGCAACCGGGTGACAGCTGGACCCATGTGCCCGATATTGCGGGTGCCGTCGCGGCCCTGCCCGACACCCCGGCGCGCGTTTTCCTGGCCATCGGCAAGCAGAACCTGACGGCCTTTGCCGCCAAGCCCCAGCACCATTACCTGCTGCGCCTTGTCGATCCGCCCGAGGGCGCCCTGCCGCTGCCCGACGCGCAGGCCGTGATCGCCCGCGGCCCCTTCTCGCCCGAGGGCGACGAGGCCCTGCTGCGCGCCCACGCCATCACCCATATCGTCGCCAAGAATGCCGGCGGCGCCGGGGCCGAGGCGAAGCTGATCGCCGCGCGCGCTCTGCACCTGCCGGTGATCCTGACCGACCGCCCCGCCCTGCCCCCGCGCGAAACGGTGGCCAGTGTGGACCGGGCACTGGCGTGGATCGCCCATCACCGCCCCCCTGCCGAGCGCGGCGTGTAAACCCATCTGCCCACCCGCCGCGTCGCCGAATTACCGACGATGACGACGGTGCGCATATCGGCCATCTCGGGCGTGGCCTCGGCCAGCGGCACGGTCACGATCCGCTCTTCCGGGGTCGAGACCGCGCGCGCAAACAGGATCAACCGCTCGGGCTCGCATTCCTCGCGCAGCACTTCCAGCACCCGCTCGAACTGATGCGGGCGGGATTTGGAGCGCGGGTTGTAGAAGGCCATCGCGAAATCGCCCCGCGCGGCATGGCGCAGGCGATGCTCGACCATCTCGAAGGGTTTGAGGTTGTCGCTGAGGTTGATGGCACAGAAATCATGCCCAAGCGGCGCCCCGGCATGGGCGGCGGCCGCCAGCATGGCGGTGATGCCGGGCAGAATACGGATGTCGGTTTGCGCGAACTCGGGCGCCACCTCCAGCGCCTCGAAGAGCGCCGAGGCCATGGCGAATACGCCCGGATCGCCCGAGGAGACCACGACGACCCGCTTGCCCGCGGCCGCCATCTCCAGCGCGTGGCGTGCGCGGTCCAGCTCGACCCGGTTATCGGAGGGGTGCAGCGTCAGCCCCTCGCGCGCGGCGACGCGGGCGACATAGGGGATGTAGCCCACCACATCGGTGGCCTCGGCCAGCGCGGCCGAGACCTCGGGCGTCACCAGATCCTCGGCCCCCGGCCCAAGCCCCGCAACGGCGATCCAGCCGCTCATTCCGCGGCCTCCGCGATCTCGGGGCGGCGGCCCTGTCCGTGGACAAGGACGATAGCGAAATAGGGACAGTCGTGATCCTCGACCTCGGCCAGACGATCGACGCGCTGGCCCTTCATGGTGCCACGCTCAACCAGCCAGGCCTCGCCCAACCGGCCCGCGCGGGCCAGCGCGCGCTTGACGCGTGGCAGGTTGCGGCCGGTTTTCATGATCACGAGCGCATCCGAACCTGCGGCATGGGCGGCCAGTTCATCCTCGGGCAGGGTGCCCATCAGGATGGTCAGCACATCGTCGCCCCAGGTGATCGGCTGGCCGGTCACGTTCCAGCAGCCGGTCATGCCGGTGATGCCGGGGATCACGTCAACCTGCACCCGATCCTTGAGCCGGATGTAAAGATGCATGAACGAGCCGTAGAAGAAGGGGTCGCCCTCGCACAGCACGACGACCTCCTGCGTGGCGGCCAGATCGGCCAGGCGGTTCGCCCAGTCGTCGTAGAACTCGGCCAGCAGGCGGATATACTCGGGGCTGTCGAAGGGGATCTCGGTCGTGACCGGATATTCCATCGGGTATTCCAGCGCGCCCACGGCCAGCATCCCCTCGACAATCTGGCGCGCCTGACCCTTGCGGCCCTTCTTGCGGAAATAGGCGACATGGGTCGCGCCCCGGATCGCGCGATCCGAGCGCACCGACATCAGTTCCGGGTCACCGGGGCCAAGGCCCGCGCAAATGATCCTGCCCATTTCTCACTCCTTCCGAGAGGCGAGCGCGTTGACCGCCGCCACGGTGATTGCCGAGCCGCCCAGTCGTCCCTCGACCGCCATCGCGGGCACGGGGGCTGCCTCCATCAACGCCGCTTTCGATTCCGCCGCACCGATGAAACCGACGGGGCAGCCGATGATCGCGGCGGGGCGCGGGCAGGCCGGGTCTTCGAGCATGTTCAGCAGGTGAAACAGCGCCGTCGGCGCATTGCCGATGGCCACCACCGCGCCTGCAAGCTTCGGGCGCCACAGCTCCAGCGCGGCGGCCGAGCGGGTATTGCCCATCTCGCGCGCCATCTCGGGGACGCGGGGATCTTGCAGGGTGCAGATGATCTCGTTGTCCGCGGGCAGGCGCGCGCGGGTAATACCCTCGCTGACCATGCGCGCGTCGCACAGGATCGGCGCGCCGGCCTCAAGCGCCGCGCGGGCGGCAATCGCCATGCCGGGGGTGAAGCGGACGTGCTCCTCAAGCCCGACCATGCCCGCCGCATGGATCATGCGTACCACCACGACCTCCTCCTCGGGGGTAAAGCGGGCCAGATCGGCCTCGGCCCGGATGGTGGCGAAGGACTGCACATAGATCGTTGCGCCGTCCTTTTCGTATTCGTAAGGCATCAGGAGAACTCCGGGAGATCGGGAATTTCGGTAGGGTCGAGGGTCACGCGGGCGGGCGTATCCGCCGCCGTGCCATCGGTGACAAGGTCATAGCCGCGCTCGGTGGCGACCAGCGCCAGATCTGCGCGCGCAGGCCAGGCGCAGCCCTTGGCGCAGCCCGAGACATGCAGGATGCGCCCCTTGGGAACGCGCGGCGCAAGGGCGCGCGCCAGATCGCGCGTCGGCCCCTCGGCCTGAAGGCAGCCGGGCGCGCCGGTGCAGGCATAGACGCGCAGAAGCGGATCAGTGGCATCGATGATCAGGCCAGGCAGTTCGGGCATTTCGCGCAGGCCCTCAATCAGAACCATGCGCCAGGGCGTGATCCGCAGTGGACCAAGGCGGCCAAGCGCCCAGAAGGTCTCGGCCTGCATCTGGCCGAACTCGAAGGCCACAAGCGCGCCCTGCGCAACCAACCCCGGGCCGGAGGGTGCAAGGGCGGGCGCGGGCGCCAGCACCGCGCCTTCGGGGTATGCGCCGCGCGCGATCAGCGAGGCCATCCGACCCCGCCCGTTCACGACGCCGCCCTGATCGACGAACCAGCGCGCCAGATCGACGGCGGCCTGCACAGCAGCCTCGGGCGCGACGGGCGCGCCCAGGTCCATCCCCGCCGCGCGCAAGATCAGGCGCCCATCCGCCGCACGTTCAAGGCGAATGTCGGCGGGCGTGTCGGCCATCAGCGGCGCAGGCCCAGTATCGAGGGCAAAGCCGAACTTGCCGGGCAGTTCCGGCGCATCGGCCAGCGCCGCGACCAGATCAGCGGCGAGCGCATCGGTCTGCGCATCGGCGAAGGGGGTGACGATGACATTGCGCCGGGTCTCGGCGGCGATGTCGGCGTCGATCAAGCCAAGCGCGGTCAGATCGGCGATCAGCGCGGAGTGGGTTTCGGCGCTCACGCCCCGCAGCTGCACATTGGCGCGGCCCGACAGGTCGATCAGCCCGTTACCGTGGGCGCGCGAAGCCGTCGCGATCCCCGCCGCCTGCTCGGGCGTGATCCGCCCGCCGCGCGGGCGCACCCGCACCACGAGACCGTCGCCCGAGGCCATCGGGCGCAGCGCGCCGGGGCACCAGCCTTGCACCTTGAAGCTCATGGCGTGCCCTCCAGCGTTGCGGCGATCGAGTTGCGGCGCGTCGCCCACAGACCGGCCTCGGCCAGCCGCTGAAACAGATCGCGCATCGCGGCCAGCGCCTCGGGATTGGCCTCTTGCATGAAGGCCACGATCTCGTCGCGGCCAAGCGTCGCTTCGTGGTACAGGTCGAACAGATGCGGCGGCACCACCTGCGCCAGATGCGCGAAGGCCGCCATGTGATCGAGCGTCGCCGCGATTTCGGCCGCGCCGCGATAGCCATGGGCCGTCATGCCATCCGACCAGGCCGGATTCGCGGCGCGGGCGCGCACGACGCGGGCGATCTCTTCGGTCAGGGTGCGGGCGCGGGGGCGGTCGGGTTGCGTCGCATCCAGGTGGTAAAGCGCGGGTTTCGCCGCCCCAAGCCGTGCGAGCGCCGCGGCAAAGCCAGCCTCATGCGCGGCATAATCGGCGGCCAAAAGCACGTCGCTTTCGGGCAGATCCTGCGCATGAACGAAACTGTCGGCGCCCTTCAGGCGTGCCTCAAGCCCGGCACGGTCATCGCGGCTTTGCCCATCCGCGCCGATGGCGAAGGACGAGGCCGCGATCCAGGCCTCTCCGGCCGCGGCGCGGGCCTCGGGGGTGAAAGCGTCCATCGCGGTGCCCATGCCAAGGCCATACTGGCCGGGGCGCGGGCCGAAGACGCGGGCGGCGCGGGCCAGATAGGGGTTGTCCTCGGGCGCCTCATCGCGTGCGGCCAGTGCTGCGGCCCCGGTCTCGAAGAGCTGCGCAAGACCCGGGAACACATCGCGGAACAGACCCGAGACCCGTAGCGTCACGTCGATACGCGGACGGCCAAGCAGCGCCAGCGCGATCACCTCGACCCCGCTCACCCGGCCCGAGCTGGCATCCCAAACCGGCTGCAACCCGGCCAGATGCAGAGCCATGGCAAATTCCTCGCCCGCCGTGCGCATCGTGGCCGAGCCCCAGAGGTCAATCACCAGCCCCTTGGGCCAGTCGCCCTGATCCTGCAAATGGCGGCGCAGGAGTTCCTCGGCCAGCTTGACGCCCTGACCATGCGCTGCCCGGCTTGGCACCGCGCGCGGATCGACGGAAAAGAGGTTCCGCCCTGTCGGCAGCACGTCCGAGCGCCCGCGTGAGGGCGAACCCGACGGCCCCGGCGCAACGCGACGACCGGCAAGCGCATCGAGCACGCCCGCGCGTTCCTGCGCGCCGCAGATGCCGGTGCCGAACACATGCAGCCCCTCGCCGAACTGGCTTTCCTTGATGTCACATACAAAGCGGTCGATGCGGGTAATCGCCTCGGCAGCGCTGGCCTGCGCGGGAATGCCAAGGTCGTCCTCGACGCCCGAGGCGCGGGCCTCGGCACGAATGTCAGCGATCAGGCGATCACGCCGCGCGGGGTCAAGCCCGTCGGCAGTCGAGTATTCATCGAGCAACCGCTCAAGATGCGTCATCCCCTCGGGCACCGAGGCCGCGACCTGCGGCGGCGGCACATGGCCCACGGTGACCGCCCCGATGCGGCGCTTGGCCTGCGCGGCCTCGCCGGGGTCATTGACGATGAAGGGGTAGATCACGGGCGTCGCACCGATCAGCGCCTCGGGCCAGCAGGCGCCCGAGAGCGCCACGGCCTTACCCGGCAGCCACTCCAGTGTGCCATGCGCGCCCATATGCACCAGCGCGTCGATCCCCTGCGCGCGCAGCCACAGATAGAAGGCCACATAGCCATGGCGCGGGGTGCGCGTCAGGTCGTGGTAATCGTCATCGCGGGTGGTTGCATCGCCGCGCTCGGGTTGCAGCGCGACGAGGGCCGAGCCGCAGCGTAGGGCCGCGAAGTGGAAGGAGTTATCCGTCACCGAAGGGTCATCGCTCGGCGCACCCCATGTGGCGGTCAGATCGTCGCGCAACGCCTGCGGCAGGGTCGCCAGCGCGGCAAGGTAATCGTCCATCGGCCAGGAAACGCGCGTCTCGGCCAGCGCGCCCAGATCGGCCGGGGGGGCGATGTCATGCCCCCCCTTAGCCAGCGCGGTCAGCAGTTCCTCGGTCGAGGCCAGCGCATCGAGGCCCACCGCATGGGCCATCTGCCAGGCCCGCCCCGGATAGGTCGAGAGCACCACGGCCAGCTTGCGCTGTGCCGGTCCGAGCTGACCAAGCCGGTGCCAGGCGACGACGCGGGCCACCACGGCCTCGATCCGCTCGGCATCGGCGCGGTGGGCAAAGCGGGAATACTGAAGATCGGCGTCCTTGCGACCGGGTTGCTTGAAAGAGACAACGCCGCCAAACAACCGCCCGTCCACCTCGGGCAGAACCACATGCATGGCAAGATCGGCAGGGGAGAGGCCGCGCTCGGCCTCCGCCCAATCGCGGCGGCGCGCGGTGGACAGCGCCACCTGAAAGACCGGGCAACCGAAGGCGTCGAACGGCGTGCGCCCATCCAGCCCCTGCGCCGAGAAAGCGGTGGCATTGACCACGGCCACCGGCGCAAGCCCCTGCCCCGCAAGCCAATCGGCAAATCCCGGCGCCTTGAGCGAGGCCGCGAACACACCGCAGGCGGCGAAGCCCGCGCGGCGCAGCGCCGTGATCAGCGCATCAACCGGGTCGGTATCCGCCGCCGTCAGATACGAGCGGTAGAAGCTGACCAGAACCAGCGGCCCCTTGGGCGGCGTGTCGATCACACCTGCTTGCGGGTCGTAGAGTCCCATCGCCGGAACCTCGGTCGCGCCCTCGACGGGCGCGGCACTCAGCCCGGCGGCCTCGGCAAGCGTTGCCAGCGCGGCCTGCGCTGCCACCGCCCCGCCCGCATCGCACAGATCCTTGAGCCGCCGCAGCACTGGCACCGGCAGGGTCGAGACCTCATCGAGCCGCGCATCCTCGCGCCCGTCGGCGGGCAGTACCGCCAGCGCGATCCCGCGCCGCCGCGCGAGATCCTGAATCGAGGCGATGCCGTAGGGCCAATAAGGCTCGCCCCCGATCAGGCGGATCAGGATCGCCTTGGCGCCTTCCAGCGTTTGTTCAACATAGGTATCGACCGAGATCGGATGCTTGAGCGCCACGATATTGGCCAGCCGAAGCGTCGGCAGCCCGCCCGACGCGCGATGCCAGCCCGCCGAGAAAGCGCCGAGATCGGAATCCGAGAGGGACAGCACGACCATCTCTGCGGGCGTCTGCCCCAGATCGGTCGGCGTCTCGGTTTCCTCGAGCCCGTGGCTTTCGCGGAAGACGACATGCATCAGGCGGCAGCACCTTCCATCAGCACGGCGCGGATCGCGTCTTCGTTCACATCGTCATGCTCGGCGATGACAACAAGCGCGGTGCGGCGAGTGTCAGCGCCCCAGGGGCGGTCGAACTGGTGGCGCACGCGCTCGCCCACGGCCTGCACCAGCAGACGCATCGGCTTGCCCGACACGGCGACATGGCCCTTGACGCGCAGGATGTTCTGCTCCCGCGCGAGGCGTTCAATCGCGGCAACGAGGCGCGCGGGATCGGCTACCTCAGGCAGCTCGATCACGACCGTGTCGAAATCGTCATGCTCGTGGTCGCCATGGTCATCGTGATGCGAGGGGCGCGCGGCCAGATCGTCTTCGGCGGCGGCGCCAAGACCCAGGATCACCTTGGGGTCGATCACGCCCTCGGTCAGCGGCAGGATCGGAAGCTTGCGCGGCGCCTCGGCCTCGATCACCGCGCGCGCGGCGCTTAGGCCCGCTTCACCGGCAAGGTCGGCCTTGGACAGCAGCACGATGTCCGCACAGGCGATCTGGTCTTCGAACACCTCGGACAGCGGCGTTTCATGGTCGATGGAGTCGTCGGCCTCGCGCTGCGCGTTCACCGCCTCGACATCGGGGGCGAAGCGGCCCGCGGCGACAGCCTCGGCATCGGCCAGCGCGATCACGCCATCGACCGTGATGCGCGAGCGGATCGCGGGCCAGTCGAAGGCTTTGAGCAGCGGTTTGGGCAGCGCAAGACCCGAGGTCTCGATCAGGATGTGATCGGGGCGGGTCGGGCGCGCCATCAGCGCCTCGATGGTGGGGATGAAGTCATCGGCGACGGTGCAGCAGATGCAGCCATTGGCCAGCTCGACGATGTTCTCGTCGGGGCAGTTCTCATCGGCACACTGGCGCAGGATCTCACCATCGACGCCGACGGTGCCAAACTCGTTGACCAGCACGGCCAGCTTCTTGCCCTGCGGATTGGCCATCAGGTGGCGGATCAGCGTCGTCTTGCCCGCGCCGAGAAAGCCGGTGATCACGGTCACGGGGATTTTGGTCAGGTCGGTCATTGCTCACTCCTGCGGGGGAATACGGGCAAGGCTTTGCTTGCGGAAAATCACGGGGCGCTCGCGCCACGGCACAAGGCCGTCTTCGCTGGCGGCATAGGCGGCTGCGCCTTCAAGGATGTCGGCGGCATCGGCCGAGGTCATGCGGCCATAGACATAGGTCCATTTGCCCGGCGCGCTGAGCGCGACCGAGCAGCCATTGGAACAGGCCGAGAGGCATTCGACGGGTCGTATCTCGACGCCTGCGGGCGCGCCGCGACGTTCCAGAGCGCGGTACAGCATGGCACCCGCGCGCTCATCGCTCGCGACGTTCAGCGGACAACCCGCGCAACTGCCGTTTACGACCCGATCGTTCGGGCAGCCATCGCAAACCGTCTCCGAGGCGCGGCAGGTCGTACAGACATGTAGAATGGCGCTCATCGAGGCCCCTTTCGTGCGGCGACCGGGGCGCTATCCAGAGGCGCGCCCGATCGAGGGCCGCCTGCCGGTTGCGGAACACCCCGTCCGCCCGTTCATTTCCTCGCGCGGGCAGGTCTCCCGGCTTGCGGATCCCGGGCCCCCGAGGTGGGTAGGCCCATCGGTTGGCCCACCTTCCCGGCATCTGCCAGTGGTCGGGCCGACCTCTCCGGTCACGGTCGCGGGGGCGGCTGCGCTTCGGGTTTGGACGTCTCTCGGTCGCAAACCTTGTCGCATTCCCTCTTCACCTGTCATAGGACAGGACCAGCGCGCCCTTTCCCTGAGACAGGCGCCCCCCTTTGTCAAGAACGAGGACCGCCGCAATGACCACTGAAAGCGACGACCGTAAGGATTCCGACCGCCACGCCACCAAGATGGCAAAGAAGAAGGCCGCGCGGGACAAGATCATGGCAACGAAATCGGGCGAGAAGGGCCTGATCATCGTCCATACCGGGTCAGGCAAGGGTAAGTCCTCCTCGGGATTCGGCATGATTCTGCGCTGCATCGCGCACGGCATGCCGTGCGCCGTCGTGCAGTTCATCAAGGGCGCCTGGGATACGGGCGAGCGCCGGCTTCTGACCGAGAATTTCGGCGATCTTTGCCAGTTCCACGCGATGGGCGAGGGCTTCACTTGGGAAACCCAGGATCGCGAACGCGACATCGCCGCCGCCCGTGCGGGGTGGGAAAAGGCCAAGGAGCTGATCCGCAACCCCGAGATCCGCATGGTCTTGCTTGATGAGATCAACATCGCGCTGCGCTACGATTACCTCGACCTGAACGAAGTACTGGAGTTCCTGCGTAACGAGAAACCCGCCCTGACTCATGTCGTTCTGACCGGCCGCAATGCCGCCGAGGGTCTGATCGAAGCGGCCGACCTGGTGACCGAGATGACACTGGTCAAGCACCCGTTCCGCTCAGGCGTAAAGGGCCAACCGGGCGTCGAGTTCTAACAAAGGCCGGACCGGGGGCCAGCCCCCGGACCCCCGAGGTATTTCGACCAAGAAGAACGGAAAGGGTTTCTTAACCGTGATCAGCCAAGATGGTTTTGCGGTACAGGGAGAGGTCCCGATGACCGCCCAAGGAGAAAGCGCCGCGCCTCCCCCGCTTCGGCGGCCCGAGGTGCGGCGCCCAAATCTTCTCCCTTTCTTCTTGGCTGAAAATACCTCCGCCGGAGGCATCCGCAGTTTCAAACCGCGCAGCATCGGGAGGGTTTGATGACGGCGATCATGATCCAGGGTGCAGGTTCAAACGTGGGCAAGTCGATGCTGGTGGCGGGGCTGTGCCGCGCAGCATTGCGGCGCGGGCTGAGTGTTGCGCCGTTCAAGCCGCAGAACATGTCAAATAACGCAGCGGTGACGGCGGACGGCGGCGAGATCGGGCGGGCGCAGGCCTTGCAGGCGCTGGCCTCTCGGCTTGAGCCTATCACCGATATGAACCCGATCCTGCTGAAGCCCGAAACCGATGTCGGGGCGCAGGTCGTGGTGCAGGGTAAGCGGGTCGCGACTGTCAAGGCGCGCGACTATGCGGCGCTCAAGCCTCAGTTGATGGGTGCGGTGCTGGAAAGTTTCAACCGGCTCAAGCAAACGCATGACCTTGTGATCGTCGAGGGGGCAGGCTCTCCCGCCGAGGTCAACCTGCGCGCGGGCGACATTGCCAATATGGGATTTGCGCGCGCCGCCGATGTCCCGGTGATCCTGGCGGGAGACATCGACCGCGGCGGGGTGATCGCGCAGATCGTGGGAACGCAGGCCGTGCTCGACCCAGAGGATGCGGCGATGATCGCCGGTTTCCTGATCAACAAGTTCCGTGGCGACCCGAGCCTGTTCGACGACGGCTACCGGCTGATCGAGGCACGCACGGGCTGGCGCGGGTTCGGGGTGCTGCCCTGGTTTGCGCAAGCGCATAAGCTGCCCGCCGAGGATGCGCTCGACCTGCGATCCGGACCCTCCTCGGGCGGGGTCAAGATCGCCTGCCTCGCGCTTTCACGCATCGCGAATTTCGATGACCTCGACCCGCTGAAGGCCGAGCCGGGCGTCGATCTGGTCATGGTGCGCGCGGGCGAGACGATCCCCTGCGATGCGCAACTGGTGATCATTCCGGGTTCGAAATCCACGCGGGGCGATCTGGAGTTTCTGCGAGCGCAGGGATGGGACATCGACCTCATGGCGCATTACCGGCGCGGCGGGCATGTGCTGGGCATCTGTGGCGGCTATCAGATGCTCGGCCGTGTCGTCCGCGACCCCGGCGGGATCGAGGGCGCTCCGGGGGAAACGGCGGGCCTCGGGCTGCTCGACGTCGAGACAGAAATGACGCCCGACAAGCGCCTGACGCGCACGCGGGCGGTGCACGCCGCCTCGGGGTTGGAGGTTGAGGGCTACGAGATCCACATCGGCCGCACCGAAGGCCCGGACCGCGCGCGCGCCTTTGCGAAGGTCGAGGGCCAGCCCGAGGGTGCGATCTCGGCCTGTGGGCGTGTGACGGGCAGCTATCTGCACGGGCTCTTCGCCGCCGATGCCTTCCGCGCGGCCTTCCTTGGGCAGATCGGCATTGCCGCCTCGGGGCTCAGCCATTCGTCCGGGGTCGAGGCGGCGCTCGACGCGCTGGCCGATCACGTCGAGGCGCATCTTGACGTCGCGGGGATATTGTCGCTCGCGCGTTAGGCGCGGGGATATTGTCGCTCGCGCGTTAGGTCAGTGCCGATTGCAGGCGTTCCCATTCGGCGGGGGAGCCCGGTAGGCCAAGGCGGATCCAGCGGTCCGAATAGGGGAAGATGCGGCTCCAGATCTGATGGCGCGCGAGGTGCTTTTGCGCCGATGCGGCGTCGGGCGTCGCGTAGGTGCGGAAAAGCGCGCAGCCGCCGACCAGGGACCAGCCCGCCCTCTCTGCCATGGCGTCGATACGGATGACCTCGGCTTCAAGCCGCGCGATGGTGTCGCGCCGCCAATCGGCATCAGCCAGCGCCGCGCAGCCGATCTCGATCGCCGCGCCCGAGACGGGCCAGGGGCCGGCCATATCCGAGAGGCGGGCGATAAGGCCCTCAGGGCCGAAGGCGAACCCTAGGCGCACCCCTGCAAGGCCCCAGAACTTGCCGAAGGAGCGCAGGACGAGGATCGGGCCGGGATCGGCGATCACGGAAAGCGCGGGCGTCGGGTCGGCGAAGCTCTCATCAACGATCAGTTGGCCTACCTGTTGCGCTAGCGCGCGCAGAGCCTCGGGCGCATGACTGCGCCCATCGGGGTTGTTCGGATTGACCACGATGGCCAGATCCGCACCCGCCAGATCCTCAAGAGCCGAAACCTCGGTGACACTCCAGCCCGCCGCACGCAGCGAGGCCGCATGTTCGTTATAGGTGGGAGCCAGAACGCGGGCCTGACCCGGTGGCATCAGGCGCGGGATCAGCTGGATCGCCGCCTGCGCCCCGGCAAGCGCCACGCCCGGCGCCTTCGTTCCGAAAGCGGCTTGGGCGGTGCTCATCAGGCGCGCCTTGGCCTCGGCAGTGGGCAACATGGTCCAGGCCTCGGGCGGCAGGGCAGGCAGCGGATAGGGGACGCGATTGATGCCGGTCGAGAGGTCGATCCAGTCATCCCCGCCGTAATGGGCCTTGGCCCAGTCGATATTCCCACCGTGATCGCGCATCACATCCCCAGCACCGCCAGCGCCCCGATCAGCGCGGTCAGACCCAACATCGTGCGGCGGTAAAGCGCAAGTCCCCGGTCAAGGTCAACCGCCCCCGGATCGGGGCAGGCGCCGTTCACCCAAGGCTCCTCGGCCACGCGGTCGGCGTAGATGCGGGGGCCCGACAGCCGCACGCCAAGCGCCCCGGCCATTGCCGCCTCGGGCCAGCCCGCATTGGGCGAGCGGTGATGGCGCGCATCGCGCATCATGCAGGCCAGCGCCCGGCCCGCGCGCCCCGAGGCCAGCGCGAACAAAAGCCCGCTCAGCCGCGCGGGGATCAGGTTCACCAGATCGTCGATCCGGGCCGAGGCCCAGCCGAATTCCTCATGGCGCGGGGTGCGATGACCGATCATCGAATCGAGCGTGTTGATCGCCTTGTAGGCCGCAATCCCCGGCAACCCAGCGACCACGCCCCAGAACAGCGGCGCCACGATCCCGTCGGAGCTGTTCTCGGCGAGGCTTTCCAGCGCGGCGCGGGCGACACCGGCCTCGCCCAGACGACTCGGGTCGCGGCCGACGATCATCGACACGGCATGGCGCGCGGCGGGCAGATCGCCCGCCACCAAGGGGCGCGCGACCGCGACAACGTGATCATGCATCGAGCGCAGTGCCACCAGCGGCCAGGCCAGAATGCCGCCCAGAAGAATACCCGGCCAACCCTGCGGCAGGGCCGACTGCACGGCCAAGGCGATCCCCCCGGTCAGCCCGATGACAAGCAGGGCCGCAGCCACCCCGCGCAGGCGACGCGCAGGCCCCTCGAAGTTCCAGCTGCGGTCAAGCCAGCCGATCAGCGCGCCGATCCAGGTCACCGGATGGCCGATCCGCGCGTAAAGGGCAGCGGGCCAGCCGAAGGCCAGATCGCAGCCGATGGCCACCAGCATCATCGCGGCGAAACTCATGCCGAGCCTCCGCGAAACTGGATCACGCCGCGCAGACCTGCATCGCGCAGCATCTGAACAGCGCCGGCCGGAACGCATCCCGGCGCAAAGATCAGCCCGCGCGCCGCGCCGGTATGGGCGATGCAGTAGCCAAGGGCCCCTGCACGCCACGCAAGCTCGGCCGTCGGATCGCCAGCGGGGCCACGCAGCGCCAGCGTCCGCGCGGCGCTTTCCGAGGTAAGCGCGGCGAACCCGGCAAGATCGCTTGTCCCGCGCCAGGCCTGCACGAGATCGGCAATGTCGGGAAAGTCGCTATCCGTGGCAATCGTGCGCCGCGGCGCCCCCCAAAGGCCACCGATCATCTCGAAGCGCGGCACGGGCGGCAGCGACGCAAGGCACCGCCCCTGACGCGAGGCCCAGAGCATCCGCTCGGGGCGCACGAACATCAGCGGGTCCGAGGCGCCCTCGACATCAATACAGGCCGCCGCCAGATCCTGAGGGTGCCCGCGCCAGCCAGCCAGCAACGCCAACGCAACGAGGCTCGCCGTCGAAACGCCGGTACCGCAGCCGGGCTCAGCCATCGGGTGCAGGGCAAAATACCCGCGCGGGCGCAGGTTCAGCCGCGCCAGCATCTGCCGCGCAAGCGCAGGGGTCAGAAGCCCGCCATGCAGGTTCAGCCCCGCGCGCGGCGCGGATTGCCCGCGCACCCCAAGCGCCGGGCACGGCACCGAGATCAGCGCAACCGGACCCGAAGGCCCGATACGCCCCTGAAGGAACTCTCCGAAATGGCCTGGCACATGGATCACGCGAACACCCGATTTACCTCGGCCACCGACCAGCCTCCGCGCGGATGGACCTGCACCCGCGTCAGCGACAATGGCGCGATCTGAAACGCCAGACCGCCCGGAACCGACCCCGTCGCCAGCGCCAGCGCCACCCGCACGATCCCGGCATGGGCGACGATGGCCACCTGCCCGCCGCGCCCGCCGACATCGTGCAGGGCCGGGGCGATACGCGCATGCAGATCGGCAAAGCTCTCTCCCTGCGGCGGTCGGTGCTCGGCCAGCTCGGCCGTCGAAAGCGCGCCAATGTCGGGCAGATCGCCGAAGGGCAGCCCCTCCCACGCGCCGAAATCCTGCTCCCAGAACCTTGGATCGGTCTGTCCGGTCAACTCGGGCCAGAGGGTGCCCGCCGTCTGCTGGCAACGCAACGCGGGGCTGACCACAAGCGCAGGCGGCACACCCAGGGCCGCGCGCATCCCGGCGAAGGCCGCCGCATCCGAGCAATCCGCCGGAACGTCCCTGCGCCCCGCCAATCGCCCGCCATTGATCTGCGGCGCATGCCGGATCAAAAGCAGTTCGGTCGCCTCCTCACGGGCCATGGTCGCATTTCTCCTTCCGTCTTAGCGCCGTTTCTGCTTTGTCAGCGCGCAAGGAACAAGAGGCACGATGACTCGCATCATTCTGGTCACTGGCGGCGCCCGCTCGGGCAAAAGCCGTATCGCTGAGGAGCGGACGCTCGCATTCGGGCGCCCGGCCAGCTATATCGCGACCGCCCAAGCCTTTGATGCAGAAATGGAAAAGCGCATCGCAACGCATCAGGAGCGGCGCGGCGCCGAGTGGGTGACCCATGCCGAACCGCTCGATCTGGTCGGTGCGCTGAACCTGACCGAGGGCCAGCCCCGGCTGGTCGATTGTCTGACACTGTGGCTGACAAACCTGATGCTGGGCGGCCATGACTGGCAATTAGCAGGGCGCGAACTGGTTTCAGCCCTGCCCCGGCAGGCCAGCCCCGTGGTGCTGGTCACCAACGAAATCGGCGCCGGGATCGTGCCCGAAAACAAGCTTGCCCGAGACTTCCGCGATGCCGCGGGTCTTCTTAACCAATGGGTCGCGGCAGTGGCGGACGAAGTCACGCTTGCCGTCGCGGGCCTGCCACTGAAAGTAAAGTGATGCGCTTCGAGTCCCTGTCCCAGATCGCCGCCCTGGCAAACACCCTGCCCGCCCGCGATGCCGCCGCCCGCGCTGCTGCCCTTGCGCGGCAAAACAGCCTGACCAAGCCCCCGGGATCGCTTGGCCGGCTTGAGGATCTGGCGCTGTTCATGGCCGAATGGCGCGGCACCGACCGCCCGGCGATCACCAAGGCGCAGGCGCTGGTCTTTGCCGGCAACCATGGCATCTGCGCGCAGGGCGTGAACCCCTACCCGCAGGCCGTGACCGCGCAGATGGTGGCGAATTTCGAACATGGCGGCGCGGCGATCAACCAGCTTTGCCGCGCGAATGGCGCCGATCTGAGCGTGGTCGCGCTCGATCTGGACAATCCCACGGCCGACTTCACCACCGGCCCCGCGATGACCGAGGCCGAAACGCTCGACGCGATGAACCGTGGCGCGGCAGCGGTGGACACCGGCGCCGATGTGCTGATCCTGGGCGAGATGGGCATCGGTAACTCGACGATCGCTGCGGCGCTCACCTCGGCGCTGTTCGACGCGACGCCTGCCGATTGGGTCGGGCCGGGCACCGGCTCGGACGCGGAAGGCATTCGCCGCAAGATCGTGGCTATCGAAAAGGGCCTTGCGCGGCACGGTGGACAGAACGCCATGGCAACGCTGGCCGCCCTTGGCGGGCGCGAACAGGCGGCGATCTGCGGTGCGGTTCTCGCGGCGCGCGCCGCGCGTATCCCGGTGATCCTTGATGGCTTCATCTGCACCGCCGCCGCCGCGACCCTGCATGCCGCCGATCCGCGCCTGCTCGATCACTGCGTGGTCGGCCATGCCTCGGCCGAGCCGGGCCACCGCCGCCTGCTGGCCGCCATCGACAAGAAAGCCATCGTCGAGTTCGACATGCGCCTTGGCGAAGGCTCGGGCGCGGCACTGGCGCTTGGTATCCTGCGCGCGGCGCTGGAGTGCCACAACGGCATGGCCACCTTTGGCGAGGCGGGGGTCTCCGAGGCATGATCCGCGCGGCGCTTGGACAGGTGCAACTGGCGGTGATGCTGCTCACGCGGCTGCCCGCCGGACGCCTGCCCGAGCCCGCGCCCTCGATGGGCGCCAGTGCCTGGGCCTTTCCGCTGGCCGGTCTGGCGGTCGGTGCGATTGCTGCGGTTGTTCTAAGCGGCGCAATGGCGCTTGGGCTGCCGCCCATGCTGGCGGCCGGCCTCGCGCTGGCGGCGCAGATCGCCGCGACCGGCGCGCTGCATGAAGACGGTCTGGCCGATGTCTGCGACGGGTTCTGGGGCGGCCATGACCCCGCCCGGCGGCTAGAGATCATGCGCGACTCGCGCATCGGCTCCTACGGCACGCTTGGGCTGATCCTGTCGGTCGGGCTGCGCTGGCAGGCGCTCAGCCTGCTGGCAACAACAGCCCAGCCTTGGCTTGCGATTGTCGTCGTGGCGATGACCAGCCGCGTGGCCTCTGCCGCTCTATTGGCCGCGATGCCGCCCGCCCGCAGTGACGGGCTTGGCCGCGCAGCCAGTGGCGTCACCGCCCGCGCCGCGATCATCGCCGCCGTGATCGCAGTGCTACCCGCGCTGGCCGTTCCCGGTATGGGCGCGGCCATCGCCGTTCAGATCGTGCTCGGCCTCAGCCTCGCCGCCCTCGCCCGGCGCAAGATCGGCGGGCAGACCGGCGACGTTCTGGGCACCGCGCAGCAACTGGCCGAGATCGGCGCGCTCCTGACCCTCGCCGCCCGCGCTTAGCGTTTTTTCAACGCATCGAGCAGCGCCGCGCCGAACGCACCGGTATCGCCACCCTTCGGACCCGCCTGCATCGGCCCGCGCGGAGCCTTGCCCTTGGGCGCGCCCTTGTTGGCGTCCCGCGCGGCGCGATCCTCCTTGGCGCTGGTGCCGCCATCCTTGCGCATGGTCAGGCCAATGCGCTTGCGTGGCACGTCCACCTCGGTCACGCGCACCTTCACTACATCGCCCGCTTTCACCACCTCATGCGGGTCTTTGATGAACCGGTCCGCCAGCTGGCTGACATGGACCAGCCCGTCCTGATGCACGCCGATATCGACGAAGGCACCAAAGGCCGCGACATTGGTGACGGTGCCTTCCAGCACCATGCCCGGTTTGAGGTCGGTGATCTCCTCAACCCCGTCGGTGAAGGTCGCGGTGACAAAGCTCGGTCGCGGGTCACGGCCCGGTTTTTCCAACTCGGACAGGATGTCGCGCACGGTCGGCAGGCCAAAGCTTGCATCGACGAAATCCTCGGCGCGCAGGCGTTTGAGCGTCGCGCTGTCGCCCATCAGGGCGCGAATGTCGCGCCCGCAGGCCTTCACGATGCGGCGCGCGACGTCATAGGCCTCGGGGTGGACGGCCGAGGCATCGAGCGGCTCGGATCCATCGCGGATACGCAGGAAGCCCGCGCATTGCTCGAACGCGCGGGGGCCAAGGCGCGCGACCTTCAGCAGATCGCGCCGCGCGGCAAAGGCGCCGTTCGCATCGCGATGCGCCACGATGGCTTCGGCCAGCCCCGGCCCGAGGCCGGAGACATGCGCCAGAAGCGGCGCCGAGGCAGTGTTGAGATCCACACCCACCGCGTTCACTGCATCCTCGACCACGGCCTCAAGCGAGCGCCCAAGCCGGTGCTGATCGACGTCATGCTGATACTGACCGACACCGATCGACTTCGGCTCGATCTTCACCAGCTCCGCGAGCGGGTCCTGCAGGCGCCGCGCGATCGACACGGCGCCGCGCAGGCTCACGTCCAGATCGGGGAATTCACGCGCCGCCAGTTCCGAGGCCGAGTAGACCGAGGCCCCGGCCTCGGACACCACCACCTTGGTCGGCGCCATGACGGAGGCGGGCAGCGCGCGGATCAGGTCGGCGACCATACGCTCGGTCTCGCGGCTGGCGGTGCCGTTGCCGATGGCGATCAGTTCAACCCCGTGGCGCGCGATCAGTGTCATCAGCGCCGCCTGTGCGCCGCGCAGATCGTTCTTGGGCTGGAACGGATAGACCGTCGTCGTCTCGACCACCTTGCCGGTCGCATCGACCACGGCGACCTTGACGCCGGTGCGGATTCCGGGGTCTAGGCCAAGCGTCGGGCGCGCGCCTGCCGGTGCGGCCAGCAGCAGATCCTTGAGGTTACGGGCGAAAACCTGAATGGCCTCATCCTGTGCCCGGCCGCGCAGATCGCCTAGCAGGTCAAGCATCATCGACAGGCTCAGCTTGACGCGCCAGGTCCAGCCCGCCGCAGCCCGCAACCAAGCATCGGCCTTGCCGGTGCCGCGCGCCTCAAGCGCCGCGGCGACCATCGCCTCGGCCCGCGCGACGCCCTCTTCGTCGGGGGCGATGTCCAGCGTCACGACCCCTTCGTTCGAGGCCCGCAGCATCGCCAGCGCACGGTGCGAGGGTACATCCGCCCACCGCTCGCGATGGTCAAAATAGTCAGAGAACTTGGCACCCTTGTCTTCCTGCCCGGCGATGACCTTTGCCGTCAGCAGAGCCTCTTTCTGCAGGAAGGCACGCAGATCGCCCAGAAGCGCGGCGTTCTCGGTCAGGCCCTCGGCCACGATGTCGCGCGCGCCGGTCAGGGCATCCTTGACCGTGGGCACCGCCTCGGACAAATAGCCCGCCGCCAGCACCTCGGGGTCCGCCGCGCGGTCAGAGAGGATCGCCTCGACCAGCGGGCCAAGCCCGTTTTCCCGCGCGATCATCGCTTTGGTGCGGCGCTTGGGCTTGTAGGGCAGGTAGATGTCCTCCAGCGCCGCCTTGGTCTCGGCCTGCTGGATCTGACGCGCAAGCTCGTCGGTCAGCTTGTCCTGCTCGGAGATCGACTTGAGGATCGCCGCGCGCCGCGCCTCCATCTCGCGCAGATAGCCGAGGCGCTCGGCCAGCAGGCGCAGTTGCGTGTCATCCAGCCCCCCGGTGACTTCCTTGCGGTAACGCGCAACGAACGGAACCGTTGCGCCTTCGTCCAGCAGGGCGGTTGCCGCCCGCACCTGTTCGGGGCGCGCGCCAATGTCTTTGGCGATGGTCTGGGCAATGCGCTGTTCGGTTTCCAAGGCTGTCCTCCCGGCTGGCTGGGCAGCCTTCTTAGCGGGCGGCGGCGGCCGGGCCAAGAGGGCAGATCAGGGCTGCGCCTGCGGGGCTGAGAAACTCTCCATCAGCGCAGCGAAAGCCGCGCGCTCGGCCCGGCTGCGCGCTAGCAGCGCGCGCGAGGCCGCCAGCGGTCCGTCCTCGGCACCCGGTGGGGTGGAGTAGAGCGCCAGCAGGTCTCGCTGCGCCTCGCTGCCCTCTTGCGACACCGCATCCCAATCGGCGCTGCGCCAGGCGGCCGCGCGCGCACCATCCGTATCGCCCGCCTGAAGAAAAGCGTTGCGCGCCAGCACATATTGCCCCATCAGCGCCGCCGCCTGCGCGCGCAACGCGGCTACCTGCGCACCGTCGAGCGCCCCCAGATGCGCCAGCGCCGCCGGGCCATCGCCCTCCAGCAGCGCAGCGCGCGCCAAAAGCAGGCGCCCCTCTTCGCCCTGACCGAGCGCGCCCAAAGTTGTCCGCGCCGCCGGGGCAAACCCCTGATCGAGCAGCCTTTCGGCAAGCTGCAGGCGTGTAACCTTCGGCAATTCGGCCGCCTCAATCATGGCCCGCCGCGCATAGAAAGCGCGCAGGAACAGTGCATCGTCCGGCACATCGGACAATTGTCCGATCAGATCGGCGGTGGTTGTAACGCGCAACGTCTCGTCGGTCGCTTCGGGCCAGCCAGCGAGCGCGGCAAAGGCCGGATCGAACCGTCCGACCGAACCAAGCCCGAGGATCTGCGCGCGCAGAACGGCAACCCCCTTCGCGGAGGGCAGCAGCTCAACCGCCAGCGCCTCGGCCTGCGAAATGGTGCCGTCATCCATCGCCTCACCCCTCGCAAAGCGCCCCTCGACAAACTGGATCAGCGCGTCGACCGCGCTTTCCTGATTGCTCCGCATCAACTCGACCAGCTTGCTCTCGGGCATCTCGCCAAGCTGCGCACCAATCAGCCCGAGCGGCGCCGAAACCTCGGCCGGGGCGCGTTCGAGCGCCTTCCAAACCGCCTGCGCGGCATCCTCGGCACCAAGCGCGATCAGCCGATCGGCAAGCCGCCGCGCAATCACGGTGCGCAATCCCGGCGGCAGCGCGGCATTGGCGCGCAATACCGCCCCCAGATCGTAATCCCACCGCGACGGTGTGCCGCGCGCACCAAGCAGCGCCCAAAGCGCGACCTTGCCGTTGCACTTCCCCATCGTCAGGATCGCTTTTGCGTCGGGGCGCGGCAGATCCTCAACCACCGCTGCCATGAATTCGAGCGCGCGCGTCGTGTCGCTTGGCGCCGCGAGCGAGCGCAAGAGCAAACGCGCCTCGGCCCCGAAACCAAGCGCGACATAGACCCGCGCCAGGGCCACGACCTGATCGGGCTGCGGTTTGTCGAACTCGCCCAGAAGGCCGTTGCGCGCCGCGGCGATCTGCTCGGCCGGGGGCCTGTCATCAAGCCAGGCCGCCGCATCGAACAACCGGTCAGGCAGGCAGCGCTCACCATGGTCGGAAACCATCGGCTGATCCGCCGGGCCAACCCCTGCACGATCGAAAGCGGTTTCGGAATGCAGCGCGAGATGGTCGCCGATCTCCGCCGGGGGCTGTGGCGGGGCAACGGGTATCTCGGGCAGGCGCATCGCCGCAGGGTCAACATGGATCAGCCCCTGCGACGCGGCTCGCCCGATCTGGCGCAGCAGATCCTCTTCGGCGGCGCGGATGCGGCGATCCGGTTGCGGCAGGGCGAGGGCGGGTTCGGGCAGTTCCGACCTGCCGGGGGCCTCAAACGCCCGAAACCGTTCGGAATAGGACGGCAGAGCAGGGCGCGGAAACGGAGCGACATGCGGCTCAGGCGCCTCGCGAAAGTCGATCACAACGGCGCCACCCGCGGTCTCGAACGCGGTGGCCTCCACACCCTCGGCCACGCTTATCGAGACATCCGACTTGCCAGGAAGCGCAGCCACTTCGGTAACGCGGGTGCGCGGGATCAGCCGAAAGACCGCGCTCAGATCATAGCCATCGACCGGGCCATCTGGGCGCAGCGTGTAGACGCCGTCCGCATGATCGAGCCCCCACCCCATCCCCGACGGAAGGGGAAACACCAGCCGCGTGAACCCCTCATGCTCGCCCGAGCGCACCGCCACTGGCTCTGCCAAGACCGGTGCGGCCAGCGCCAGCACAAGCACGATCAAGGCCGCGCGGATCAAGCTGCTTCCGCCTTCACGGCCTTCAGCGCATCTTCGAGTTCCGAGAAGCTCGGGCGGATGTGATGCGGCGTGTTCTGGCGCCCGACCTCGATGCAGATATTGGTGGCGTGGTTGTGCAGATTAGCTACCAGCACCTCGCGGATCAGCTTGTAGAAATGGCTGTCCTCGTCGATGATCGCCTTGATCCGGGTCGCGAAGGGCGCGATGAACCCGTAGGCCAGAAACACGCCCAGAAACGTGCCCACCAAGGCGCCACCGATCATCTTGCCGAGGATCTCGGGCGGCTGGTCGATCGAGCCCATGGTCTTGATCACCCCAAGCACCGCCGCGACGATACCAAGCGCGGGCAACGCATCGGCCACGGACTGCATCGCATGACTTGAATGCATCGCGTGGTGGTAATTTGCCTCAAGCTGCTTTTCGAGCACCTCTTCGACCTGATGCGGATCGTCATAATTCATCGAAGCCGAGCGCAACGTGTCGCAGATCAGATCGACCGCCTCGTGGTCATGCGCGATCTTGGGATAGCGACCGAAGATCGACGAGGCCTCGGGTGCCTCGATATGCTCCTCCACCGCGACGGGGTTCTGCCGCGCCAGCCGGATCAGCTCGAACAGAAGGCACAGCAGATCGCGGTAATCCGAGGGTTTCCACTTCGGCCCCTTGAACACCTTGCCGACCGATTTCAGCGTGTGCTTGATCGCGGCGGTATCGTTCGACAGCACGAACGAGCCCGCCGCCGCTCCCCCGATCATGATCATCTCGAAGGGCAGGGATTTGAGGATGATCCCCATCTTGCCGCCGGCCGCGACATAGCCGCCGAACACCATGGCAAAGATGATGACGATGCCGATTATCCCGATCATGCGCAGACTCCATCGTTTGCGCGATCCTGCCCCGGCAGGATTAAGAAAAGCCTGCCTCGGTCAGTTTTTCGGCGCATTGGCATTGCGCCCCGCCAGAACGACGCTGATCGTGTAGGCGGTCTTCGGCTCCAGCCCCGCCAGCACCGCCGCCGCCGCATCGGGGCGCATCCTCGCCAGGAAGCCGGCAGCGAATTCCGGCGCCATCTCGGCGAACAGCGGCGCGGCCTCTTTCGGTTTCATGTTCTCGTAAAGCGTGATGAGCCGCGCGACATCCTCTTCGGCGGCGCCATCCGCGATCGCGACGGTGCGCGCGAGCTTTTCTTCAGCGGCGATCAGATCCGCCAGGCGCTCCTCAATCGCCTGCTGCGCAAGGTTCTGGGCCTGTTCGCGATCCGCCAAATGCCCCTCCCGTTCGATCAACCCCTGCTCGCGCGCCCGCAGATCCGCGAGCAACGCCATGGTGCCACCATCCGCCGGGCACTCTGCCGCAGCCTCGGCGGGGGCGCGGGCGAAAGCGGCGCCGACACCGACCCCGAACCGGATCAGCGCCGATCCCAGAAACAGCACCGCGATGAAGGCGAGCCCCCCGCGCGCTGCCCTGCCGCGCCGCCGGGCCGTCATTCCGCGCCCTCCAGATCGCCACGCGCGCGACGGCGCACAACCCGGTGACGGCGCGCCTCGCCCTCGGCACCCGGCAGATCGTGCAGCGAGGCCAGCATCAGCTCCAGCCGCTCGGCGCCCTGTTCGGCGCGCAGCGTCAGGGCCGAAAGCTGCTCGGCCGAGGCCGAGGCCGTCGCCTGCGCGTTTTGCAGCGCCCGCGTCATGTCATCGACCTGCGCCGAAAGTACCGCGATGGCGCCCCCCATCCCCGATTCGAGCCGGTTGAAGCGTTGCAGCCGCCGCGACAGGACGATGCAGTAGATCCCCGCCCCAAGCGCCGCGAGCCCGAGCAACATATCCGAGATAAACTCCATCGCGGCCTCCTCAGTTCAGCACGAATTCGATGACGAGCAGGTCGCGCACCCGGCCCTCGCCCACAACGATCTGCACCCGGCGCAGCATTTGCGCGCGCAGCCGGATCAACGCTGTCGGGTCTTCCAGTTCGGCCACGTCGACCGCGCGCAAATAGCCGTTCAGAACATCCATCACTCGCGGCGTGAGGTGCTCGACATCGGCCTGGTAGGCCAGCGGCACCTCCAGCTGCGCGTTGAACCGCAGGTGCCGCGCGGCGGTTCCACCCAGGGAAACCACCATCGGATCGAGCGGCACGAAGGCCACCTCGGGCAGCGCCTCGGGGGTCTCGCCAAGCGGTTCGGCGGTGTGAGGCGCACCGAGAATCAGGCCGGAATAGACCGCGTAGAAAGCCCCGCCTCCGAGCCCGAGCATCAGCACAAGCCCGATCAGGAGCGGCAGTTTCGATCTCTTCTTCGGGGTTTCCTCCCCGGCGGTGTCGGTCTCGGCCATGGCAAACCCCGTGTCGTGTCATCCCTGGCTATAACCCCGCAGCAACTAACCGATTATTAAGGGCAATCGCCGAAGGATGCTCCGGACGACCGGGCAGAAGCCCACGCAGCGGAGGTGCGTCTTGCAACAGCTCTTGACCGTCTGGCAGGCCCTCGACACAAGCCGTCGCATCATCGTGGGCGGTGTCACGATCCTTGTCTTCGCAGCGGTTCTGGGCCTGTCTGCCATGGCCTCGAAACCTGCGATGGCGTTGCTTTACGCGGGGCTCGAAGGCGCGCAGGCGGGCGAGATCGTCAGCGCGCTCGAGCAGCGCGGCGCGCTCTATGAGGTGCGCGGCGATTCGATCTATGTCGAGGCACCACGACGCGACGAACTGCGCATGACCCTGGCCGCCGAGGGGCTGCCCGCGACCGGCGGCGCAGGATACGAACTTCTCGATTCGCTTTCCGGGTTCGGGACCACCTCGCAGATGTTCGACGCCGCCTACTGGCGCGCGAAAGAGGGTGAATTGGCCCGCACCATCGTGTCGAACCCCGCGATTCGTGCGGCGCGCGTGCATATCGCCGCGCCCCCCGCGCAATCCTTCCGCAAGGATCTGCATCCGACCGCTTCGGTGACCATCCAGACCGCCACAGGGGGTCTGTCCGCGCAGCACGCAAAGGCCTTGCGCTACCTCGTCGCCTCGGCGGTGGCCGGGATGCGCCCCGAGGATGTCTCGGTCATCGACGGGGCGGGCGGGCTGATCGCCTCGGGCGAGGAGGACAGCGCCGCGCAGGGCGGCGAGGACCGGGCGACCGAGTTGAAGCGCAATGTCGAGCGCCTGCTTGAGGCGCGCGTGGGCTACGGCAATGCGGTTGTCGAACTGTCGGTCGAGACCGTGACCGAGCGCGAGGCGATCACCGAGCGCCGCTTTGACCCTGACGGGCGCGTCGCCATCTCGACCGATACCGAGGAGCGCGCGAATAGTGCCAATGACAGCAAGGCAGGCGCGGTGACCGTGGCCTCGAACCTACCTGAAGGTGACGCGGCGGTGGGTGGCCGGTCGCAAAGCAACGCCTCCGAGACGCGTGAGCGCACGAATTACGAGGTGTCCGAAACCACGCGGGAGGTGCTGCGCAGCCCCGGCGCGATCCGGCGGCTGAGCGTGGCGGTGCTGGTCGATGGCGTCGAAACCCTCGACGGCAACGGCGCCCCGCAATGGCAACCCCGCCCGGACGAAGAGTTGGAGGCGCTGCGCGCGCTGGTTGCCTCGGCGGTGGGGTTCGACGAGGCGCGCGGCGACGTGATCACCCTGCGCTCGATGGCGTTTGAGCCGCTGACCGCGGCCGGCACAGAGGCCGGAAGCGGGATCTTCGCGGGCGGTTTGGATACGATGCAGACGGTCCAGCTGGCCGTTCTGGCGGTGGTGGTTCTTGGCCTTGGAATGTTCGTCCTGCGCCCGATCCTGATGCAGCCGCGCCGGGCCGTGGCGCAGGCTCCGCCCGCGCTTGCGGGCAATGCCGCACCCCAGGCCCTGACCGGCGAGATTGCCGATGAGGATACATCGGGCGCCGACGCGCGCCCGGTGCAGGACGTCGCGCGCCGCGATCTGGCGATCACGCGCGAGCCGCCTGACGCCGCACCCGAAGACCCGGTGACCCGCCTCAAGCGCCTGATCGAGGAGCGGCAGACCGAGACGGTCGAGATCCTGCGCAACTGGATGGATGACAAGGAGCCAACCGGATGACCTCGCGCCTCGCACTTCAGTCCTTCGAACCGGTCGGGGAAGTGCCGGAACAGTTCTCTCTGAGCCCGGTCGAGCTTGAGGAACTGCGCCTGACGGCCTTCGAAAAAGGCTATGCCGCAGGCTGGGATGACGCCTCCGCCGCCCAGGACAAGGAGCACGCGAAGTTCCTGGGCGAGATCGCGCAGAGCCTGCAGGATATGGCCTTCGGCTTTCAGGAAGCGCGCCAGCATCTGTTGGCGGCGATGCAACCCCTGCTGACCGGCATGACCGCGAAGGTCCTGCCCGCAATCGTGCGCCAGACGCTCGCCCCGATCGTGGCCGAGCAGTTGATGCCGCTGGCAGCCGAGCAGGCGGCGGCGCCAATCACGGTCACCGCCAACCCCGACGCCCTGCCCGATGTGCGCGAAGCAATCGGCACGATCGCCGGCCTGCCTCTGACCTTCCTGCCCGACCCTCTGCTCAGCGGCGGACAGGTGCAGTTGCGAATGGGAGAGGCCGAGACACGGATCGACCTCGATGGCGTCATCGCCCTGATCGGGGAAGCCGTCGCCACCTATCTGAATACCCAGCATGAGGACACCCCGCATGGATAACGCGGCCACGCCCGACGCCCCCGGAAACCCTTTCACCCAGGTTCCGATCGAAATCACGATCTCGGTCGGCCGCGCCCGGCCACTGATCCGCGACCTGCTGCGGATGAAGCGGGAGACGGTGCTGCCGCTCGACCGCCGCGTCGAAGACCCGGTCGAGCTGTTCGTGGGAGACAAGCTGATCGCACGGGGCGAGCTGATCGAGACCGAGGGCGGGCAGCTTGCCGTGCGCCTGACCGAGGTCATCGATCTGCAAAACGGGCTCTGACCATGCGGTGGGTGCTGCTTTTTCTTGTGCTGGCCTCTCCCGCCTCGGCGCAGGAGATCAGCCTGTCGCTTGGCGGCGAGAGCCTCGCGCAGCGCTCAATCCTGTTGATCTCGGCGATCACGCTGCTCAGCCTCGCGCCGGGGCTGGCAATCATGGTCACTTGCTTTCCCTTCATCGTGACGGTCCTGTCGATCCTGCGTCAGGCGATGGGGTTGCAGCAATCGCCGCCCAATATGCTGATCGTCAGCCTTGCACTGTTCCTGACCTGGTTCATCATGGAGCCGGTCTTCATGGAAAGCTGGCGCCAGGGGGTCGAGCCTCTGGTCGCGGGCACATTGGAACTCGGCCCGGCGCTCGAACGCGGGATCGCACCGTTTCGCGGCTTCATGGCGCATCGCACCGACCTCGAGACGCTTGGCTCGCTGGCGCAACTGCGCGAGGGCGCGCCTTTCGAGGGCGAGGCGCAGGCGGCGCCGCTGTCGATGCTGGTCCCTGCCTTTATGCTATCGGAAATCACCCGCGCCTTTGAGATCGGCTTTCTGGTCTTCCTGCCCTTCCTGATCATCGACCTTGTGGTTTCGGCGATCCTGATGTCGATGGGCATGATGATGGTGCCGCCCGCCGTCGTAGCGCTACCCTTCAAGTTGGCCTTTTTCGTCGTCGCGAATGGCTGGGTGCTGATCTCGGACGCGCTGGTGCGCAGCTATTTTTGACGCCTTACTCTGCCGCTTCGGGCAAGCGAAAGCGCGTGATCAGGGCCGCCAGCTCGGGGCGGCACGATCCGCAGGAGGTGCCCGCGCCAAGCGTCTCGCCCAGGGCCTGAACCGTCAGCGCGCGGCCTGTCTCGATCGCTTCGCGGATCTGGTTCAGCCCCACGTTCAGGCAGGCGCAAACCGTCGGCCCCGGATCGGGCGCATCGGCACCCGGGCGCCCAGCGAGAACGGAGGCCGCATTCTCGGTCCCCACCCGCGCGACGATATGGGTGCGTGCAAGCGCGATCGGCTCGCGCCCGACGAACAGCGCGGCAAGCAGGCGGCCGTCTTCATGGAAGGCGATCCGTGCACCGCCCCGCGCGGGGTCAAGCACTGTCGCAACCTCGGCCTGCGGCAGGTTGAACAGGGTGCGCGCATAGGCCACCCAATCCTCGGGCGCCTCGGTCCCGGCAAGCTCCATCCGCCAGCCGCTCGAAGACCGCAGCCGCGTCCAATAGGGCGCGTCGGGCGCGGGCTCATCCTGACCGCTGACGGCAAAGCCATACCAGCTGGCGGCGAAGCGCTTCAGCGCCACGACCGAGGCCTTGCTTTCGGGCTGGCCCGAGACCGGATCGGTCACGGCCTTGACCAGCGCATCAATGCGCGCGGCCGAGGCGGTCTCGGCCGTCCAGTGCATGGGTGCGAAAACCTCGCCGGGGCGAACCGCGTCGGACAGAAGCACACGCAGCACCGCGCGGCCCTCGGGCGAGGTCACCTCGACCAGATCCGCCGCGCCAAGCCCGAGCGCGTCGGCATCAAGCGGGTGAATCTCCAGATAGGGTTCGCCCAGGTGCTGGTTCAGCCGCGCGGATTTGGCCGTGCGCGTCATCGTGTGCCACTGATCGCGCGTGCGACCGGTGTTCAGTCGATATGGGTAGTCCGCCGAGGGTGCGCTTTGCGGCGCGCGCGGGACGATGGGCAGCATCCGCGCCTTGCCGTCGGGGGTGTGGAACTGCCCGTCGGCGAAGAACCGGCCCCCCTTCTTTGTAGGCCCCTGCGGCCATGTGAACGGTGCAAGCCCCGCGTATTCCGACGGGGTGATCGCGGCGTGATCCGAGATATCGAAATCGACGCCCTGCACACCGGCGACACCCGAAAGAGCCGCATATTCGGCGAAGACTTCAGAGGTCAGAGTCCAGCTGAACTCTGCGTCCCAGCCCATGCGACACGCCACATCGGCCAGAATGCGCCAGTCGTGCCGTGCCTGCCCCGGCGCCGGAAGCACGCGGCGCTGGCGGCTGATCGTGCGATCCGAATTGGTGACGGTGCCTTCTTTCTCGGCCCAGGCGGTGGCGGGCAGCAGGACATGCCCCAGCTTTGCGGTATCCGTCCGGTCGGTGACATCGCTGACCACGACGAAATCGCAGCCCTCAAGCGCAGCGCGCACCGCATCGGCGTCGGGCATCGACACGACCGGGTTGGTGTGAATGATCCAGATTGCCTTGATCTTGCCCTCAGCCACGGCGCGGAACATATCCACCGCCTTGAGGCCCGGCTTGTCGGCAATGGTCGGTGCCTGCCAGAAGCCCTGCACGGCGGCACGATGGGCAGGGTTCTCGATATCCATGTGACAGGCGAGCATATTGGCCAGCCCGCCAACCTCGCGCCCGCCCATCGCGTTGGGCTGACCGGTCACCGAGAACGGCCCCATCCCCGGCTTGCCGATGCGGCCCGTCGCCAGATGGCAATTGAGGATCGCATTGACCTTGTCGCTCCCCGAGGAGCTTTGGTTGATCCCTTGGCTATAGACGGTGACGACCTTTTCGGTGCCGATCCACAGATCGCAGAACGCCGCGATCTGTTCATCGCTCAGCCCGCTCAGCGCCGGGTCTGAGGCCCGCGCGGCAGACAGCGCCTCATCGAAGCCGTTCACGTGGTCCAGATAGGCGCGGTCCACGGCACCGCGCGCTTCGATCGCGGCCAGAAGCGCGTTGAACAGCGCCGCATCTCCGCCCGAGGCGATGGGCAGGTGCAGATCGGCAATGTCGCAGGTCGCCGTGCGGCGCGGGTCGATGACGACGAATTTCATAGCGGGGCGGGCGGCCTTGGCGGCGACCAGACGCTGGTAAAGCACCGGGTGGCACCAGGCGAGGTTCGAGCCCGTCAGCACCACGAGGTCGGCCTCTTCCAGATCCTCATAGAGGCCCGGCACGGTGTCCGTGCCGAAAGCACGGCGATGCCCCGCCACCGAAGATGCCATGCAAAGCCTTGAGTTCGTGTCGATATTCGCAGAACCGATGAAGCCTTTCATCAGCTTGTTGGCGACGTAGTAATCCTCGGTCAGCAGCTGACCCGAGACGTAGAAGGCCACCGCGTCCGGCCCGTGATTGGCGATGACCTCGCTGAAACGCTCGGCCACAAGGGCCAGCGCTTCGTCCCATTCTGCCTCGCGCCCGTTGATCCGGGGCGCCAGCAGGCGATCATCAAGCGAGATCGTCTCGGCCAGCGCGGTCCCTTTCGAGCACAGGCGCCCGAAATTCGCCGGATGCTCGGGGTCGCCCTTGACCACGACCGTCCCGCTTTCATCGCGCCCGATCAGCACGCCGCAGCCAACCCCGCAATAGGGACAGGTCGAGCGCGTCATCGACGTGGGATTGATGCGGGCGGGGCGGATATTCATCTTGTGGCACTCCGAAGGAACGCTTGGCCAAAGCCACTGGGCGCGGCTTTGGGGATCTGTGTCTGGGGAAGGCCGTCGCCATCCAGCGCGCTACGCGGCAAGGCTGCAACGGCCACCCGAGGGTCCGCTGTATCGCTTCCCTGAAAACCGGGGCCGAAGATCAGCGTGTCGCGCATGGCCGAGATATCGGCGCGCTCCTTGATCAGGCCGAAGAACCAGTTGCTGTCGGCGGTGTCGCCATACATCACCGCGCCGATCAGGCGCTCTCCCTCAAGGATCAGTCGTTTGTAGATGCCACGGCCCGGATCGCGGAAGACGATGTCCTCGCGCCCCGACCCTTCGGCGAAATCGCCCGCCGAGAAGAGATCACAACCAGTGACCTTGAGCTTGGTCGAAACCTCGCGCGTGACATAGGCGGCCGCCTCGCCGCGCAGGGTTGCGGCCAGCACCTTGGCCTGATCGTAAAGCGGAGCGACGAGGCCGAAGATCTGGCCGTCATGCTCGATACATTCCCCAAGCGCGAGGATATCCGGGTCGCAGGTGACAAGCGCATCGTCCACCTGGATACCGCGCCCGCAGGTAAGCCCCGCCTGTTGCGCCAGCGCGATATTGGGGCGAATGCCCACCGCCATCACAAGGATATCGCAGGGCAGCTCGCGCCCGTCGCGCAGCTTCAGCGCGCGTACATGGCCGTCTTCTCCCAGGATAGCCTCGGATTGCGCCTCGCACAGAACCTCGATGCCGCGATCCTCCAGCGCGTGGCGCAGCAGGGCACCCGCGGCGGGGTCAAGCTGGCGCTCCATCAAGTGGCCCATGATATGCACCACGGTCACATCCATGCCGCGCATCTTCAGACCGGCCGCCGCCTCAAGGCCCAGAAGACCGCCGCCGATGACCACGGCCTTGCCTCCGCGCGCAGCCGCGCCGATCATCGCGTTGGTGTCTTCAAGATCGCGATAGGCGATGACACCTTTCAGATCGTGCCCCGGCATCGGGATGATGAACGGGGTCGAGCCCGTGGCGATCACCAGCTTGTCGTAGGGAACCGGCCCGTTCTCGCCCATCACCACCTTGGCGGCGCGGTCAATCGCGGTGACCTTCTCGCCAAAGCGGCAGGTCACGCCCTGCGCTTCATACCAGGCGTCGTCATGGGTGACGATGTCTTCGTAGCTCTTCTCGCCCGAGAGCACGGGCGAGAGCATGATGCGGTTGTAATTGCCGCGCGGCTCGGCGTTGAACAGCGTGACCTCATAGGCGCCCGGGGCTTCGTCGAACAGATGTTCGAGCATCCGCCCCGAGGCCATCCCGGCTCCGATGACGACAAGCCTCTGCGCCATCACGCGGCATCCTTCTTATGCGCGCCGTGTTCATATTCCTCGAGGAAATCGAGCACTTCCTGGCGGTAGTGGTAGTAATCCGGGTGATCGAGCAGCGCCTTGCGGGTGCGCGGGCGCGGCAGGTTGACCTCGGTGATCTTGCCGATGGTGGCGCGGGGGCCGTTGGTCATCATCACCACGCGGTCGGCCAGCAGGATCGCCTCGTCCACGTCATGGGTGACGCAGACGGCGGTGACGTTGGTGCGCGACCACACTTCCATCAGCACTTCCTGCAATTCCCACCGCGTCAGGCTGTCGAGCATCCCGAAGGGCTCGTCGAGCAGCAGCAGCTTGGGCGAGAGCGCAAAGGCCCGCGCAATGCCGACGCGCTGGCGCATGCCGTTCGACATATCCGAGGCGGGCTTATCCATGCTGTCGCCCAGACCGACGCGCTCAAGGTAGTATTCAACGACTTCCTGACGCTCGGCCTGCGTGGCCTTGGGGTAGACCTTGTCAACGCCGATCGCGACGTTCTCCTTGGCGGTCAGCCAGGGGAAGAGGTTGGGCGATTGGAACACCACGGCGCGCTCGGGGTCGGCGCCCTCGACGTGGATACCGTCAAGCTTGACCGCGCCTTTCGAGATCGAGTTCAGACCCGCCGTCATCGTCAGCACGGTGGATTTGCCGCAGCCCGAGTGACCGATCAGGCTGATGAACTCGCCCTTCTTCACCGTCAGGTTGAAGTCCTCGACCACGGCCAGCGGGCCTTTCGGCGTCGCGTAGATCTTGTGCAGCTGCGAATATTGCAGGTAGCGCTCTTCGGCAAAGCTTTGCGCGGCCGAGGCCTCCTCATAGGCCTTGGGCACCATCGCATGGCGCGGCGTGACGTTGGGCAGGCGGCGGGTTTCCTCGGCCTTGCCCTGGATACCAACATCCATCAGGTAGCTGGTGACGGCGGCGCGCAGATGCATGAAGGTCGGGTCTTCGTTCATCGCCGAGCGGTCGCGCGGACGCGGCAGGTCGACCTTGAAGACCTCACCCAGGGTGCCATCAGGGTTGAGGCAGACGATGCGGTCGGCAAGCACCAGCGCCTCGTCCACGTCATTGGTGATCAGGATCGCGGTGCGGCGGTCGGCTTCCCAGATCTGCTCGATCTCGGCGGCGACATTGGCGCGGGTCAGCGCATCCAGTGCCGAGAGCGGCTCGTCCATCAGGAGAACCTCGGGCTGCATCGCCAGCGCACGGGCCACGGCGACCCGCTGGCGCATCCCGCCCGACAGCTCCGCCGGACGGCGATCAACGGCGTGGCTCAGCCCCACCATCTTGATGCAGTTCGCCACGATCGCGGCGCGCTCTTGCTTGGTCTTCTTGCCATGCACGGCCTCGACGGCCAGCGCGATGTTGCCTTCAACCGTCAGCCAGGGCATCAGCGCGTAGGATTGGAACACCAGCCCCCGCTCGGGGCCCGGGCCGGTGACCGGGGCGCCCTTGAAGATGACCTCGCCACGGTTGGGCAGTTCCAGCCCGGCGATCAGATTGATCAGCGTGGTCTTCCCGGTGCCCGAGAAGCCGAGCACCACCAGAAACTCACCCTCTTCGACGCTCAGCGAGATGTTCTTGAGAACATGGGTGGCATTGTCGCCCTCGCCGTAGCTTTTCGAGACGTTCTTCAGTTCGAGGAAGGACATCGGCGCACCTCAGCGGTTGTTCGTGAAGGTGAAGAGCGATTGCAGCGCGAACATCACACGGTCGAGCAGGAAGCCGATGATGCCGATGGTGAACACCGCAACCATGATCCGCGCCAGCGACTGCGAGGAGCCGTTCTGGAATTCGTCCCAGACGAATTTTCCAAGGCCCGGGTTCTGCGCCAGCATCTCGGCGGCGATCAGCACCATCCAACCCACGCCCAAGCTGAGGCGAAGACCGGTGAAGATCAGCGGCAGGGCCGAGGGCAGCACGAGGCGGGTGATCTTCTTCCAAGCGCTGAGCTTGAGCACCTTCGAGACGTTGACCAGATCCTTGTCGATCGAGGCCACACCCAGCGAGGTGTTGATCAGCGTCGGCCAGAGCGAGCAGAGCGTCACGGTGACGGCCGAGATGATGAAGCTTTTCGAGAAGGCGCCGTCCCCGCCGACATAGACCGCCGAGACGACCATGGTCACGATCGGCAGCCAGGCGAGCGGAGAGACCGGCTTGAACACCTGCACCAGCGGGTTGATCGCGGCATTGGCGGTGGGCGAAAGACCTGCGACGATCCCGAGCGGAACGGCCACGGCGGTGCCGATCAGGAAGCCGAAGAACACCGTCTGGATCGAGGTCCAGATCTGCTGGTAATAGGTGGGCTTGCCGGTATAGGCGCGCTCTTTCACCTTGTCGGCCCTGCCATCGGCCACCAGTTGGGCGTTGCGCTCGTCCTGACGGGCGTAGAAATCTGCCTCTTTCTGTTTTTCTGCGATGGCATCCTGATGCAGGACGCCGACCTGCTCCCAGACCTGCGCGGGGCCGGGAACGGCGCCGAGCGAGGTCTGCACCATCGGCGCGAGCGCCGACCAGGCCGAAATGAAGGCCACGATGGCCACGAGCGGCACACCCAGAAGCCGCCAGACATCCTTAATCTGGTTGCGCGGATTGTCGCCCGCAATCAGGCGCAGGATCGGCGTCAGCCAGGGCAGGCCCAGAACCTTGAACCAGCCGTCAAGCTTGGTGATCCGGGCAAACCGTTTGGCCCGGCGGTCTTCGCGCGCGTTCGCTCCGGCGGCGTTGGTGGCAATGGGGTCAATGGCGGTCATTTTCATGTCCTGACTGAGAGAGATTCTGGAGAGGGGCGCCCCGACGAAGGCGCCCGCCGGAGTTAGTTGGAGACGATCTCGCCGCCCTCGACGAGCTCAGCGCCTTTCAGGCCGATGGTGAGGCTGTCGAGATAGGCGTTGGGCGCTTTCCCGTCATAGGCGACGCCGTCGATGATGTCGGCGGCCGGGGTCGGCTCGCGATAGCCGTCATCGTCAAAGTCGAACTGGTCGGCGGCGATAATGCCGTCGTCGATCAGCGACTGCGCGGCTGCCTGGTAGATATCCGGGCGATAGACCTTCTTGGCGGTCTCGTCATACCAGGCGTCGGGCTTGGCCTCGGCGATCTGGCCCCAGCGGCGCATTTGCGTCAGATACCAGACCGCGTCCGAGTAATAGGGGAAGGTCGCGTTGTAGCGGAAGAACACGTTGAAATCCGGAACGTCGCGCTTGTCGCCCTTTTCATACTCGAAGGTGCCGGTCATCGAGTTCGCGATCACCTCGGCGTCGGCGCCCACGTATTCGGGACGCGAAAGGATCTCGACCGCCTCGGCGCGGTTGGCGTTGCCTCCCGCATCGAGCCACTCGGCGGCGCGGATCAGCGCACGGGTCAGCGCCTTGACGGTCTCGGGGTTCTCCTCGTTGAACTTCGAGGTGATGCCGAAGACCTTCTCGGGGTTGTTCTTCCAGATCTCGTAGTCGGTCACGACCGGCACGCCGATGCCCTTGAACACGGCAGCCTGGTTCCACGGCTCGCCCACGCTATAGCCATAGATCGTGTCGGCCTCGAGGGTCGCGGGCATCTGCGGCGGGGGCGTGACGGACAGCAGAGCCTCGGCGCCGATCTGGCCCGAGACATCCTCGGGGCTGTAAAGGCCGGGGTTGATGCCGCCAGCCGCCAGCCAGTAGCGCAGCTCGTAGTTATGGGTCGAGACCGGGAACACCATGCCCATGTTGAAGGGCTTGCCCTCGGCGCGGAACTTCTCGATCACCGGCTTGAGCGCGGCGGCCGAGATCGGGTGCACCGGCTTGCCCTCGGCGTCCATCTCGACATAGGGCTTCATCATCTCCCAGATCTCGTTCGAGACGGTGATGCCATTGCCGTTGAGGTCCATCGAGAAGGGGGTGATCACGTCGCCTTGGGTGCCGTAGCCGATGGTCGCGGCAATCGGCTGGCCTGCCAGCATATGCGCGCCGTCAAGCTCGCCCGAGATCACGCGGTCCAGCAGAACCTTCCAGTTCGACTGGGCCTCGAGGGTGACATAAAGCCCCTCATCCTCGAAGAAGTGCTTTTCCTTGGCGATGGCCAGCGGGGCCATATCGGTCAGCTTGATGAAGCCAAGCGTCAGTTCATCCTTCTCGACATCGAAGGCCCAGGCGGGCGCGGCCAGAAGGGTGGTGGTCAGCAAGAGCGAAGCAAAACGTTTCATGTCATCCCTGTCGTGTTGTTTGCCCGTCGTGGGAGGAAAAAGAAAAAGCCGCTCAACCGGTCTTCTCGGGGGGAGAGGGGAAGACCTGATCGAACGGCTTTGTTCGGTATCCCCGGCGTCGGGGATCTGTGGGCTTCGGGACATCGTTGCCCCGCTGCTTTGATCCAATCATTTGCGTGCTGCAGCGCAGCGTCAACGCCGGATCAGAGCGATGCTGCCATGCAGCAAAAGTTTTTCGACCGACTCCGAGAAGCTGCTGAATTTTTCATCGCGCCGGCTCCGATGGGTCAAAAACGCGGCGATTGAAGAAGTGATCGGCGGGCAGAATCATGCTGCCGCGCTCCGAGGCAACGGGGGTCGGCATAGCCAATGCACCTTCCAGCTTCTCCGAGGCGCCGGGCAGATCGGCGCCGGCGTCGCGCAGGTGCTGGCGGTAAAGATCGGCACGGAACACCTCGCCCGCGACCCGCGCGGCCGAGGCTTGGTCCAGCCCGTGGCGCGCGGCCAGACGCACGCCGATCCAGGCGGCCTGACTGCGCCAGGGGAAGGTTGCGGCGCCTTCGAAGAATTCGATGAGATTGGGCACCTCGCGCTCTTCGCCGCTACGCGAGATGATCAGGCGCCCCGAGACCGCGCGGTCGATGACGTCGGCCGAGATTGGCAGGCGCCCCGGTGCCGAGAGGATGTCGGAGACCAGAAAGCGGTTCTCGGGCGCGCCGATCCAGCGGCAGGCACGCCAGACCGCGCGCATCATGCGCCCGGCAAGGTCGGGGTTCGCGTCGGCCCAGCCACGCCGCACCGCCAGAACCTTCTCGGGGGCAAAGGACCAGATCGCCGAGCCTGGCAGCAGCAGCGTGCCCACACCAAGCTCGACCGCGTGCGAGCCCCAGGGCTCGCCTACGGCGAAAGCGTCGATCTCGCCCGCCTCAAGCGCCTGCGGCATCAACGCGGGCGGCACGGTGCGGATCTCAAGCAGTTCGGGAAGCGGCTGGCCGAGGTTCTCAAGCCAGTAATGCACAAGCTCGGTATGCATCGAGAAGGGGAAGGGCACGCCGATGCGCAGCCGCCCCCCCGCAGCTTGCAGCAGCGCGCGGCCCGCCGAATACGCATCGGTAAAGTCAAAGGCGAACCCCTCGGCGCGCATCTTTTCGGCCAGCGGCTCGGATACGCCGATCACGTCGCCATTGGCATTGAGCAGTTGCAACGCGTCGAAGCGGGTCTTGGCCGCACCCAGCCCGAGCGCCATCGCGACCGGAACCGGCGCCAGCATCTGCGCCCCGTCCACGACCCCCATGGCCAGCATGTCGCGCAGCGCCGACCAAGACGGTGCGCTGTGCAGGCTCAGATCAAGGCCCTCCTGCTCGGCAAAACCGAGGGCCTGCGCGATGAACAGCGGCGCAGCATCGACAAGCGGCAGATAGCCAAGGCGAAGCGGAATGACATTCATTTGAGCAACTCCGCCGCGGTCACCAGAGCCTGGGCCACATCGGCGATCTTCTTACCCTGCGCCATGGCCGTCTTGCGCATCAGCGCATAGGCCTCATCCTCGCCCACGTTGCGGGCGCGCATCAAAAGCCCCTTGGCGCGGTCGATGATCTTACGCTCCTCTAGCGCGCGGCGCGTCGCGGCCAACTCGGCGCGCATCTTCTGCACCATTTGGAAGCGCGCGATGGCGGCATCGAGAATGGGCTTGATCCGCTCGGGGCGCAGCCCGTCCACCACATAGGCCGACACGCCCGCATCGATCGCGGCCTGCGTCATGCCGCCATCGGTGCGATCGACGAACATCGCGACCGGGCGATCCATCGGCGAGGTTGCCAGCGCCAGCTCCTCAAGCATATCGCGCGAGGGCGAGGCGAGGTCGATCAGCACAAGGTCGGGGTTTCGCGCGGCGATGCGGCGCGCAAGGCTGCTTTCGTCGCCGATCACGACGACATCGTGCTCGCCCGCCTCGCGCAACCCATCAACGATCATCAGGGCGCGTTCACGGTCTTTCTCGACGACGACAATGGAAAGCGGTCGGGGCATGGGGCACCTCTGTTTGCTAGTTGGGTCGTGCACCGGCCGAGGTTTGACAAGCTGCGCCCCGCCGCCCGCGCTGCCCGCCATCTGCCAAATCGGCAATCTGCCCCCCTTTTCATCGATACGCGCAAAACATGGGCTGCGGAGGAATCGCCCTCCCCCTTCCCCATCCGGGGTTTCACTGCCAATCATGCGCATACAACTTGCCGACCCGGAGAGACCGATGACCGAGCTACTGTTCCCCGCCCCCGCGCCGCGCACCGTGCCGGTCAACGGCGAGTCTGCGCTTTACCCGGTGCGGCGCATCTTCTGCGTCGGCCGCAATTACGCCGAGCACGCCAAGGAAATGGGCGCCGAGGTGGATCGCGAGGCGCCGTTCTACTTCACCAAATCGCTCGACGCGCTGGAGCCTTCGGGCGCAACGCAACCCTATCCGCCGGGGACCGCGAACTACCACTACGAGATGGAACTGGTGATCGCGCTTGGCGCTCCGGTTTTTCGCGCCTCGCCCGAGGCGGCGCAGGCGGCGATTTTCGGCTATGCCTGCGGGCTCGACATGACCCGGCGCGATCTGCAGGACGCGGCTAAGGCCAAGCGCCGCCCCTGGGATACCGGCAAGGATATCGAACGCTCGGCGGTGATCGGGCCGATCACACGTGCCGAGGAATTTGGCCCCGTCGGAGCGCAGCGCATCAGCCTGACCCTGAACGGGGCGCTGCGCCAGGATGCGCACCTGTCGGATATGGTCTGGTCTGTGACCGATCTGGTCAGCCATCTGTCCGGGCTTTATCATCTTGGGCCGGGCGATCTGATCTATACCGGCACGCCCGCAGGTGTGGGCGCCGTGGCACCGGGTGACCGGCTGGAAGGCCGGATTGACGGGCTGAGCCCGGTCTTGCTGAACATTGCGGTCGCGTAACCGCCGCGAGCGCCCTGACGGGCCCGCCCGCGCGGCGCCCCTGCGCGACTTGCCCGAGGGCTTCGTCCTCAGCGACGCGCATCCGCGATATCGCGTCGCGCATCGCGGATGATCACCCAGGCGGAATGCAAAAACAGGCCCGCGATGGCGAAGGCCACGATCAGATCGGGCCAGCCCGAACCCGTCACCGCCACCATCCCGGCAGCCACAACCACGGCCGCATTCCCGATCGCGTCATTGCGCGAGAACAGCCAGACGGCGCGCACGTTCGAATCCCCCGCCCGATGCGAGATCAGCACAAGCGCCGCCGAGATGTTCACGGCCAGCGCGATGAAGGCTAGAACCCCCATCAGACCCGCCTCGATGGGTTGCTGCGAGAATACCCGCCAGAGCGTGTTTCCCGTCACCCCCATGCCAAGCACCGCCAGAAACACGCCCTGCACCAGCGCCGAGCGTGCGCGCCAAAGCAGGCTCCAACCGATGGCGAGCACGCCGAGGAAGGTGATCAGCCCATCCCCGAGAAAGTCGAGCGCATCGGCCTTGAGCGCCTGCGAGCCGGTCAGAAACCCGCCCACCATCTCGATCACGCCGTAACCGACGTTCAGCACGATCACGATCCAAAGCGCTCGACGATAGGCTGCCGTGGTATGCGGCGCGACCTCGCCGATCCGGTCGCCTGTCGCGGCCTCGGCTGTGAGCCGATCAAGGTGATATCCGGCCTCGCCAATCGCATGTTCAACTGCAGGCAGCCGCGCATCATCGGCGCCAAGGTTCAGCGCGAGGATCTGCGTCGCGGTCGAGATTGTAACCTCATCGACACCGGCCGACCGCACCGCCTTTTCGATCTTGGCCGCGCAGGAGGGGCAATCCATCCCGGTCACCCGGTAGCGTATCACGTGACTCATTCGACCTCCGCCGATGCAGACGATAGTTTGCTCACCAAAGCTCGGGCCGGTTCAGGGCCGAAACGCAGCGCGACGGCCCGGCAAGAGCGGGCATCGCCTCCTCCGTCAGGGATTGCCCGAGCCAGCCATGCGGGAAGCTCAGAGGAAGGGGGGCGCGGGCTTGCTCTTCGGTGATCGGCGCAAACCCGACCCGACCATAATAAGCCGGATCGCCATATGTCACCGCGACATCGACGCCCTCGGATTTCAGCGCCGCAAGTGCCGCGCGCAGCAGGGCCTGGCCTACACCCTGCCCTTGGCGCTCCGTGGCCACCGCCATGGGCGACAGGATGAACACGCCGCGCGGATCCTCGGGGTAGTGCAGGCGTGAGAAGATCCCCGCGCCGATCAGCGCGCCGCCATCCTGCGCGCAGAAGACGCGCAGATCCGCCTCGGGTGTGTTTCCCAACAGGTCTCGGACAAAGTCGCCGATCAGCGCGCCCTCGTCCTTGCCTTCCGAAGCCGCGAAGGTTGCTTCGAAAAGCGCGACGATCTCGCCCTCGCGCCCGGCGCTGGTCGTCCTGATGTCCATGGTCGGCCTCCTTTGGGTCCGCCGATACATCCGCAGGGGCGAAGGCATCGACAGTCCCTGTCTAGGCGCAAACCGCGAAAAACGGAATGCGCCCAAACACCGCTCAACGCTCGCGGAAGCTTGCCCGGATACTGTCCGAGAAGGGTTTGAGCAGGAAGTCGAACAGCGTCCGCTCGCCGGTCAGGATCATGACATCCGCCGGCATCCCCGCGCTCATCTGCACGGCACCATCGAGGACATCCAGCTCCTCGGCGGGCACGACGACCTGCGCAAGGAAATAGGGCTCGCCTGTGCGCTCATCCGTCAGCCGGTCGGCCGAGACATTGCGCAGCGTCCCGAAGATGCGCGGCAGATTGCGCTGCGTATAGGCCGTCAGGATCACCTGGGCAGGCATCCCCGGCCGCACGGCGTCAATATCCTGCGGACGCAGACGCGCGTCGATGATCAGGTTCGTCTCGTCCGGCACGATATCAAGGATATCTCCGCCGGGTTTCAGGATGCCGCCGGATTCGGTGGTGACCTGAAGGTTCAGAACCTGCCCCCCGATCGGCGCCGTGATCGTGGAACGGGACAGCGCATCCAGACGTTCGGGCAACTGGCTGCGCAGCCCGGCCAGTTCGGCGCGCACGTCGGCAAGCTGGGTGCTGACCTCTTCGAGAGCCTGCTGATCGGTTGCCTGCAACTGCAACTCGGTCTCGCCGATCTGTTGCTTGAGCCGGGCGATGTTGGCGCGATGCGAGGCTTGCTCGGCCATGAGATCGGCCTCTTGCCGCTGCAACACCAAGAGCGGCGACAGACGTTGCAGCCCCTGTTTGTAGAGGTCTTCGGTCACGCCGATCTCTTGGCGCAGAAGCTCCAGCTGGACATTTTGCGAGGCGATGACACCGTCGAGGCCGATGATCTCTTCGCGCAGCTGCTCGATGCGGCTCGACAGGATCTGGCGCCGGGCAATCTGCGTCTCGCGGCGGTTCTCGAACAGACGGGTCTGGCCTTGCATAACCGACTCGATCTGGCGGCCGTGATCCACCTGCAATTCGGCAGGGAAATCGAATGCGATCTCATCTTGTCCGATTTCCTCGGTCGCCAGTCGCGCCTCGGTGGCCAGCAAGACCACCTGACGTTCGCGCAGCTCGTTCAGCCGCGTCAGCACCCGCACATTGTCGAGCGTGACCAGTGTCGCGCCGGCCGCGACCCGATCACCCTCGCGCACATGGATGGTGCGGATGATGCCGCCTTCAAGATGCTGCACCGTCTTGCGCGCGCCATCTGGGTTGACCACGCCGGGCGCAAGCGCAGCGCTGGCCAGCGGCGCATACCAAGACCACAGACCGAAGAGGCCAAAGAAGACCGCAATCGTCGCGAAGCCGGTCACGCGGGCGCGCAGCGTGGCCGCTTCCAGCGGCTTCCCACCCACCGGCACATAAGACCGCACGCGGCGCGAACGAACGCTCAGCGCCACGAGCAGAAGCGCCATGGCCGCGCCAATGAACGCGAGGGTTCCAACCGGGGAGGGCTGCGTAAAGGCTCGGACAAGCATCACTGTCATCGTCTCCTCCTCACTCGGCCACTTTGGCGGGATCGGCGGGGCGCGCCTTGCCCGGCGCCTTGCGCCCGCCCTGCATCATCTCGCGCAGCACCTCGTCGCGCGCACCGAACCGGGCCACCTTGCCGTCCTGCATCACCAGAACCTTGTCGGCGAGATGCAGAAGGTGCGGAAGATGCGAGACGATAACCACGGTCGTGCCGCGCGCCTTGAGCGCCCGAAGCGCCTGCAACAGCGCCATCTCGCCGGTGCCATCGAGGTTCGAGTTCGGCTCGTCCAGCACCACCAGCGCCGGGTCGCCGTAAAGCGCGCGTGCCAGCCCGATGCGCTGGCGCTGCCCACCCGAGATACGATCAGCAAAGTCGCCCACATCGGTCTCATAGCCATTGGGCAGCGCGAGGATCATCTCATGCGCGCCCGCGGCCTGCGCGGCGGTCAGAACGGCATCCTGGTCGATCTCGCCAAGGCGTGCGATGTTTTCGGCGACGGTCCCGGCGAACAGCTCGACCGTCTGCGGCAGATAGCCCAGATACCGGCCCAGTTCCTCGCTGTCCCATTCGGCCACATCGGCGCCGTCCAGCCGGATCTCGCCGAAGGTGGGGCGCCAGGCCCCAACAAGCAGCTTGCACAACGTGGTCTTGCCGCAGCCCGAGGGGCCAAGCAGACCACAGGCCTCACCGGGCATGAGCGCGAAGCTGACATCCTTGACGATCGCCTCTCCAGATTGCGGCGACATGTAGCGCAGGTTAGACGCCACCAGCTGCCCCTTGGGACGCGGAAGCGAGATGCGCTCCTGCGGTTCGGGGACGGCGCTGAACAGCTTGATCAGCCGGATACGCGCTGTGCGGTAAAGACCGTAGCTTTTCCACGCCGAGATCGCGCGTTCCACCGGCGAAAGCGCGCGCGACAGGATGATCGACGCCGCAATCATCCCACCCGAGGTCAATTCGGCCTGCAGCACCAGCCAGGCACCCGCCCCAAGGATCGCGATCTGCAAGGCAAGCCGCAGCACCCGCGAAATATTGTAGAGCAGCGACGTCATGTCCGCGGCCCACCGCCCGCGGCCACTGGCCAGCGCATGCCGCTCTTGCCAGCGCCGGATCACCGCATCCACCATCCCAAGCCCGGTCAGGGTCTCGGCATTGGCCAAGAGCCGCCCGCTGTCGGAGCGTGCATCGCGCAGCGCCCGCGCCTGTTCGGCGGAGCTGTTGCGCGTCAGCACATCGTTCAGCACACCGATGGCGAAGAGCACGATTGCCCCGCCCAATGCAATCATCCCCAGCAGAGGATTCATCAGCCAGATGATCGCAATAAAGATCGGCGACCATGGCGCATCGAGAAAGGCCAGAATGGCATCGCCCGCCGCGAATTTCTTGAGGTCGGAGACATCGTTGAGCCCGGCGAAGCTGTTGCCACGTGCCAGTTGCAGCCGGATCGTGCGGCGCATGACATGCGGCGAGAGCTCGGCCTCGATCCATTCGCCCGTGCGGGCCAGAACGCTGCGGCGCGCCATCTCGAGCACGCCGTAAACCACCAGCGCCACCAGCGCGATGACGGTCAGCCAGATCAGCGTATCGACCGAGCCGCTCGAAAGCACTCGGTCGAAGACCTGCATCATGTAGATCGAGCTGGCCAGCAGCAGCAGATTGCTGAAGAAGCTGAGCAGCACGAGCGCCGGAAGCTGCCGGCGACCCGCGCCCAGAACTGCCTCAAGGGCCGATTGTCGTGTCATGTGCGCATCCTCCCGTGAACGCTTAGTTCAGCGGTCCGGTGCCACTCGTCTGAATCCGGTTCGCCAGACTGTTGAGGTTGCGCAGCGTGTAAAGGTGCAGGTGGATCGCCTCGAGCGAGCCGTCCTTCTGCATCGCGCCCAGAACCTTGGCGGGCAGCTTGTCCAGCGCCTCGCGGTTGATCGCGAAGACGCCGCGCATGGCGCGCACGGTGCCGTCAGCGCGCTTCATCTCGGTGCGGATCGGGCTGAGCAGGTTCAGGTCGGCCAGCCGGGCACAGAAGCTCTCGGTGCGCAATGCCCCTTGCGCAACCCGCGATACGAATTGCTGGGCCCGGCTGACCAGGTCGCCCGGGCGACCATCCTCATCGAAAAGCGGGGCGCCCTCGCCTTCCGTGTTCAGGCCCGGATGGCTTTCCGAGATGCACAGCACCCCCTTCTTGCCATCCTTGCTGCGCCGCGCGACGAAAGGCTGCTGACGCAGGATCGCGGGCACATACTCGGCCTTCCAGCGCCCATCGGCGCCGACATAGAGATTTTCGTTCTCGGCCAGCCCAAGCAGCGCGGCGGGGGCAAAACCATCGCCCTGCTTGAGGAAGCCAATCACATAGTCATGCGCGAGCGCCGCGAACTCGTCGACCAGCACCGGCACCACATTCATGGTTCGGAACGCGGCATAGCCTTCGCCGGTTGCAAGGGAATAGCTGCCATGGCGCTCGGGGGTTAGCGGCACGGCGTCGGCAAGCAAGGAATGCGTGCTCATGGAAATCACTCCGGAAATTGGGGCATTGGGGCATGAAGGCCGGACCCGGGGCGGGCAACCCCGGATCCGGCAATGGTATGTCAGGCGACCGCGTCGTAATAGGCTTGCGCCGTGATGTCCGAGCCGTTGTCGCCATCGAAGGCCACGGAGTAGCCGTCGAGTTCGCCGGAATTGTTCCAGCCATCAAGCGCGGCCTGGATCGCGGCACCGGATTCAGTATCGATGGTGCCATCGTTGTCCAGATCAATGCCGTTCTTCCAAGCTGCGGAACCGTCTTTACGGTTATTGCCGTGGGTCTCGAAATACTCGAGATAGAGGATGGCCTGATCGATCCAGTAAGCCACATCTTCGCCATCGCCGGCGGGAGCATCCACTGGGTTTCCGGCCATATAGTTCAACCACGAAGCCACGAGGCTGCGCTCGACGGTCGAGAGCTTGGCGTAATCGGAACTCTTGCCTTTCGCGCTGGTCCCACCCTGCAGCGCGGCCAGCGCTTCATCCAACGAGTATTCGCGGATTTCGCCACCATCATCCTCAAGGGTGTTGAAGTTCCAGTCCCCGACCTGCAGGACCGGCTCGCCGTTCTCCGTTTTGAAGTTACCCTCATAGTTCAGCCAGAACACGTCGTCCTCTGCGAAGTTCTCGCCTTCCTTCTCTTCGGTGTTACCAGTCCCCGGGATGATACCGTCGTTATCTTCGTCACCATCCCAGTAGGTCTGACCGAGGTTCGACTGCCAGAAGCCCGGCGTGCGCACACCCGGCCCGTCGATCATGTCATTGCCGAACCACAGCATCCCGTCATTGGGCAACTCGTCATAGCTGCTCGGATCGGCGCTGACCGCTTCGATCACGACTTCGCCCGACTCGTCCACGACCACCTTGAAGACACCGTCACCGTTGAGCATGGGCGTCGTCTGCAGCCAGCCGGGTTTCATCACCTCCTTGACGAAGTAGGTGCCCAGGTAGAGCCCGTCGAACGACCACGAACCATCCTCACCCGAAACGTCGATCGCCATGACGGCCTCGCCGTTCAGGATGCCGTCGGCCACCTCACCATCGTCGAGGATCCCGTTGCCGTTCATGTCTCCGTCGAGATAGAGCTCAATGGTCCAGCCAAGCGCACCCTGTTCGTCTTCATCCCAAGTCCCGTCACGGTCCTCGTCGAAGAACTTGTAGCCTTCGATGGAGCCGAATTTCGTATTCGCAAAGTCCAGATTGGTCTGGTCCGCCCCAGACGTCCCGGTGATCGTGTAACCCGCGGTCCCGAGCGTCTGCACCGACCCGTCCGGCAGAACCTCCTGCACCGTGTAGCCCGCGTAGTTG
>NZ_JAOALJ010000003.1:0-229407 GCF_025154035.1 Sedimentimonas flavescens | reverse complement strand
ATTGTCATCCCCGTCGAGAATCTGGATCGTCACACCCGCCCAGGGCGTGTCCTCGGCGTCAATCACACCGTCGCCGTCCATATCCTCGTATTTCGTCCCGGAGATGTCGAACTTGTCGAAGTTCGCAAAGTCCAGATTGGTCTGGTCCGCCCCAGACGTCCCGGTGATCGTGTAACCCGCGGTCCCGAGCGTCTGCACCGACCCGTCCGGCAGAACCTCCTGCACCGTGTAGCCCGCGTAGTTGTAATCCAGACCCGTGAACGACCACGTCCCGTCCGCAGCCGTCATCGTCGAGGCAACGACATTGTCATCCCCGTCGAGAATCTGGATCGTCACACCCGCCCAGGGCGTGTCCTCGGCGTCAATCACACCGTCGCCGTCCATATCCTCGTATTTCGTCCCGGAGATGTCGAACTTGTCGAAGTTATAGAAGTCGCTTGCCTCACCACCTTCATCGCCGAAAGTCTCGCCGCCCACGACGGTGACAGCGTGCCACGGAGTGGTCGTTGGCATCCAATTTCCGTCGGGGCCATCCATGTCCTCGATGACGAAATAGTCACCGACCATCACATCGCCGAAATAGTAGACACCCGAGCCGTTGGTTACCGTCGTGGCAACCGGCGTGCCGGTGCTTAGGGCCGCAGAAATCTCGGCTTCGCTCAGACCGCCGCTATTGTCGGTATCGATCGTGTCGTCGAACAGATAGATCGTCCAACCCGCGATGGGCGTATCCGTGCCGCCCGCACCGTCGCCGGCCACATCGTTGTATTTTTCACCGGTGATGTTTCCGGTCGGCTCGTAGTTTCCGAAATCGAACCCATCGAGGGTTTTGTTCAGATCGTTCTTAACCGGGTCGTAGACGTAGCCGAGCGGCCCGAGCTCTTCCGAGCCGGTATCCAGCGACGGGTCGAGCACAGACGCGCCGCCGGAGCCCTGCTCCCACCCGTCCTGCATGACCTCCACGATGATGAACTGGGCATCAGCAACATGCCCGCCGTTATTCGGAATCTGCGCATCGAGGAAGAAGTTCAGCTCGAACTCGCCGAATTCATTCGTGAAATCGGTCGCATAGGCGCCGAGCTCATACTCGTTTTGATCAAGCAGACCGTCGCGATCAAGGTCGATATAGGCGCGGATTTCCCAACCGCTCATCACCTCTTCGCCGTCATCCTGCACGCCATCGGAATCGATATCATTGAACTTGATGCCGACGACCTCGACGAATTGACGAACCGACCATTCTTCGAAACCGGAATTGTTGGTCCAGTCCGCGACAAGTTCGCCGTCAACTACATAGTCGTCCTGATCGCCGAACTTGGAATAGAGCGTGACATAGGTGCCGTCGTTCATATCAAAGTTCGCCTCCTCGAAACTCGAGAGCGGCACATACATGATCATGTCCGAAACACCGGAGCCCGCCTGCAGCGTGTAGTCGAGGGCGATCCAGTTATCGACCAGGATCTCGCCGTTCGCATCCAGTTCATCAAGCGACCAGACGAGTTCATAATCGGAAAGGTCGACCAAGCCCGGGTCGCCCGAGGGAACCTGTTCGTTCGAGAGATAGATCTGGACTTCGTCGAGCGAGAGATAGCTGGTCGCCCCTGAATCCGGCTCGTTGATATCAAGACGGAATTCAAGGTACTGAACGGCGTTACCCTCATCGTCGTAAAGCGTTACGACCGGGATATCGCCGTAGAACAGATCGCGCGTGAAATTCGGGCTGCTATTCTCGTCGTAATCAAGGGGCCGATCAGAGGTATTGTACCCTTCCTCCACCGGATCGTTGGTGCTGATCCGAACAAACGGATTGATCAGGCCAGTACCGGCGCCCGCCGCGTCGTTTGAGAAGAGGGCGCCATCAAACTCGACGGTGGTGGGCGCAGGCCCCGTGAGATCGACATCCGCACCCGCATCGTCCCCGATGCCGTCCGTGAATGTCGCATAGGCGGTGTCGGAGCCGCTCGACGCGCTGAGAAGGAAGCGCTCGCCCGCACTATCGTCGGGGTTCACGTACCATGACGTCACGACCGTTCCGTTTGCCAGACCGTCAAGGTCTCCCTCGCCACCGTCGGTAACCGTCCAGCTATCATGGCCATCGCCGCCGAGGTCGATCACGACGTCGTCCGCGGTGCCCAGCACACCGTCCTCACCGGCGTCGCTGACATGCTCAACCTCGAAGGTGACACTGGCGCCGTCCTCAAGACCAGAGGCGGTGAAGAAGGCGGTCGATCCCGGCGCGTAATCATCTTTGTCGGTACTGACTGCCAAACCATCATCAAGGATCTGGTCGTCTGACAGAATGACGTCGTTGTTATCTTCCAGTGCCATGTCTAGCCCCCACAAAATCAATTTCAAACGCATGCGATCGAAATGCGCGGCGGGCGCTCGGCCGGCCGCATCCAATCATCCTGATCGCTCTAGGAAGCCGGCCCATTCGCCGGTCGGCCCCGCCAAAACTCCATCAATACCGGCGATAGGCGCCGATGGTGCTCAGGTCGTGCTGTCTGACATGCCTCGTGGAGTTCGCTTGCTCACCCATGGAAACTCTGGATGCGACTACGAACTGCGTTGTTTCATTATTGGCTTCAATAATTCGCGCCCTACGAACTGGTTCGGGCACGGTAGCAAGAAAGTTACGCAAACACTCCGTGTGCGTTTAATAGAATATGGCGAAAGTGTGGCTTTGGTGCGGCAAATTGTCAATTACGTAAAGGAAGCCATTGCCTCAGCCGGAGATTGTATCCGGGAGGGCAACAGCGCCGACAACGCGTAAGCACGGCGCCCAAACGACGCGAATCCCTCGGAATCGAGGAGGCAAGCCACATTGTGTGTATTTTGGCAACAATCAGCCCACGGCGATTTGCGGCACCGAATGCCTCACCCCGAGATCGATTCGCCTTAGTGCAGGATCGCGCGCAATCCGACGGACACCTCAGAAGTCGAGGTGCTCCACGCTCAGCGCATTTTGCTGGATGAACTCGCGGCGCGGCTCGACAACGTCACCCATCAACTTGGTGAAGATGTCGTCGGCCTCGGCCACATCCTCGATGCGCACCTGCAACAGCGTGCGCGCCGAGGGATCGAGCGTGGTTTCCCACAGCTGCTCGGGGTTCATCTCGCCCAGACCCTTGTAGCGCTGAAGGGTCAGGCCCTTTTCGCCCTCTTGCAGGATCGCCGCCAGCAGGTCGAGCGGGCCGTTGATCAATTGCTCGCGCTCCTTGCGGATCAGCGTCGCGGGGGTGCCGTAGGTGTCGCGCAGATCCTGCGTGTATTGCCCCAGGCGCCGCGACTCGGCGGCGCGCAAGACATGGCCGTCAAGGGTACGCACCTCTTCGACACCGCGCAGGATGCGGCTCAGGCGCAGGCCGTGATCCTGCGTGGGGCGGCCTTGCCAGCCGCGCTCATACTCCAGCGCTACCAGATCGAGACGCCGCGCGACGCTATCGGCCACCGCCTGCGCATCGGCATCCATCGCCCCGGGCAGCATCGCCCCGGCAATCGCTGCCTGCTCTAGGATGTTGCGCGGGTAATGCGTCGGGAAGGTCGCGAGGATACGCTTGATCACGCGGGCCTCTTCGACCACGCGCAGCAGATCCTGACCGGTAATTTCCTCGCCGCTGCCAAGGCGCAGCATCGCGCCTTCGACGCCCTGATGCACCAGGAAGTCATCCAGCGCCGCCTGGTCCTTGAGATAGACCTCGGACTTGCCGCGCGCGACTTTGTAAAGCGGCGGCTGCGCGATGTAGAGATAGCCGTGCTCGATCAGCTCGGGCATCTGGCGGAAGAAGAAGGTCAGCAGCAGCGTACGGATGTGTGCGCCGTCCACGTCGGCATCGGTCATGATGACGATCTTGTGGTAGCGCAGCTTGTCGATGTTGAACTCGTCGCGGCCAATGCCGGTGCCAAGCGCGGTGATCAGCGTGCCGATCTGGTCAGACGACAGCATCCGGTCAAAGCGCGCGCGCTCGACGTTCAGAATCTTGCCACGCAGCGGCAGCACCGCCTGGTTCTTGCGCTCGCGCCCTTGCTTGGCCGAACCGCCGGCCGAGTCACCCTCGACCAAGAAGACTTCGGACAGGGCGGGGTCTTTCTCCTGGCAGTCGGCCAGCTTGCCGGGCAGCGAGGCCACGTCCATCGCGGTCTTGCGCCGCGTCAGCTCGCGCGCCTTGCGGGCCGCCTCGCGCGCAAGGGCCGCCTCAACGATCTTGCCGACGATCTGCTTGGCCTCGCCGGGATGTTCCTCGAACCACTCGCCGAGCTTCTCGTTCACCAGATTCTCAACTGCGGGACGGACCTCGGAGGAGACCAGCTTATCCTTGGTCTGGCTGGAGAACTTCGGATCCGGCACCTTGACCGACAACACGCAGGTCAGGCCTTCGCGCGCGTCGTCACCGGTGAAATCGACCTTCTCGCGCTTGGCGATGCCGCTGTCTTGGGCATATTTCGTGATAGTGCGCGTCAGCGCGCCGCGGAAGCCCGCAAGGTGCGTGCCGCCATCGCGCTGCGGGATGTTGTTGGTGAAGGGCAGCACGGTTTCGTGGTAGCTGTCGTTCCACCACATCGCCACTTCGACGCCGATCCCGCGCACTTCGCCGACCATATAGATCGGCTCGGGCATGACGGCAGCTTTCGAGCGGTCGAGATATTTCACGAACTCGCGCACGCCACCTTCGTAATGCAACTCGGTACGCAGAGCGTCGGCGGGCCGGTCGTCCTCAAGAATGATCCGCACGCCCGAGTTCAGGAAGGCCAGCTCGCGCAGGCGGGTTTCGAGCGTCTTGAACACATAGTCGAGGTTCGAGAACGTGCCCTCGGGGTCGTTGATCTTGGACGAGGCCATGAAGCGCACCTCGGTGCCCTTCTCGCCGGGCGCATCGCCCACTTCGCGCACATGCTCGACGCATTCGCCCTTTTCGAAACGGGCGTAATATTCCTTGTCGTTGCGCCAGACGCGCAGTTCCAGCCAATCCGAGAGCGCGTTCACAACCGACACGCCCACGCCATGCAGACCGCCCGAGACCTTGTAGGCGTTGCCGCCCTCATCGGTGTTGTTGAACTTACCGCCCGCATGCAGCTGGGTCATGATGACCTCGGCCGCCGAGACACCCTCTTCGGCATGGATATCGACCGGAATCCCGCGCCCGTTGTCGCGCACCGAGACCGAGCTGTCGGCGTGAATCTTCACCGCAACGTAGTTGGCATGGCCCGCCAGAGCCTCGTCGATGCCGTTATCGACGACCTCGTAGACCATGTGATGCAGACCCGAGCCATCGTCGGTATCGCCGATATACATGCCCGGCCGTTTGCGCACCGCTTCCAGGCCCTTGAGAACCTTGATGGAATCGGCGCCGTATTCGGCCTTGTTCTTGGTGTTCTCGGTCATGCCCGCCCATCCTCAATATCACCGGCGATTTATAGTGGGTCGGCGGGGGAATGTCACGTCCAAGACACAAGATTTGGTGGGCTTATGACGTGGGCGGAATGCTGAGCGCCCCATCGGCAGAGAGCGCCCAGAACGGGTTCATCGCCAATTCCCAGACATGGCCGTCGGGATCGGTGAAATAGCCCGAGTATCCGCCCCAGAAGACCTTTTCAGGCGCCTTCAGCGCCGTAGCCCCCGCCGCCAGCGCGGCAGCAAAAGCGGCATCCACCTCGGCCTCGGTATCGAAGTTCTGTGCCAGCGTCATCGCGCCGGTGCCAAGCGCGGCGCCCGGCCGCCCCTGATCGGCCGCCAGATCCGCGCGCCCGAAGAGGCCCAGGGCCATCCCGGAAAGCTGGAAAAAGACCACGCTATCGAGCGCCTGAACCGGGCGCCAGCCAAGCGCCTCGTAAAACGCCCGCGCCCGCGGGATGTCAGCCACGCCGAGGGTGATCAGGGTGACGCGCTGCTTGGGATAACTCATAGTGCGCTCCTTTCGTTGACCTGCGAGACGCCTTCGTGCTCGACGACCTCGTAATAGCGCCCACGCGGCCCGAGGCTGTCGTAAAGTTCGGCCCCCGTCCCGGTCATCACGACCTGCGCGGGCAGGGTGCAGATCTCGTCATAAAGCGCCGCGCGCCGCCCCGCATCAAGATGCGCGGCCACCTCATCAAGCAGCACCACGACCGGCTCCCCCGCCAGCGCGCGGGCATTCGCCAGCACGAGCGAAATCAACAGCGCCTTTTGCTCTCCGGTCGAGCAGAGCGCGGCGGGCACGTCCTTCTCGGCATAGATCGCCTCAAGATCGACGCGGTGCGGTCCTTCGAGCGTGCGCCCCGCCGCCATGTCGCGCCGCCGCCCCTCTGCCAGCGCGGCGGCCAGATCCTCGGGGCCGCCATTGACGATGGCCAGATGCGCGGCGGGAAAGGCGGTGGCCCCGCCATCCTGCGCGGCGGTGATGCGCGCCAGCGCCTCGGCACGATTGGCGGCGATCTGTGCGGCGGCCTCGGCCATCTGGCCCTCCAGCGCGTGATACCAGCGCTGATCGCTCACCTGATCCTTGAGCAGCCGGTTACGTTCACGCATGGCCTTCTCATAGGCCAGCACCGCCTCGGCATGGGCGGGCACGAAGGACAGGGTGATCCGATCGAGAAACCGTCGCCGTCCCTCGGCCCCCTCGATCCACAGCCGGTCCATCGCGGGCACCAGCCAGAGCACCCGCAGGATGCGCCCAAGCGCTACCTGAGGCGCCGCCTTGCCGTCGATCAGCACCTCGCGCGAGGCACCAGGTAGGGCCGTGGTTTCGATCTCGTGCAACTCGGTCTCGGCGCGGATCTTCCAGCCCACCGCCTCGGCGCGGCGCATCAACTCTTCGGCCGAGGCCCGCCGCAACCCGCGGCCGGGGCTGAGCAAGGAAATCGCCTCAAGGATATTGGTCTTGCCCGCGCCATTCGGCCCGTAGATCGCCACCGGCCGCCCGTCGAACGCCAGATGCGAACGCCGATGCGAGCGGAACTGCAATAGAGTCAGCTCCCTCAGCATCGGCGCCCTTTCACTGCATTGGATCGCAGGCCGGAACCGGCCCCGATCACACGCGCATCGGCATCACGACATAGACCGCCGAGGTATCGTTACCCTCGCGCATCAGCGTCGGATCGCCGGAAGAGTTGAACATGAAGACGGCGTTCTCGCGGTCCACCTGGCTTGCGATTTCAAGCAGATACTTGGCGTTGAAGCCAATTTCGAGCCGCTCGTCGCCATAGGCCACGGCCAGTTCTTCCTCGGCCGCGCCTGCGTCGGGCGCATTGACCGAAAGCACCAGCCGGTCTTCGTCGAGGCTGAGCTTGACGGCGCGCGAACGCTCGGACGAGACGGTCGCCACGCGGTCCACGGCCTTGGCAAATTCCGAGGCATCGACCTCAAGCCGGCGGGTGTTACCCATCGGAATGACGCGCGTGTAATCAGGGAAGGTGCCGTCGATGACTTTCGAGGTCAACGTGATCACCGGGGTGGCAAAGCGCACCTTGGTTTCGGAAACAGAAACCGCGATGGCGGTTTCGTCGTCATCCAGCAGCTTGCGCAGCTCGTTCACCGTCTTGCGCGGCACGATCACGCCGGGCATGCCTTGCGCACCATCGGGCAGGGGCGCATCGATCCGCGCCAGCCGGTGGCCATCGGTCGCCACGCAGCGCAGCGCCGGGCCATCTTCGCCCGTCGCGACATGCATATAGACGCCGTTGAGGTAATAGCGCGTCTCTTCGGTCGAGATCGCGAATTTCGACTTGTCAAAGAGGCGCCGCAGCACGCCCGCCTTGGCCGAGAAATTCGCCGTATATTCCGACGAGGCCATGACCGGGAAATCTTCCTTGGGCAGCGTCGCCAGGTTGAAGCTCGACCGCCCCGCCTGAATCGTCAGCCGCCCCGCCGCCGCATCATCGGTCAGCGAGATCAGCGCGCCATCGGGCAGTTTGCGCACAATCTCATGCAGCATCACCGCCGAAACGGTGGTGGCACCGGCGCGCTCGACCTGCGCGGGGGCCTTGTCGACCACCTCGATATCAAGGTCGGTGGCGCGGAACGATACCGTGCTGCCTTCCGCCTCGATCAGCACATTCGCGAGGATCGGAATCGTGTTGCGGCGCTCGACGACCGACTGAGCCTGAGCCACCGCCTTCAGAAGCGCGGCACGTTCGATGCTGAATTTCATTTCCATCCCCCACGGCAGACCGGAACGGAAAGGTAACATCTCTCCGCTCAGGCTCAAGATTTTTCAGGACATTCGGCCGCTTTGGCGCGGGCGTCAAGGGCTCGGCGTGTCGCGTCAGCTTTCCAGAAGCCGACGCAGCAGCGCGATATCCTCGGCCAGTTGCCGATCGCCGTCCTTCAATTCCTCGATCTTGCGGATGCCATGCATGATCGTGGTGTGGTCACGGCCACCGAAACGACGCCCGATTTCGGGCAGGCTGCGGGTGGTCAGCTGCTTGGACAGATACATCGCCACCTGACGCGGACGCGCGATGGTGCGCACGCGCTTGGGCCCGATCATATCGGACAGGCGGACGTTGTAATGCTCGGCCACCTTGCGCTGGATCTCCTCGATCGACACCTTGCGATCCGAGGCTCGCAGGATGTCGGTCAGGCATTCCTGCGCCAGATCCAGCGTGATCTCGCGCCCGACCAGCGAGGCGAAGGCGAAGAGACGGGTCAGCGCGCCTTCCAGCACGCGAACGTTGGTCGTGATGCGATGCGCGAGGAACTCCAGCACGCCCGGGGCCAGCTTGAGGCCGGGATACTGGGCGCGGTAGGCCTCGGTCTTGGTCTGAAGGATGCCAAGGCGCAGCTCATAGTCGGTCGGGTGCAGATCGACCACGAGGCCGCATTGCAGGCGCGACTTGATACGCTCTTCGAGATCCTTGATCTCGCCCGGCGCGCGGTCGGCCGAGATGACGATCTGCTTGCCCTGATCGACAAGCGCGTTGAACGTGTGGAAGAACTCTTCTTGCGTGCTGTCCTTGCCGGCGATGAATTGCACGTCATCGACCATCAGCACGTCGACCGAGCGGAACAGCTCCTTGAAGTCCATGATCTGGCGCTCACGCAGGGCCTGCACGAAGCGATACATGAACTGTTCGGCCGAGAGATAGAGCACGCGCAGGTCGGGGCGGCGGATCTGCAGCTCATGCGCGATGGCATGCATCAGGTGGGTCTTACCAAGACCCACGCCGCCATAAAGGAACAGCGGGTTGAAGGTAACCGGACCGCCCTCGGCCACGCGGCGCGCGGCGGCATGGGCCAGCTCGTTCGGTTTGCCGACAACGAAACTGTCGAAGGTGAAGCGCGCATCGAGCGGCGCGCCGGGAAGCTCGGCGCCATCGACCGGGCGCGCAACACGGGCGCGCGCCGGAGCCGGGGCCACGACGGGTTTTGAGATCTCGGCTGCGGGAATCGCACGCAGGGCAGGCACACGGATGTCGATCCGCTCGGCCGCGACACCAGCCGCGCGCAGCTCGCGCAGAATCGGTTCGGCGAAATTGCGCGACACCCAGTCACGCATGAATTTGGTCGGTGCTTCGAAGGCCGCGATGCCTTCGGACATCTCGATCAGCCGAAGCGGCGCGATCCAGGTCGAGTAGTTGTTCTTGCCAACGCTCTTGAGAAGCTCATCACACACCCGCCCCCAGGTCTCGTCCGTCATTTTCTTGCCTATTCAAAACACACACGGTCAGCCGCATCCGCATCCCCTGGCATTGCTGGCCTTAACCCCGCGTGAGCGGAGCGCGCAGCCTGCGATTGGGACACAGAAAACCGGCCCGGGAATCCCGAGTCAGGCAGTATCTGCCGATGGCGAGGGCGCAGAGCCCTCAGGAATCGGATTCGCATCATTCGAGGCCAGGAGACCCGGCTGTTTTTACTTGTCGTGGCAGACGTTTATGCCTGCTCCAGTCCCGAAAAGATGCGTCATGTCCCCCAAGGCGACGTGAATCGCAAGTAGACGCTAGCGCGCTGCGGAGCCCCCACGCAACCGATCTTCACTCTTGACGCAGGATTCGTGTCACCGAATCTGCGCCAGTTGGTCAAACCTGCAACACTTCATTTTAAACATTTGAAAAACAACAAAAAATAAAAGGCGCCCGATTGGGCGCCTTTGGCAACAGTCTGTTTCAGCGGACAATCAGACCGCGAGAGCTTTCACGCGCGCAGCAAGGCGCGAGATCTTGCGCGACACGGTATTCTTGTGCAGCACGCCCTTGGTCACGCCACGGGCCAGTTCCGGCTGAGCGGCACGCAGAGCAGCAACGGCAGCTTCGGCATTGCCCGAAGCGATCGCTTCTTCGACCTTGCGCACATAGGTGCGGATGCGCGAACGGCGAGCTTTGTTGATGTCGTTGCGGCGCTCGTTCTGGCGGGCGCGTTTCTTGGACTGGGGCGTATTGGCCATGTGTTTTTCCGACTTTCCGGGTCTGTTACAATTTCGATTGCGCAACAAAGCCCGGTCGTCCCAGCGAACCGGTTGATTCTAGCCTGAGCGGGCTCCACGCGCATGTGAGGCGGCCTCATAAGCGAGAATCGCCAAAAAGAAAAGCCCCGAAGGGGGCCTTTCGCTTATTTGTCGCGGAACTGCGGCTGGCGCTTTTCGAGGAAGGCCGACATCCCTTCCTTCTGATCCTCGGTCGAGAACAGCGAGAAGAAGATCCGGCGTTCGAAATGCACGCCCTCTTGCAGCGTGGTCTCGTAGGAGCGGTTGACGCATTCCTTGACGACCATCGAGGTCAGCACCGACTTCTCGGCGACCTTCTGGGCCACGGCCATTGCTTCCTGCATCAGCTTGGCGGCGGGTACGACGCGGCTCACCAGCCCCGAGCGCTCGGCCTCGGCGGCATCCATGAAACGGCCGGTCAGGTGCATGTCCATCGACTTCGACTTGCCGACAAAGCGCGTCAGGCGTTGCGTGCCCCCGATCCCGGCGACGACGCCCAGGTTGATCTCGGGCTGGCCGAACTTGGCGTTGTCCGCGCAGATGATGAAGTCGCACATCATCGCCAACTCGCAACCGCCGCCAAGCGCATAGCCCGCGACCGCCGCGATGATCGGCTTGCGCGTGCGCAGGATGCTGTCGGAATTGTCGGAGAAGTAGTTCTGGGTATACATGTCGACAAAAGACTTGTCGGCCATTTCCTTGATGTCAGCACCGGCCGCAAAGGCCTTCTCGGAGCCGGTAATGACGATGCAGCGCACCTTTTCATTGGCGTCCGCCGCCTTCAGCGCCTCGGCCAACTCTCCCAGCAGGGTCGAGTTCAGCGCGTTCAGGGCTTCGGGGCGATTCAACCGGATCAGGGCGACATAGTCTTCGATCTCGACGATCAGGGTCTGGTAGGCCATGTGGCGTTGCCTTTCCTTGTGATGGCAGGAGTCCTATCAGGACCGCCGCGATTATCAAGCCTGACTTCGCGGATGCAGCATCACTAGCGCTGGCAGCTGGGGCAGAAGAAGCTCGAGCGCCCCGATTGCACGATGCGCCGGATGGGCGTGGCGCAGGTGATGCAGGGTTCGTCCTCGCGGTCGTAAACGCGGAAGCTGTGTTGGAAATAGCCCAGCTCTCCATCGGCCTGGCGGTGGTCGCGCAGGCTCGATCCGCCCGCCTCGATCGCCTCGGCCAGAACCTCGCGAATGATCGGCACAAGGCCCGCCACGCGCTTTGCAGCGATCTTGCCGGCCTGGCGGCGTGGGTCGATGCCCGCGCGAAACAGCACTTCGGAGACGTAGATATTGCCCAAGCCCGCCACCACGCGCTGATCGAGCAGCACGGCCTTGATCGGTGTCGCGCGGCCTTTCAGGCGCGCCACAAGGTAGTCTTCGTGGAAATCGTTGCCGAAGGGTTCGGGGCCAAGGCCCGCAAGCAGCCAGTAGGCCTCTTCGCGGTCGGTACGCACCAGATCCATCGCACCAAAGCGCCGCGCGTCATTGAAGGTCACCCGTGCGCCGCCCTCCATGTGCAGAACGACGTGATCATGCTTTTGCGGCGCGGGATGGTCGAGGTGAAAGCCCCCCAGCATCACCCCCGACACCAGCATCCGCCCCGACATGCCCAGATGGATCAGAAGGCTCTCGCCCCGGTCCAGATCGGCCAGGATATATTTCGAGCGCCGCCGCAGCTGCACCACCCGCGCGCCGGTCAGCCGCCCGGCCATGTTCTCGGGCAGGGGCCAGCGCAGATCGGGGCGATTGACCTCGGCCTGCACGATCAGTCGCCCCTCCATCGCAGGCAAAAGGCCGCGCCGGACGGTTTCTACCTCGGGCAGTTCGGGCATCGTTGCTCCTGTCGCATTGTCATGGCCGCTGGGGTCCCTATAAGAAGGGGGAGTTTTTCAGATCGGCAAGAGCGCATGAGCACGGATCAGACCAGGACCACGCATTTCGGCTTCAAGACCGTCGATGAAGGGGAGAAGGCCGGGCTTGTCCATGGCGTCTTCTCACGCGTGGCATCGAAATACGACATCATGAACGATCTGATGAGCCTGGGCATCCACCGGGTCTGGAAGGACGCGATGATGGACTGGCTTGCGCCGCGCCCCGGACAAAAGCTGCTCGACGTGGCGGGCGGCACGGGCGATGTGGCTTTCCGCTTCCTCAAGCGCGCGCCGGGTGCCAGCGCCACGGTCTGCGACATGACCGAGTCGATGCTGATCGAGGGCCAGAAGCGCGCCGAAGCCGAGGACATGGCCGATCGCCTCAAATGGGTGGTGGGCGATGCGATGGCCCTACCCTTCGAGGACAACACCTTCGACGTCTATACGATCTCGTTCGGCATCCGGAACGTGACCCGCATCCCCGACGCGCTGCGCGAGGCCTACCGCGTGCTGCGCCCCGGCGGGCGGCTGATGGTGCTTGAATTCAGCCAGATCCCGAATGACATGCTGCAATCGCTTTATGACGCCTATTCGTTCAACGTCATCCCGGTGATGGGCCAGATCGTCGCCGACGACCGCGACAGCTACCAGTATCTGGTCGAATCGATCCGCAAGTTCCCGACGCAGGAAATCTTCGCCTCGATGATCCGTGAGGCGGGATTCGAGCGCGTGAAATACCGCAACCTTTCGATGGGGATTGCGGCGCTCCATTCCGGCTGGAAGATCTGAGATGCGGGGACCTCATAACATCTGGCGGCTGATCCGCACCGGCGCCACCTTTGAGCGCACCGGGGCGATGAAGGTCGCACTCGAGGCCGTTGAAGCGCCGCCGCGCCTGCGGTTGGTGGCACGCATCATGGGCTGGCCGTTCAAATGGCTGGGTTACAAGGGCGATCCGAATCTGCCGCCGGTGACCCGCGCGATCACCGCGCTCGGACCGGCTTATATCAAGTTCGGACAGGTCCTCTCGACCCGCCCCGATGTGGTGGGCGAGGAACTGGCCGATCAGCTGCGTGTGCTGCAAGACAAGCTGCCGCCCTTCCCGACCGAAGTCGCCAAACGCATGATCGCGGCCGAGCTTGATCGCCCGGTGGACGAGATGTTCTTCGATTTCTCGGAACCCGTCGCCGCCGCCTCGATCGCGCAGGTCCATTCCGCGCGCCGCGCCGATACTGGCGCCTGCGTCGCCGTCAAGGTCCTGCGCCCCGAGATCGAGCGCGCCTTCCGCCGCGACCTCGACGCCTTCCATTTCGCCGCCGACATGATCGAGCGGCTCTCTCCCGCCTCGCGCCGACTGCGCCCGACCGATGTCGTCAAGCATTTCGAAGGCGTGGTGATGGGGGAGCTTGACCTGCGGCTCGAGGCCTCGGCCGCCTCGCAGTTCGCGGCCAACACGGCAGGCGACACGGGTTTTGCCGTGCCGCAGCCGATCTGGTCGATGTCGAGCCGCCGCGTGATGACCATGGACTGGGCCGAGGGCGTGTCAATCGGCGACCCCGACGCGATCCGCGCCGCGGGCCACGATGTCGTGGCGATCTCCGAGCGCGTGCTACAACTCTTCCTCAGTCACGCGCTGCGCGACGGTTATTTCCACGCCGACATGCATCACGGCAACCTCAAGGTGGCCGCGAATGGCGATGTCATCGCCTATGATTTCGGCATCATGGGGCAGATCGACGAATATACCCGTCGGGTCTATGCCGAGATCCTGATGGGCTTCATCCGCCGCGATTATCGCCGCGTGGCCGAGGTACATTTCGAGGCGGGCTACGTGCCCGCCGACCGTGACGTGAACGAATTCGCCCTGGCTCTGCGCGCCGTGGGCGAGCCGATCTTTGGCATGGACGCCACGCATATCTCGATGGCGCGCCTGCTGGCCTACCTCTTCGAGGTGACCGAGCGCTTCGGGATGCAGACCCGAACCGAGCTGATCTTGCTGCAACGCACCATGGTCGTGGTCGAGGGCGTCGCGCGTTCGCTCAACCCCGCGATCAACATCTGGGAAACCGCGCAGCCGGTGGTCGAGAAATACATCCGCGAGAACCTCGGCCCGCGCGCGGCGATCCGCGATCTGGTGCGTACGGTAATGATCTTGGGCGATTTCGGTCCGCGCCTGCCCGAGCTTCTACGCTCGGCGCTGGAACGGCAGGCCGCGCCGGTCGCACCGCCCGAGCCGAAAAGCCGGATGCACATTGCCGGGCTTGCGGCAGTCGGTCTCGCGTTGCTGGCGGTTGGCGTGGCCGTCGGGCAGATCCTCTAGGACCTGCCCGCCTCGCGCAGCGCGGTGACATCGCTGGCCGCAACGGTCGCCCCCCCGTCAAGCACCAGCATCGTGCCGTTGCCGGTGCCTTGCGCCTCGACGATCCGGCTATAGACCTCGACCGTGTCCGTCGAGATCAGCGTGCCGTTATTGTAGCTTTCCAGCCGGAACGAATAGTTGCCCGCAGGCAGCGGTGCGCCATTCGCATCCGTCCCCGCCCAGTCGAGCGTCTCGGCGCTGGCTGCAATCGTCTGGCGCATGACCTCGACCCCGCTTGCGTCATAGGCAACCAGCACCGCCTGATCGGCCCCAACAGCCGGGTTCGGCGCCAGGGTAATCGGCGCGCCATCGAATCGGGCGGGTGCGGCCACGCGCGCCTCCATCCCGACCCAGCCAGCCATCTCTGCCATCCCCGCGACCCCCATCTGCGCTGCAAGCGCCTGCAGCAGCGTATTGGTCTGGACCTGCTGCTCGACCCCCGAGAAGGTCGCCAATTGCACCGCGTAATCCGAGCTTTCGATCGGGTTCAGCGGATCCTGGTTTTGCATCTGCACCGTCAGCATCTTGAGAAACGTCTGAAAGTCCGAAGTCAGCGCACCCTTGCTTTGGGTCGCCGTGCTGGTGGCGGGGGTGCTGGTAACCGGGGCAACGCTGGTCATGGCGGAGAACTCCTTCACATTCGCAAATCGAGGCCGCGTCCTGCGGCGGAGGGTTTCGGCGGGATCGGCAACGGTCGGGCGGGATCGATCGTCGGGGCCAACTCCATCCCTTCGTCGGGATCGGGAGGCGGGGCGGGCCTCTGGCCTGAATGCTCGGCAAAGCTGAAAGCCACGTCGCGAAATCCGAGGTCGCGAAAATCGCGCGCCAGAAGATCCGCATGGCGGCGCATCAGATCCAGCGTTTCGGGGCGTTCGGCCTGAATCGAGACGCTCATGACCCCGTCATGGGCCTGCAATCGCAGTTTCACCTTGCCCAGTTCCTCGGGGGCCAGCGCCACTTCAACCATGCCGTCGCGCTGCGCGCCCGCTGCCTCGGCCAGTTGCCGGGAGACGTGAACCGGGGTTGCGGGCGGTTCGGCCGCACCTGGGCGCGGCGACAGGGGCACAGCCTGAACCTCGACAGCGGGACCGCGCGCGGTCGGGGCCACAACCTCGGCAATCCCCCCGAGGCTTTCCGCATCCCCCCGCCCGCGCTGCTGGCGCTGATCGGCCCCGTCCCCCACCATGAACGCCTGCATCGGCATTCGCGGCGAACCTGCCGCCCCTGACACGGGAGAGGAGGCAACCTGATCCTCCGGCTTGTCGGGGACGGGTGACGAAGGCACGACCATCGCGCCGGAGGTTTCGCCCTTCGGCACATCAGGCACGTTGCGCGGCGAGATTTCTGCAAGACCCGGCGCGGGCACGCCGCCGTTTGCAAGTTCCGCGCGGCGGGCCGATTCCAACGCGGTAGCGGATGTAGGGTTTTGCGCCGCAGCGGGCGCGGGATCACGTGCCACCCGCTGCGTAGAACCGGGCGTGAATGCTGGCCCAAACGCCACCGCAGCCGCAAGCGCGGCGGCCGCCGCCGGAAGCTGCGAACCTGCCGGGGGCGGATCAACGCTGGCAGCGGGCCCCACAACGCAGGCGCTATCGGCAGGCTCTGCGGGAACCATGGCAGCGAGCTCCGGGCCAAGGGAAACTGCGTTCCCAACGACATTATTCCGGGCTGCTGGCGGCTCTGAAGCGGGGAGGTCGGATGGGACCTGATCCGACGTGACCAGCGCCCCCCTGTCGGGCAGCGGGGATGTTCGGATGAGCGCTTCGGCGCTGCCCCCCGCGCCGGGCGCGGCCGGGTCAGGCATGGCAGGGGCGGAGGGCAAGGGCAGGACAAGCGCCGTGCAACTCAGCGACTCGGGGCGCGGGCCGACATCCGTTTTCGCCGGATCGTCCTGTCGCGGCGAGGCGAGATCTGCCCCACCCTCAAGCAAGTTCCCGAACGCGTAGTCTGGCAGACCAAGGCCTTTCGCCTTGCCTCCCGGATTGGCGGCAAGCGGCGCTCCCGTCGCCAGGCGGTCTGCGGGTATCAACTGCGGCATCGTCCCCTCGACTTCTGTCGATCCGCCGCCAGCCTGTCAGCGAGAGGTTACCGCTTCTTTACTCCTGACGCGGATAGTGGACGAAATCGATTCAATTGGAGCGACCGCCATGTTCGATCCGACCGCCCGCACCGGTGCCGCGACAGCGCCGAGCGCCCCGAAACCCGCGCTGCGGCAAGCCGCGCAGGATTTGGAGGCCGCTTTCCTGGCCGAGATGCTCAAACAGGCGGGCCTTGGCAAAAGCCAGCAGGCCTTCGGCGGCGGCGCTGGAGAAGAGCAGTTTTCCTCGTTCCTCGTGCAGGAACAGGCAAGCCTGATGGCGCAGCGCGGCGGCATCGGCCTGGCAGAGCGGCTGTTCGCGGCCATGCAGAAGGATCAGGCCAATGGCTGAGCCCAAATCCCCCGCCGATCAGATGCGCGCCGTGTTGCAGGCTGAACGTGAGGCCATCCGCAGCGGCGATTTTGCTGCGCTCGAGACGCTGGTCCGGCGCAAGACCGACCTGCTTGCGCGGCTTGAAGGCGAATCGGGGGCCGCGCTTTCAGCCCTGCGTGATGCCGCGCAACAAAACGGCCGGATGCTGGCCGCCGCACTTGAGGGCGTGCGCGCCGCGCAGCGCCGGCTTAGCCTGATCCGCGAGGCCGTGCGCGGCTTCCAAAGCTATGACAGCACCGGGCGCGCGCAGCGCATCAGCCGCGAGGGCGGCTCCGGCCTCGAGCATCGCGCCTGAGGCAATCGACTAAAATCCAAACGATTCAGGGGCCGGCAACTTGCCGACCTTAGCTTTCTGTTAGGTGATCCGCTGCAAGGATCGCCTTGCATCCTTGGGATGGCGCGGCACCCGACTCAGCGCCGCATCGGTCAGAACGCCACGAGCGCCGTTTGAAAACGGCAAGCGAAACCCGGCGCAAAGCGCCGTTTTTGGAAGGACATGACATGTCGAGCATTCTGACGAACTCCAGCGCGATGGTGGCGCTGCAAACGCTCAAGGGCATCAACTCGGGTCTGGCCAAGACCCAGGCCGAAATCTCGACCGGCAAATCCATCGCCTCGGCCAAGGATAACGCGGCGATCTGGGCCATCTCGAAAGTGATGGAATCGGATGTGAAGGGCTTCTCAGGCATCTCCGATAGCCTTGCGCTTGGCGAATCGACCGTTGCTGTGGCGCGCCAGGCTTCGGAAACCATCACCGACCTGCTGACGGACATGAAGGGCAAGATCGTCGCGGCGCAGGAATCGAACGTCGATCGCGGCAAGATCCAGAACGACATCAACGCGCTCAAGGATCAGATCAACTCGGTCATCGGCGCGGCACAGTTCAACGGGCTGAACCTGGTCGATGGCAGCAATTCGAGCGTGAACGTGCTTTCGTCGCTCGACCGCACCGCGACGGGGGTGAATGCTGCCCATATCCAGGTCGACGGGCAGAACCTGTCGACCGGCGGCTACACCGCCAAGGCGGTGTTCAGCTCGGCCAACGCCTCGACGACCAAAGATGTCGCCGCCGCCACGCTGGCCAAGGCGGATACCAGCACCGTCTCGTTCACCCTCGACCGGACGATCACCTATGCCGAGGGCGACGCGATCTCGATGCGGATCGGTGAACAGGAAGTGCGCTATACCGTCAGTGCGGGGGACGCGGCACAGACGGCAACCGAACAGTCGAACCGGATCCTTGCCGGGCTTGCCTCGGCGATCGATTCGCTTGGCATTGCCGACCTCGAGATCACCACCAGCGCTGCGGACGGCTCGAACGACGGCGCGATCACGCTGACGGTTACCGACACCGCAATCGACGGTCTTGCCACCGATACCCCGGCCGATGTGGTCGGGCTCGACCAGGACCTCAACATCACCGCGCAGTTCCATTCGGCGGGCGCGGGTGGCCTGTCGGCGCTGACCGGCCTTGATGTCACGACCAACACCGGCGCAACTGCGGCGCTAGGCGCGATCGAATCGCTGATCGACACGGCCACCAATGCCGCGGCCAACTTCGGTTCGATCGAGGGGCGCATCCAGACCCAGTCGGAGTTCATCTCGAACCTTTCGGACGCGATGAAGACCGGGATCGGCTCGCTCGTCGATGCGGATATGGAAGAGGCCTCGGCCCGCCTGCAGGCACTGCAAACCCAGCAGCAGCTTGGCATCCAGGCGCTGTCGATCGCCAACCAGCAGCCTCAGAACATCCTGTCGCTGTTTCGCTGATACGAACGGGGGGCGCCTGACACGGGCGCCCCCTTCTTCGCGGCAAAGCCGCGTTCCGATGCATCCAGCCACAGGAAGGACTTCCCGTGTACGCAACGACTCTGGCCAAAACGGCCTATGGCAACCCCGCTCAGCCGACCCGCACCCTGCGCGGCACCGAATACGAACTGTTCGCCCGCATCACCCATAGCCTCAAGCAATCGAGCGCGGGCGGGCCGACGCAGTTCGCAGCGCTTGCCGCGGCGCTCTATGAAAACCGCCGCCTCTGGACGACGCTGGCCGCCGATGTGGCCTCGCCCGAGAATGGCTTGCCGTCCGAACTGCGCGCGCGGCTTTTCTACCTGAACGAATTCACGCAGATCCACAGCCGCAAGGTGCTTGCTGGCGCGGCCTCGGCGGATGTCCTGGTCGAGATCAACACCGCGATCATGCGCGGTCTGCGCCATGAAGACGGGGCCGCAGCATGAGCGGCCTTGTCCTGAAACTCGCCCCCAAGGAGCGGGTGCTGATCAACGGCGCGGTGATCGAGAATGGCGACCGGCGCTCGCGCCTCGCGATCATGACGCCCAATGCGCATATCCTGCGCCTTCGCGATGCGATCCACCCCGAAGAGGTCAACACGCCCGTGCGCCGCGTGTGCTACATCGTACAGCTGGTGTTGTCAGGGGATGCCAACCCGCAAGAAGCGCGAATGCAGCTCTTGCGCGGGATCGAACAACTCAGCCAGGCCCTGACCGATCACGACAGTCGGGCGCAACTGACATTGGCCACCGAGGCGGTACTTGAGGCGCAGTATTACCAGGCACTCAAGGCCCTGCGCAGCCTCTTGCCGCGCGAGGCGCGTCTGCTGGCGGCAGCGCGGGCATGAGCTACGCGCCGGTGATACCGATGGGCGGCTACGCCGGCTGGAAGTTCCTCAACCGGACGATGGAGAAGCAGCAGGCGGCCTTTACGGCCTCGGCCCAGATCCAGCGCAACGAAGATTATTTCCGCGAAAAGATAGGCTCGGTGACCACGGCGGCCGAGCTTGTCGCGGACCGGCGCCTGCTGTCTGTGGCGCTTGGGGCCTTTGGCCTCGATGACGATATCAACAACCGCTACTTCATCCAAAAGGTGCTGGACGAGGGGTCGCTTGACGGCGACGCATTGGCGAACAAGCTGGCCGACAAGCGCTATCTGGCCCTGACCAAGGCCTTCGGTTTTGGCGATTTCTCGACCCCGCGCACGGTGCTGAGCGACTTTCCCGACGAGATCGTGGCGCAATACCGCGAGCGCCAGTTCGAGATCGCGGTGGGCGAGGCAGATAATTCGATGCGGCTCGCACTGTCGCTGCGGCGTGACCTGCCCGAACTGGCGGCGCAGGGCACTTCGGAAAAGACCAAATGGTTCACCATCATCGGCTCCAACACCATGAGCACGGTGTTCCGCACCGCTCTAGGGCTACCCGAGAGCGTCTCGTCTCTCAATATCGATCAGCAGCTTGAGATCTACCGGAGCCGGACCGAGCAAGCCTTCGGCTCATCTGATCCCGGCCAGTTCGCGCAGCCCGACAGGATCGAAGAACTGATCAAGACCTACCTGCTGCGCGCGGAACTGGGGAGCGGCGCGGCTGCAAGCTCGCAATCGATTGCGCTGCAATTGCTCAGCGCCTCGGCAGGATCGGGTCTGTCCATCTTGCTCTAGCACGGCATTGCGTCGAATCTGATGCGCCCCGAACCGGTTTGCGGCACTATCCCAAAGAATAGGCCGCTAGCCTTCTGCCCAGATAGCAGCGGCATCGTGTCAAAGCTAGGATTTCCGGGTGCCGGAGGTGCTCCGGTGCGGCGCGGCTGATTTGCTGCCCCACGAGGTGAAAATGAATTTTGAACTGCGAATTGGTAGGGGCGGCATTTTGCAGGCAGTCGCATTTGGCTGCCTGATGTGCGGCGGGGCATTTGCCGGAACCCTGCCGACGCCGCAATCCAATGTCTTGCTGACCATTGCGGGGGAAATCGCCAATACCAACGCCGAAGGGCGGGCCGAGTTTGACATGGCGCTGCTGCAGACGCTGCCTGCGGTGACAATCCGCACGAACACGATCTGGACCGAGGGCGTTCAGGAGTTTCGCGGCGTTCAGCTAAGCGACCTGCTGGAGGTCGTGGGCGCGCAGGGCGACATGATCTACGCCACCGCAGTGAATGACTATGCGATCGAGATCCCCGTGAGCGACGGAGTGGACGGGGGCCCGATCATCGCCTACCAACAGAATGGTCAGCAGATGTCCGTCCGGACGCAGGGGCCGCTGTGGTTGGTGTATCCGTATGATGCGAACGCCGCTTACCAGAGCGAGGTGATCTACTCGCGCAGCATCTGGCAACTGGTTCGAATGGACATAAGCGATTGACAGAACACAGGAAAAGATAGCCGAAAACCACTGTTTTGACTCACGGAACAGAAAAACCAACAAGCTATCTCAGAGAGCTCAGGGGAATCACTCTTCTCCTGGCTCTCGCAATTTTTTTGCTCCCCATTCTTTACCTGGCGCGTGATGTAAAAGCTCAGCTCGACCTTTTGGCGGCATCGCGCTCCGACAACGTGCAGTGGTCGCTCTCGCAGGTCGAGCTTGAGTACTACCGCTACGAGAACAACCTGCTGATGGCACAGGAGAACCCGGAGGACTCGCTCGACGAGTTGCGCCGGTCGTTCGACGTGTTTTTCAGCCGCATCCGGATCGTAAAGAGCGGCGATGCCTATTCGTCGATCCATGACGAGCCCCAGATCGCCGAGGCACTGAACTCGGTCAGCACCTACCTTGAATCGGCCGCCCGCCTCATGGACGGCGACGACCAGACGCTTGTTGCGGCGCTGCCGACACTTCTGAGCAATGCACGCGCTCTGCACGCGCAGCTTCGGGCGATATCGCTGCGCGGCATCATGGTTTCCGCCGCGCGTTCGGACCAGCAACGCGAGGATATCTCGCACACCCTTCTGCGACTGGCGGCCGGTACGCTGTTTCTGATCTTCGCGCTGACCGCGCTGCTTTTGTGGCTGATCCACCTGACCCGGCTGAACGCAAGGCGCGAACAGCAGCTCAAGCGCTCCAGCCAGCAGACCGAGGCGATCGTGGCGACATCGCTTGATGCCGTCATCGTGGCAAACCGCTGTGGCCAGATAATCGAGTTCAACGGCGCCGCCGAACAGATCTTTGGCTATGCCCGGGCCGAGGCCATCGGCCAGCCGATGCAGGAACTGATTATCCCCGACGATCTTCGCGCACGCCACAAGGGGGCGATGGAGCGCTACCTGCGAACGGGAGAGAAGCGCTTTCTGGGCGCTGGCCGGATCAGATTGCGCGCCAAGCGCAAATCGGGCGCGGTCTTTCCGGTCGAGGTCTCGGTCTCATCGGTGCTGGCCGGCAAGGATGAGATCTTCGTTTCCTATATCCGCGACATCACCAAAAGCCTCGAGCACGAGGAGGCCCTGCAGAGGGCGCGCGACGATGCGCTGGTGGGCGAGCGCGCCAAGACGCAATTCCTCGCGGTGATGAGCCACGAGATGCGCACCCCGCTCAACGGTCTCTTGGGCACGCTGGAGCTGATGGACGATACCGCGCTGACGCCACAGCAGCGCAAATACCTCGACACAATGCGGGTCTCGGGGCGCCTGTTGCTGCACCATGTGAATGACGTGCTGCAGATTTCGCGTTCGGACTCGGGCACCGAGACCCTGTCCGAAGCGCCGTTCGATATCGACACCACCGTCGCCGAAATCGTCGAGTCGCAGCGTGCACTGGCGCATCGCAACGGCAATATCATCCGGACAGAACGGATCGGCGCCTTGCCGCGCGCCGTCTCGGGCGATGAGCGCAAGCTGCGTCAGATCCTGCTGAACCTGGTCGGCAACGCGGTGAAGTTCACCACGGACGGCACCATCACCATCGAGATCGAGCGCGTCGGCCAGATCCGGGGCGCTGCCATGATCGAGTTTCGCGTGATCGACAGCGGTATCGGCATCGCCGAGGCCGACCTGACGCGCATCTTCGACGATTTCGTGACGCTGGACACGACCTACGGCCGACGCGCCGAGGGCACCGGTCTTGGCCTGGGCATCGCGCGCCGCTATGCCGAGGCGATGGGCGGCGAGATCGGTGTGGAAAGCGAGGAAGGGGAGGGTTGCGCCTTCTGGCTGCGCGTGCCTCTGACCGAGGTCACGAAAGCCGCCGCTACCGAACCTGCGCAAGAGCCTGTGCCGCGGGTTGCCGCCAAGCCGCTCGACATCCTGATCGTCGAGGATAATGAGATCAACCGCTTCGTGCTGCGCGAGTTGCTTTACAAGATGGGCCATCGCGTGGACGAGGCGCATAACGGGCGCGACGGCGTCGATAAAGCCGCCTCTCGCCATTATGACGTGATCTTCATGGATGTCTCGATGCCGCAGATGGACGGTTTCGAGGCCACGCATGCGATCCGTTCGGGCAATGGCCCCTCGCACGCCACGCGCATCGTTGCCGTGACCGCCCATGCCCTGCCCACCGAGGTCGCGCTGTTCGAAGCGGCGGGCATGAACGACTGGGTCATCAAGCCGGTCAGCAGACAGAAGCTGCAGACACTCTTCGGTGCGCCGCCCACGGCGACAGCGCGCAAGGCCACTGGTGCCGCGCCGAGAACGCTGGACCACGACGCCTTGCAGGAACTGCGCGACAGCCTGCCCGCAGGCAGCTTCGCCAAGCTGCTTCGGGGTTTCATGGAGGAAACCGATGCGGCCATCGCGGCGCTGCCGGACCGTGTCTCGGCCAGCGAAACGCCCGAGGCGGTGTCACTGATCCATCAGACCGCCGGCGCCTGCGGCACCTTTGGCGCTGAACGCCTACGCAAGGCTCTGAGCGGGATCGAAACCCGCTGCAAGGCTGGCGAGACGGTCGAGATTGACGGCAAGCTGACCCCGATCTGGAACGAGACCCGCGAAGCCCTGCGACCGCTGCTGTCGCGCGCGCAGGCCGCAGCCGGAAACTAGTGGAAATGCGCTTCCTTGGCGATGATCGCCGCCTGCGTGCGGTTGCGCGCGCCGATCTTGCGGCACAGCGTTTTCACATGCAGCTTCACGGTCACTTCCTGAATGCCCATGTCGCGCGCGATTTCCTTGTTCGACTGACCGCGCAAGAGCCCGCGCATGACCTCGCCTTCGCGCTCGGTCAACTGCTTGGCCAGTTCGGTCTTGTCGTCATCCTCATCGCCCGCGAGGAATTCGAAGGGCGCATAGACCTCGCCCGAGGCCATGAAGCGCACCGCGTTGATCAGGGATTTCGCCGAGAGGCTTTTGGGCAGGAAACCCGCCGCCCCAAGTGCCAGCGCCTCATTGGCCACATGGCGCGTCGCGGTGCCCGAGATCAGGCCCACCGGGCGCCCGCCATTGGCGCGCATCGCCTCTTGCAACCCGTTCAGACCGTTCATGCCATGCATCGTATAATCCAGCAGCACCAGATCGAAGCCGCCGTGATCGACGGTCTTTCTCAGTGCACTGGGCATGTCTTTCGCGACTTCGGTCTGAATATCCTGTTCGTTCTCAAGATATGCCGCAATCGAGTCGCGTACCATTTCATGATCGTCGGCGATCAGGACCGTGATCATTGTAATGCCTCTTGGATCAAATGACTTGTCTTACGAACGATATAATACACCGCCGAAGCGCGCGACCAAAAATCTTAATGAATTCTACCGTTGCGTCAGAATCCCCGCCAGGGTTCGGAAGCTTGCCTGAATATCGGCCGGCTCATCTTGCGAAATGAACCCGTCGAGTGCGGGCCAGAGCGCAATCGCGCGATCCACCAGCGCGTCCGAACCCTGCGCATAAAGCCCCGCCTGAACCATCATCTCGGCCCGGTCATAAGCACCGAGCAAGCGCCGCGCCGTGCCGATCATATCGTTCTCCTCGGCGCTTGCCGCATCGGGCAAGGAACGCGAGACCGAGCGCAACAGATCGATCGCGGGAAAGCGTCCGCGTTCGGCGATCGCTCGATCCAGCACGACATGCCCGTCAAGCACACCGCGCAGGATGTCTGCCACCGGCTCGTCCATATCCGACCCCGCGACGAGCACGCTGAAGATCGCTGTGATGTCGCCCGTGCCCTCGGGCCCCGGCCCCGCGCGTTCGGCCAGTGCCATGATCTGATGCGAGGTAGAGGGGGGAAAGCCCCGCAGGCTTGGCGGTTCGCCCCCGGCGAGGGCAACCTCACGATGCGCCTCGGCGAAGCGGGTGACGCTGTCGGCAAGGAACAGCACGTGCTGCCCCTGATCGCGGAAATGCTCGGCCACGGCCATCGCACTCCAGGCGCAGCGGCGCCGCACGAGGGGCGACTGATCCGAGGTTGCCGCCACGACGACCGAGCGCGCCATCCCCTCGGGGCCAAGAACGCCCTCGACGAATTCGCGCAGCTCGCGGCCACGCTCGCCCACCAGGGCGATGACGACGACATCGGCACGCACCCCACGCGCGAGTTTTCCAAGCAGCGAGGATTTGCCCACGCCCGAGCCAGCGAAAAGCCCGACGCGCTGACCGCGCACCAGCGGCAGAAATGTGTTGAAGACCGCAAGCCCCGTCTCAAGCCGCTCGCCAAGACGTCGCCGTTGCGCGGCGGGCGGCGGCGGGGCGCGCAGCGCCCGTTCATGCTTGCCGCGCGCCAGCGGCCGACCGTCGAGCGGACGCCCGAAAGGATCGACGATCCGCCCGACCCAACTGTCATCCGGCGCGAGGCCAGCCTGCCCCATCAGCTCGACCCGGTCACCGATCGCAAGCCCCTCGGCCCCGCCATCGGCCAGAAGCGTCACGATCTGCGGCCGCAGCGCCAGAACCTCGGCCCCGACCACACGCCCCTGACACCAGATCCGCGCCCGATCCCCAAGCGCCGCATGCGCCGCGAGGCCCGACACCTCGATCATGCCCCGCCCGACCTCGCACACGCGCCCGACCGGGCGGGCCACGACAATATCCGAGATCTCGGCCTGCAAGGGTTCAAACCCGATGAATGCCATTCTGGCCTCCCTGCTGCATGAAACGGTTTCTAAACGATTCGCTCTTAAGCCTTGGTTGATAGCTCGGAGGAGAAGCCCCGATGTTCGACAGGCTCGAAATCATGCAGATGGCCCAGTCCATGGCGCGCCACGCCGCGCTGCGCCAGACCGCCGTCACGCAGAACATCGCCAATGCCGATACGCCCGGATACCGGGCGCGCGATGCGGCATCCTTTGCCCAGACCTACGAGGCGGACGATGCCATGGCCCTGCGTCAAAGCCGGGCGGGTCATATGGGCGCCGAGGTTTCGGCCAGTGCAAAACTGCTGGTTCAGGACGGCACGCCCTCGCCCAACGGAAACTCGGTCTCGCTGGAGGAAGAGATGGTGCGCGCGGTCGATATCCGGCGCGAACACGATCTCGCGCTGAGCATCTACAAAAGCTCGCTCGGTATTCTGCGCAGCTCTCTGGGCCGGAGTTGAGCATGAGCGATTTCTCCAACGCCCTCTCGCTCTCGGCGTCCGGCATGAAGGCCCAGGCGGCGCGCCTGCGCCACGTGTCCGAGAACATCGCCAATGCCAACACGCCCGGCTACCACCGCAAGACCGCCGCATTCGAAGAGGTTGTGGCAGAGGGTCAACGGACGGGCGCAGTGGCGCTCGGCCCCGTGACGCTCGATCCGCGCGCGCTGGAGCGGGTCTATGACCCCGGCCACCCGCTGGCCGATGACGCTGGCTATTACGACGGATCGAATGTCGATCTGGTGCTCGAGATCGCCGACGCCCGCGAAGCGCAGCGTAGCTACGACGCAAATCTGAGGATGTTCGACCAGACGCGGCAGATGTCGTCCTCGCTGCTCGATCTCCTGCGCCGATAACCGGAAGGCTGTTCAGAATGGACATCAAGACCTCATTCGCAACACAGGGCTATACACAGGCCCGCGCGGCGGCCGCAGCCCGCCCCGAGGCCGCGCAGCAAAGCATCGGCAAGGTCGCGACCAGCTTTGCCGAGACGCTGCGCGCGGGCGAAGAAACCGCCAAATCCGCGATGCTGGGCGGGGCCGACCCGCACGCGCTGGTGCAGGCGCTGGCGCAGACCGAACTCGCCGTCGAGACGGCGGTGACCCTGCGCAACAAGGTGGTCGAGGCTTATCAGGAAATCCTTCGGATGCCGGTGTGATGATGCAGGAGGCCGTCTTCTTCGACACGATGCGCCAGGGGCTGTGGATCGCCGTGATGATCTCAGCGCCGATGCTGGGTGTGGCGCTGGTCGCCGGGGTGGCAATCGGCCTCTTTCAAGCGCTGACCTCGGTGCAGGAGATGACGCTGACCTTCGTGCCCAAGGTGGGAGCGATGCTGATCGTCTTCTGGGTGTCGATGTCCTTCATGTCGGACACGCTGGTGGATTTCTTCACCACGCGGATCGTGCCGCTGATCGCGGGGGGCTGATCCATGGACAACGCAATCTACGCCACGCTCGCCCGCCAATCCGGCCTAATGCAGGAAATGCAGGCCGTCGCGAACAACATCTCGAACCTCTCGACGTCCGGGTTCCGCCGCGAAGGCGTGATCTTCTCGGAACATGTGAAGGCGCTTGAGGGCGATGAGAGCCTGTCGATGGCCTATGCGCATGGTCGCAATGTCTCGCTCGTGCAGGGGCCTCTGACGCAGACCGGCGGCAGTTTCGATTTCGCGATCGAGGGCGAGGGCTTCTTTCTGATCGAAACGCCCCAGGGCAACCAGCTGACCCGCGCGGGTAGCTTTTCTGCGAACCCCGAGGGCGAATTGGTGACGCCCGACGGGCACCGGCTACTCGATATCGGCGGCGCGCCCGTGTTCGCGCCCTCCGACGCCGGGCCGATCACGCTTGCACCCGACGGCACGCTGTCGGCTGGTGCCACGCCGCTGGCGCAGGTCGGCATCTACCTGCCCGCCGATCCGACGGGCCTGATCCATACCGGCGGCACGCGGTTCACCGTCGAGGCTGGCGTGATCCCTGCCGAGGGCGCCACGCTGCTGCAAGGTTTCATCGAGGAATCGAATGTCGATCCGGTCGCCGAAATCGCCCGAATGATAGAGGTCCAGCGCGCCTATGAGTTGGGCCAGACCTTCCTCGACCGTGAAGACGAACGTATCCGCAGCGTCATCTCGACGCTCAGCCGATAGGAGGCCCCATGCGTGCCCTGCAAATCGCCGCAACTGGAATGAGTGCCCAGCAGATGCGGGTCGAGGTGATCTCGAACAACCTCGCCAACATGTCCACCACGGGCTACAACGCCCGCCGCGCCGAGTTCGCTGACCTGCATTACCAGCAGTTGACGCGCCCCGGCACGATCTCGGCCAGCGACGGCACGGTGATCCCGGCCGGGGTGCAGCTTGGCCTTGGCGTGCGCCCCAGCTCGGTCACCGTGAACCTCGCGCAGGGATCGCTGTCGCAAACCGGCGGAGATCTCGATGTGGCAATCGACGGTCAGGGCTATCTGGAGGTGACGCTTCCCTCGGGCATCTCGGCCTATACCCGCGATGGCGGACTCAAACGCTCGCCCGATGGCCAGGTCGTCACCTCGGACGGCTATCCCGTCGCCCCCGGCATTACCATTCCCGAGGACGCGCGCACCCTGTCGATCAACGCCGCGGGCGAGGTTTACGCCTATTTCAGCGACCGGGTCGAGCCCGAGCTGCTCGGGCAACTGACGCTGGCGGGGTTCCCCAATGAAAAGGGGCTCGAGGCGACGGGCTCGAACCTGTTTCTGGAAACCGGCGCCTCGGGCCCGCCGCAGGTCTCGACGCCCGGCGAGAACGGGCTTGGCACCCTGCGCCAGGGCTATCTGGAGGAGAGCTCGGTCGATCCGGTGCGCGAGATCACCGAGCTGATCAAGGCACAGCGCGGATATGAGCTGAACGCCAAGGTCATCACCGCCGCCGACCAGATGCTGGGCGCAACAACGCAGGTGCGCTGATGCGCTGGCTGCTCTTCATGCTTGCGCTGATCCCGGGTAGCGCGCAGGCCGACACGCTGATCGCAACCCGAACCCTGCGCGCGCAGACCGTTCTCACCCCCGCCGATCTTGCGCTTGAGCCGGGCACTCTGCCGGGTGCGCTGACCACCCCCGAAGAGGCCATCGGGTTGGAAACCCGCGTAGCGATCTATGCCGGGCGGCCGCTGCACCCCGAGGAACTCGGCCCCCCCGCCATTGTCGAGCGCAACCAGATCGTGCCGCTGACCTATCGTCAGGGCGGACTTCTCATCCAGACCGAGGGGCGGGCTCTCGACCGCGCCGGGGTCGGCGACACGATCCGGGTCATGAATGTCGGCTCGCGCTCCACCGTCTTTGCCCGGATCGCCGCCGATGGCACGGCGATCGTCTCAACCCAGTGAAAGGCCCATCATGCGCCCCTTTGTGATCCTGCTTGCCGCCACCGCGCTTGTTGCCTGCCAGCGATTGGAAGACGTCGGCAAGGCGCCCGGCTTCACCCCGGTCGAGAGCGGCAGCGAGTTCTTCGCGATGAACACGCGCCCCCTGCCCGAGACCCTGGGCTACCCGCAACCCGCCGCGCAGGAGGCCTCGCTCTGGTCCGGCACGCGCGGTTCGCTGCTCGGAGACCGGCGGGCAGCGCAGCGCGGCGACATCCTGACCGTCGTGATCGAGATCGACGACAAGGCAGAGATCTCGAACAGTTCGGGGCGCAGCCGCAAGGGGTCGGATTCGATGGGGATCCCCGCGATGCTCGGCTTGCCGCAACGCATCGACGCCGAACTGCCCGAAGGCGCCAGCATGGCCGATGCCTTCTCGACCAACTCACGCTCATCCTATCAGGGCGATGGCTCGGTCAGCCGGAAGGAAAAGCTGACGCTGCGCATTGCCGCAACCGTGCTCGACCGGCTGCCCAATGGCGCCTTGCAGATTCAGGGCAGCCAGGAGGTGCGCGTGAACTTCGAGATGCGCGAGTTGATCGTGACCGGCTTCGTGCGCCCCGAGGACGTCAGCCGCCAAAACGAGATCACCTATGACAAGATCGCGGGCGCACGGATTTCCTACGGCGGGCGCGGACAGATCACCGATGTGCAGCAACCCCGGATCGGCCAGCAGGTCGCCGATGTGCTGCTGCCGTTCTGAGGCCCCTGATGCGCAAGCTCTTGCCCATCCTTCTTGCCCTGATCGGGGTTCTCGCCGGTGGCGGCGCGGGGTATTTCCTGCGCCCGCCCCCCGCTGACGAGATCAGCCCCGCGACAGACGCACATGCGCTGACGCCCGAAGCGCATCCGACCGACCACGCCGCACCCGAGGGCGACGGCCATGGCGAGGGCGCGACGGTTGAGTACGTCAAGCTCAACAACCAGTTCGTCGTGCCGGTGGTCGAGGATGGCCGGGTTGCCTCGCTCGTCATCTTGTCGCTTAGCCTGGAAGTCGGGCTTGGCGCGACCGAGCGTGTCTATGCGGTCGAGCCGAAGCTGCGCGATGCCTTCCTTCAGGTTCTGTTTGACCACGCCAACGCCGGTGGCTTTCGCGGCGCATTCACCGATGCCAGCCAGCTCGACGACCTGCGCCGCGCGCTATTGGAGGTCGCACGCAAGACCCTCGGAGCCGAGGCGAAAAGCGTCCTGATCTCGGATATCGTGCGTCAGGATAACGGCTGACGCCGCCCTTTTATCGCCTGGCGGGCGGCAAGCTTTTCCAGCGCCTCATTGCGGCCGAATGCCTTTGCGGCAGCCGCGCGCTGTTGCGCGATTTCCGGGCCAAGGGCCGCCTCTTGCCGCGCAAGTGCCGCGCATTGGCCCTGCACCCAATCGAGATACTTCCCGAGCGTAGCCGGGTCGGACAACCCCGCGCCCTCCTGAGCACCAAGACCCGCGCGCAGGGCCCGCTGCTGCTCGCGCAGATCTGTTTGCTGTTGCGCAAGCTTTGCCAAGCGGGCCAGTTCGATCTCTTGGCGAAGCTGTGCGAGCATCTGCAGATTGGCCAGCTTCTTGCCTGTCATCTCCGCATCCCTTTCGCGCGCCGACGCATCTTCTCGGCAAACCGGATCGCGGCGGCCACGGGCTTGTAATGTTCGGGCCGGATTTCCTCGCCAACCTGCATTGCCGCGTGCAGGGCCCGCGCTGTGGGCGGATCGGAATGGATCGGAACGCCGTTTTCCATTGCCACGGCCCGGATCCGCGCGGCGAGCTCATCAACGCCCTTGGCCACGCAAACCGGCGCGCGGCCGCTTGACCGCTGCCATTTCAGCGCAACCGCGTAATGGGTGGGGTTCACGATCACGACGTCTGCGGTCTTTACATCGGCAATCATCTGGCGTGTCGCGATCTCGACGCCTTTCTGGCGGCGCTGCGCCTTGAGATGCGGATCGCCCTCGGATTGCTTCATCTCATCCATCAGTTCCTTGCGGTTCATGCGATTGCGGCGCAGGAACTCGGCCCGCTGCCACAGGAAATCGAGCGCGCCGACGACCAAAGCGATCAAAAAGACCAGGGCCAGGAACTCGCGCAACATGACCATCGCCGCGACCGAACTGATCCCCGGCGCGGTGCGTTGCATCGCCAGGATCCCCTCGATCCGGCTGCTGAGGAAGACCCCGAGGATACCCGCGATGACCATCAGCTTGACGAAGCTCTTGGCGAATTCAAACAGCCCCGCGCGGCCGAACTTCTGCGTCGCATTGGCGAACGGGTTGATCCGGCTCAGCTTCGGCTGGATCTTGTCGGGGGCAAAAACCAGTGCCCGCTGCGCCGCGAGAACCGCAAGCACCAGTACCAGCGGCAGCGCGAACCACGGGGCAATCGCCACGACGATGCCGCCGATCATCCCGCCGACCGGCGCGGTAGACGAGCCGAAGACCAGGCTCGAAAGGCTGTCAGCCTGATCGAGGAGCACCATCGCCCGCTGGCCGAACAACGTCAGGCTGCTCGCCCCCAACCCCATCGCGACCAGCAAAACACCGCCATAGCTTGCCGCCACGCTCAGCTCGGCCGAGCGGATCAGATCGCCTTTGCGCCGCGCCTGCTCAAGCTTTTGCGGGGTCGGTTCGAACTCCTTTTCGCCGTCGTCCTCGCTCATGGGGCCACCTCGAAGGGATTGCCAAGAAACCCCTCGAACGCGCCGAGCCAGACCATCAGCCCGGTCGGCGCGGCGATCATCAGCAAGACGAGCCCCCCGGCGGTCAGCGCAGGCGCACCCACGAAAGCCACCATCAACTGCGGCATCGCCCGGTTGATCGCGCCAAGGGCGACGTTGTAGATCAGCCCCGCCACCACGAAGGGCGCGGCGATCGAGAAGGCCAGCGCGAAAGCCTGCGCAACCCCCGCCAGCCCCCAGGCGCGCACCAGCGCCGCATCGGGAAAACCGCCGGGCGGCAGTGCGTCATAGGACCCTATCATCAGCTGGGCAAAGCGGACATGCAGCCCCGATTGCACCGCCAGCGCCAGCCCGCCCAGCATCAGCAGATGGCCGATCGCGGGCTGCGGCTCTCCGCTCGAACCCCCGAAGAGCTGCGAGAGCGAGGTCGCCTGCGCGGCAAGCGTGCCCGCGATCTGCAAGGCGATGACGAAAAGCCGAAGCACCGCGCCGATCAGCAGCCCGATCATCACCTCGGCGGCACAGATCAGCGCGGTTGGCACGGGCACCTCGACGGCGGGCAGAACGACGACGGTGAAGGCAAGACCAAGCGCAAGGCGCACTCGCGTCGGGATGCTTTGTTCGCCGAAGGCCGGAAGCAGGGCCATCATGCCGCCGATCCGCAGGAACACGACAAAGCCCGTAACAAGCAGCGTCTGGCTGATCTGCAGCAGCTCGGCCAGTGCGGCGCTCATGCCGGCACCACGCCGACCATGGCGGGTTTTGCGTCGATGCCGATCTCTTCGAAGCTAAGCACCGGGGCCGAGATGCCCTTGGCCGCCAGCACCGTGCGCAGGAAACGGCGGCGGCGGGTCGAGGTGATGATGGCGGGGAAAACGCCGGTCTCGCCCGCCCGCGCGATCTTGTCCGAGACATTGGCGACCAGCCGGTTGAACTTGTCGGGCGGCAGGGCGACATCGGCCGGGCCGCGATCAGTCTGGAGCTGGTAGGTGGTAAAGGTGTCCTCCCACTCGGGCGCGAGTTGCAGCAGCGGCAGCGTGCCGTCCTCGCGTCGGTATTCGGCCACCAGCTGGAACCCGAGGCGCTGGCGCACATGCTCGCAGATCGCCTCGGGCGATTGCAACCCGCGCACCTCGGCGATGGCCTCGACGATCAGCAGGAGGTTGCGGATCGACACGCGCTCTTCCAGCAGCAGGCGCAAGACCGCCAGCAGCAGGTCGAGAGGCACCTTCTCGGGGATCAGCTCATCAAGGATGCGCCGGTTGGCGTCGGCGCGCGTGGGGTCGGAGAGGTTCGCGGTCTCTTCCAGCAGGCGGCGCAGCGCGCGCAGCCCCATGAGGCGCGCGAAGTTGCGCTTGATGACCTCAAGCAGATGGGTTGCCAGCACCTCGGTCGGGGACACCACGGTCGAGCCGGTCAGCACGGCCTCTTCCTGCGCGGCGGCGGGAACCCATCGCGCGGGGGCGCCATAGACCGGCTCGCGCACGTCCTCGCCTGCGGGCAGCAGATCGCGATTATCGGCGATCAGGGCCAGCACGCGCTCGGGGCGGAGGCGGTCGCGCGCCTGCTCGACCCCCTGAATTCTGATGCGATAGGTGCCCGGAGGCAGGGCGCCGTCATCGGTCAGGCGGATCTCGGGCAGGATCAGCCCGAAGGAGGCCGCCACGTGGTTGCGCATATTGGCAATCCGCGCATCGAGGCCCGTCGCCGGATCCAGCGCCATCGCGACCAGGTCGGGCGCGAATTCGACGTGGATGTCATCGACATCCAGAATGTCGCCCATGGATTTGCGCCGCGCGGGCTCGGGCGGGGGCATCTTCATTGCCTCGCGCCGCGCGCGTTTCTGATCGGCGCGGCGCAGCAGTTGCGCGGCGCCCCCCAGCACCAGCGCCCCCACCATGAAGGGCAGGAACGGCAGGCCCGGCACCAGCGCGAACAGCGCCATCAGCACGCCCACCGTCATCAGGGCGGGCGGATATTTTCCGAGCTGGCGAAACAGCTCCATATCGGCCGAACCCTTCGCGCCCCCCCGCGACAGCAAGATGGCCGAAGCAATCGAGATGATGACCGCCGGTATTTGGCTGACCAGCCCGTCACCCACGGTCAGGATCGCATAGGTCTCAAGCGCGCGGCCAATCGGCATACCATGCACCGCAGTGCCGATGATCAGCCCCATGACCAGATTGAGCAGCGTGATCAAAAGCCCCGCCACCGCATCGCCCTTGACGAATTTCGACGCCCCGTCGAGCGAACCGAAGAAGGTCGTCTCGGCCTGTTCGCGTTCGCGCCGGGCGCGCGCCTCGGCATGGTCGATGGCGCCCGCGTTCATGTCGCTGTCGATGGCCAATTGCTTGCCCGGCATCGCGTCGAGGGCAAAGCGCGCGCCCACCTCGGCCATGCGGCCCGCGCCCTTCGTGATAACGATGAAGTTCACGATCAGGATGACGCCGAAGACCACGAGGCCGATCAGCACCGACCCGCTCATGATGAAATTGGCAAAGCCCTCGATCACATCGCCCGCCGCCCCGGTGCCGGTATGCCCCTGCCCGATGATCAACTTGGTTGACGAGACGTTGAGCGACAGCCGCAGCATCAGCGAGGCCAGCAGCACCGTCGGGAAGGCCGAGAAATCGAGCGGCCTCTCGATGAACAGCGTCACGGTGAAGATCAGGATGGCCATGGCGAAGGACGCCGCCAAACCCACGTCGAGCACCCAGGCAGGCACCGGCAGGATCATCATCACGATGATCGCCATCAGCGCGAGGGCCAGCAGGATCGTCGGCTGAAAGATCGCAAGCAGCGTGACGCGCGGCATCATTCGGCCTCGACGCGCCGCAACGCCGAGGCAAACAGGCTCGCTCCCGGCGCGCCGCCCAGAGGCGGGCGCACATCGCCGCTGCGCTGCAAGAGCGGATAGGTGTTCACCCGGGGCGGCCCGACCTCGAGCCCGCCGCCATTCGCCGCCAGAACGATATCGGGAATGTCGGGGATCGCATCGCCCGGCTGGATCGGTGCCTGCCCTACATCTTCGGCCAGATAGCGGCGGCGCAGCTCGGCGAAGCGAGCGGAGTAGCGATCCGCATATTCGCGGGTGCGTGAATGATAGGCCCCGGCGGCGGCGTTCCAAGACCCTGTTTCAGCGTAAAGCTCGCGCAGGAAGCGCGCGGCATAGAGCGCGTTGGCCATCGGATCGAACATCTCGTCGATCGAAGAGAACCCCTCTTTGTGCCATTTGTAATTGATCTGGAAGCAGCCGACATCAAAGCTGCGCGCCCCGCGCTGGTATTCGCGCACGACAAAGGCGCGGGCCTCGGGGAGGGTATCAAACCAGTGTCCCGCCCCCTCCATGTTCACCGTCCAGGGCCAGGGGCGGAACTGGCCTTCGAGCTTGCGACCCGTCTCGGTCAGCGAGATCGCCTTCATCACCGACACCGGCACACCCGAGCGCCGCGCGGCTTCGGCCGCGACCTGCTCGCAGACCGAGGCGAGGCGCGCGTTGCTGGCCAGCGCCCATGACGGCGCCAGCAGCGACAGGATCACGATCAGAATGCGCCCGATACCCGGCATGGGATTCGCCCCGCGACAGCAGTTCTTGCTGGGGGCAGGCTAGGGGCCAAGTCTTGCCAATTGGTTAGCCGCGTCTCACTCGGGCCAGTGACGCAGTTGCGCGATGTAATCGGCGTGCAGCCGAGGCGCGGCGACGACAAGGCCGTTCGACTGCGCGTTGGGCCGGTTGAAGCGCAGCGGGCTGCCGTTGCGATCGGTCGCCATCGCGCCCGCGCATTCGGCGATCAGGCTGGCGGCGGCGATGTCCCACTCCCATGCGGGCCGCAGCGAGATTGTCGCGTCATAGCGCCCCTCGGCCACCAGGCACAGCCGCCACGCCAGCGAGGGCCGCAGGCTACGCCGATAACGCGGCACGCCCCGCCGCCAATGCCCCGGATCATCGGACAGCTTCGAGGTCAGCACGGTGCTACCCTCGACATGCTGCGCCGTGCTCGGGCGGATGGGTTCGCCATTGAGCAGCGCCGGGCCGCCAAGCGCCGCCGCATAGGTCAGTTCGAGCGCGGGCAGATGCACCACACCAGCCACCGCGCGGCCATCTTCAACCATCGCCAGCGCATGGGCAAAACCGCCGTCATGGGCAAGGAAGGCGCGCGTGCCGTCGATCGGATCGACGATGAAGACCCGCTTGGCCGCGAGACGCTCGGTGCTGTCGGCGCTTTCCTCGGACAGCCATCCGTAGTCGGGCCGCGCGGCGCGCAGATCGCGCTCCAGCATCGCGTTGACTGCCAGATCGGCCTCGGACACCGGACCGGCGCCACCGCCCTTGTCCCAGGCCTCGGGGCCCTGCTTCCAGTAACCAAGCGCGATTTCACCCGCAGCCTTCGCAGCGTCGGTCAACAGCGCCAGATCCTCCTGATAATCACTGGCCGGCAAGCGTCAGCCCCTCGACCAGAAGCGACGGCACCAGATGGCTCAGATGCGCGCGGGCATCATTCGCGGGGATGATCCGCATCAGCATCTCGCGCAGATTGCCCGCCACGGTGCATTCGTTGACCGGATACTGGATCTGTCCGTTCTCGACCCAGAACCCCGAGGCACCGCGCGAATAATCGCCCGTATTGGGGTTGACCGTCGCGCCGATGAACGAGGTCACCAGAAGCCCCGTGCCCATGTCGCGCAGCAACTCCGCGCGGCTCTGCACGCCCGGCGTCAGGGTGACATTGCCCACCGAGGGCGCCGGCGGCGAGGCCGTCCCGCGCGTGGCATTGGCGGTACTGTCCAGCCCCAACTTGCGCGCCGTCGCCAGATCCAGCGTCCAGCTGCGCAGCACACCGTTTTCCACGATTGCACGGCGGCGCGTCGCCAGCCCCTCGGCATCGAATGGGCGCGAGCCCGAGATACGCGGGCGGTGCGGCTCTTCGGTCAGCGAAAGCGCCTCGGGCAGAACCGGCGTGTCCATCGCGTCGCGCAGCCACGAGGCGCCGCGTGAAATCGCCGAGCCGTTGATCGCCGCCAGCAGATGCGCGATCAGGCTGCCCGAGATCCGTTCATCGAACAGCACCGGATAGGCGCCGGTCTTGGGGCGGCGGGGGTTGGCGCGCTCGACCGCGCGCTGACCTGCCTGTGCGCCAATCGAGGCCGCATCGGGCAGATCGGCCTGAAAGGTGCGGCTTTCGGCGGCCCAGTCGCGCTCCATCGACAGCCCCTCGCCCGAGATCGCGACGGCCGACACCGCGCGCGAGCTGCGCCCGTAGCCGCCGGAAAACCCGTTCGAGGCCGCGATATGCACGCGCTTGCGCGAGTAAGAGGCCGAGGCGGATTGCACCTGCGAAACCCCCGCAACCTCCAGCGCCGCAGCCTCGGCGGTACGCGCATCGGCCTCAAGCGCGCTCGCGGCGGGTTCGGCGGAATTATCCTCAAGCTCGAAGGCGGCGATGTCCCAGCTTTGGGCCAGTTGCGCGGGATCGGCCAGACCCGCATAGGGGTCGTTCGGCGCCTCGCGCGCCATGGCAACCGCGCGTTCGGCCATGTCCGACAGGGTCCGCGCCGAGATATCCGAGGCCGAAACGCAGGCCTGACGCCCGCCGATCAGCACACGCAAACCGATCTCGACACCTTCCGACCGCTCGGCCTGCTCCAGCTTGCCGCCGCGCACGTCGATCGAGATCGAACGGCCATCAACCGCCATGGCATCCGCGGCATCCGCCCCGGCGCGCTTGGCCACTTCCAGCAAGGCCTGGGTCAGGTCGGACAGGCGAGTATCGGACATGCTATCTCCGCAATGAAAAGGCCGCCCGGAACGCCCGGGCGGCCTGACGTGTCGATTGTCTTACTGGATACGCTGGCCGTTGGCGAGGATTTCGCCGCCCTCGTTGAACTCGATGGTCGAGGTATAGGCATCGTCACCCGCGGGCTTGGCGTAAAGGCCCAGCATCATGTTCACGAACATGGTCTGATCCTGCGGCACCATACCCATCGCCACCAACTTCTCCATCAGCGCATTGCTGCCGGTCAGATCAAGCGTGATCGACCCCAGAGGCATCGGCACGCCCATGGTGTTGTCAAAGGTCAGCGCACCCTTGCCCGACAGGTCGGCGCCCAGCAGGGTCAGCTGCACCTTGTTCACATCGAGGCTCTGAAGCTCGGCCGGCGGGCCTTCCAGCGTCGCCATCTCTTCCGAGAAGAAGTCCACGAGCGGGCGCAGCGAACCGGTCAGATCGATGATCAGCGTCGCCGGATCATGCGGCAGTTGCCCGGTCGGGTCGAACAGGCCCCAGATATCGTCCGAAACGGTCAGATCCTTCATCGTCAGCTTTGCGGTATAGGGCGCGGCCTCTTCACTTTTCGCGACCGGTGCGGCCAGACGGAACTCGCTGTCTCCCATGGCGCCTGCAATCGGGAAGGGAACGTCAGGCGAGCTGAGGCTGAAGGTCGAGGGGCCCGATGTCACACCGTAATCGAAGGTTTCGCCGTTCAGCAGAACGTCGATGCGCCCGGATTCAGCGGCGCTTTCCATATAGACCGGGCCCTCCGCCGCGGTGCCCTCGATCACGAATTTCGACGCGCCATAGCCGACGTAGCCTTTAACCTCGGCACCGCCCGCCATCATGCTGAAGAAATCCGCCTTGCCCGGCGCAAGGTTCATGCGGCTCGTGCCCTCGGTGCGCAGGTCTGCCATCTGGCCGCTCATCGTGAAATTCTCGGAGGCGGTCGGGTCACTGACTTCCATCGAGAACTTGAGCGCCGACATGCTCATGTCCGAGAGCGTCTCGGTCATCTCGCCCTGCGTCACCTCATAGAAGCCCGAGGTGCCGGTCATCGTGGCCGCCAGCTTCATCGCAGGTTGATCCCCTTCGGCCGAGGATTCCATGTCCCCTTCCACGACCATTTCGGGCGCGGTGATGTCATAGCGGATCTTCTCGGGGCTGCCCGAGGCCACGGCGACCGAATTCGCCTGCGTCATGACCATGTTCATATTGGTGGTGACGGTCTCCTGCTCGGCCTGCACGGCCGACGAGGTCACCATGGTGATCTTCTCGGCGCCGGTGATCTCTACCGTGCCATCGCCGCGCTCACGCAGGCGCAGCTCATCCAGGCTCATCTCGCTGCGGGTTTGCATCTGCAGCTCTTCCTGGTTCTGCTCGGACACCACCGTCACGCCGCTCAGAACCAGCGTATCGCCCGAACGCTCGCTTTTCTCGGCGGAGATAACGGAACCATAGTCGGCATTGCTCTTCTGGATGCTTTCCCAGACCTGCTCGGCGGTGACATCGGCATAAAGCGCGGTCGTACCCATCAGGGAGAAAATGGCGCCGAGACTGGCGAGACGCGTCGATTTCATCTGAAATTCCCTTCCGAATTTAATGTCGGCGGCATCCTCTTTTGATGCCGGGCAATGGTCAAGACCCGATGGCCTTGTTAACAGGGAAACAGCGTTGCCTTACAGGGGACAGTGATGATCCGACTTGACCAGACCGACGGGCTTTGGACCGTCACCATCGACCGGCCCGAGAAAGCCAACTCGCTGACCCGCGGGATGCTTGCCGAGATCGCCGATATCGCCGAACGCGCCGCGGCCGAGGGTGCGCGCGTCTTCGTGCTGCGCGGCGAGGGCAAGGTGTTTTCCGCCGGCGCCGACCTTGACGAGGCCCGCGCGGGCCTCGCGACCGACCCGGTGTGGGAGCGCTTGTCTGGCGCCATCGCCGCCCTGCCCTGCCTGAGTATCGCGGCGCTCAATGGCACGCTCGCGGGCGGCGCGATGGGGATGGTTCTGGCCTGCGATCTGCGCATCGCGGTGGCCTCGGCCAAGTTCTTCTATCCGGTGATGAAGCTGGGCTTCCTGCCGCAGCCCTCGGACCCGAAACGTATGGCCGCGCTGATCGGCCCCGCACGGGCCAAGATGATCCTGATGGCAGGCCAGAAGGTCGAAGCCGAAGAAGCGCTGATCTGGGGCCTGATCGACCGCATCGTCGCCCCCGAGGCGCTGATGGATACGGTGACGGCACTCGCCGCCGATGCCTGCGGCGCCAGCGCCGCCCATGTCGCCGGGATCAAGAACCTGATCTGAAACGCAAGACGCCCGGAGACCGGCCCCGGGCGTCGCATCCGCTCGCTTCGGCTCAGCCGTAAACGGCTTCTTTGCGGAAATGCTTGGTCAGCATGTAATAGACCACGGCGCGATACTTGTTGCGCTCCGAGCGGCCATAGGTCTCGACCACGGCGTCGATCGCATCCATCAGCTCGGGGCCATCGGCCAGGCCCAGCTTCTTGACGAGGAAATTGTTCTTGACGGTTTCGAGCTCGCTCTTGTCCGAGGCGGCGACGGTTTCGGCATCGGCATTGTAAATCGCCGGGCCACAGCCGATGGTCACCTTGGTCAGAAGATCCATGTCGGGCTCCATCCCGCATTTGGATTTCAGATCCGCGGCATATTTCGCGATCAGCTCGTCACGTTTTCCCATTTATCCACTCCCACAAAGTCCGGTTGATCAAAATGCACAGGCAGCCCCCATGTCGGTGCAGAGGGTAAGGCGAAACTTTGGCCCTCTCCAAGGGAAAACTGACGCGAACTTCCCCTGCCCGTAGCGACCGGCGGCAAATGGCTCAGCTACGATTGAGTTGAATGAAATACTGGTTCGCCATCAGAGTCAGTTTTGCCCGATTGCCGAGCAGTCCCAGCACCGCCTCGACCGCACGCTTGACTGGCGCACCGCTGCGCTCGCTTTGCCAATTGAAATCGTCACCGGCAATAATCCCGTCCAGCTTCACCTTGCGCAGGCTCATTTCCAGATCCTGGCCGATAAAAGGCTCGTTGTGGTTGCCGTCGAGATAGACCCAGTCAAGGCTGTGATCGGGCAGCGCGGCAAATGCTTCCTCGGATTTGGCGCGATGGATGGAAACACGCGGGTCATCCTTGAACTTGTCGACGACCGTAAGGTAACGCTCTTCCATCAGATGCTCGTTCTTGCGGCGACCAAACGCCGTATTGCCGAACTCGGGCTGATAGAGCCAAGGGTCGATCAGATGCAATGCGCTCGGCTCACATTCGTTCAGGATGCGCTCAGAGAAATTGCCTTCCCAGACCCCCACCTCGGCACAGACCGCCCCTTTAGGCATCATGGCCAAAAGCCGGCCGCGCATCTGATGCCGCCTCGAGTTCTCCATTTATAACCTCATGCTCGGAAAGGGTCACTGGTCCGGGAATTTTGCGCAGATTAGCGCGCAGCGCCTGATGCGCAACCCGAGTGCAAGCCGGCGGCGGAGGGAAACCCTGCTCCGCCGCCGGCACGTATGCAATCAGTAGCGGTAGTGCTCCGACTTGAACGGGCCTTCGACGGTGACGCCGATATAGGCGGCCTGGTCGGGGCGCAGTTCGGTCAGCTTGACGCCGATCTTGGCGAGATGCAGGCGGGCGACCTTCTCGTCGAGATGCTTGGGCAGGATATAGACGCCGGGGCCGTAGTCGTCGCCCTTGGTCCAGAGCTCGATCTGCGCCAGTACCTGGTTGGTGAAGGAGGCCGACATCACGAAGCTCGGGTGGCCAGTCGCGTTGCCGAGGTTCAGGAGGCGCCCTTCGGACAGCAGGATGATCCGCGCGCCCGAGGGCATCTCGATCATGTCCACCTGGTCCTTGATGTTGGTCCATTTGTGGTTGCGCAGGGCGGCGACCTGGATCTCGTTGTCGAAGTGGCCGATGTTGCCGACGATCGCCATATCCTTCATCGCGCGCATATGCTCGATGCGGATGACGTCCTTGTTGCCGGTGGTGGTGATGAAGATGTCGGCGCTGTCGACCACGTCCTCAAGCACGACGACCTCGAAGCCGTCCATCGCGGCTTGCAGCGCACAGATCGGGTCGACCTCAGTCACCTTCACACGGGCGCCGGCACCACGCAGCGAGGCAGCCGAGCCCTTGCCCACATCGCCATAGCCGCAAACCACGGCAACCTTGCCGGCCATCATCACGTCGGTTGCGCGGCGGATGCCGTCCACCAGCGATTCCTTGCAGCCGTACTTGTTGTCGAATTTCGACTTGGTGACGGAATCGTTTACGTTGATCGCCGGAAAGGGCAGCAGGCCCTTCTTGTGCAGGTCGTAAAGGCGATGCACGCCGGTGGTGGTCTCTTCGGAGACGCCCTGGATCGCGTCGCGCTGCTTGGTGAACCAGCCGGGGCTGGCGGCAAGACGCTTCTTGATCTGGTTGAACAGGCACACTTCCTCGTCCGAGGTCGGCACGGCGATCAGGTCGGTCTCGCCCGCTTCGACGCGCGCGCCCAGAAGGATGTAGAGCGTCGCGTCCCCGCCATCGTCGAGGATCATGTTGCAGGTGCCGCCCTCGCCGCCGAACTGGAAGATCTTGTCGGTATATTCCCAATATTCCTCAAGGGTTTCTCCCTTGACCGCGAAAACCGGCGTGCCACCCGCCGCAATCGCCGCCGCCGCGTGATCCTGCGTCGAGAAGATGTTGCACGAGGCCCAACGCACATCCGCGCCAAGCGCCTTGAGCGTCTCGATCAGCACGGCGGTCTGCACCGTCATGTGCAGCGAACCCGCGATCCGCGCGCCCTTGAGCGGCTGCGATGCGCCGAATTCCTCGCGGCAGGCCATCAGACCCGGCATTTCGGTTTCGGCAATGTCCAGCTCCTTGCGGCCGAATTCGGCCAGAGCGATGTCCTTGATGATGTAATCAGCCACGGAAGGCCCCCATTCCTTGATTTGGGCGCTATGTAGCACCGCCACCCTTGCGCGGCAATGCAACGCCGGAAGGGCGGTTTACAGCCAACCGCGCATTCGCTAGCACCATTGCCAGAAACAGGGGGCCGCGATGGCACGCGCATGGCAAAGGATGCTCTCGGGGCGCAGGCTTGACCTGCTGGACCCGACGCCGCTCGATATCGAGATCGAGGACATCGCGCATGGGCTGGCCTTCGTTGCGCGCTGGAACGGGCAGACACTTGGCGATTTCGCCTATTCGGTGGCCGAGCACTCGCTACTGGTCGAAGAGATCTTCGCCCGCCAGAACCCTGGCATCGGCGCGCGCTGGCGTCTGGCCGCGCTGCTGCACGACGCACCCGAATATGTTCTGGGCGACATGATCAGCCCGGTGAAGGCCGCGATCGGGAAAGGGTATAACGAACTCGACACGCGGCTGACGGCTGCGGTTCATCTGCGCTTTGGCCTGCCCGCCACCCTGCCCGCCCCCATCAAGAAGGCGATCAAGGTGGCCGACCTGATCTCGGCCCGGCTGGAGGCCGAGCAGATCGCAGGGTTTTCCAAGGCTGAGGCGGATAGGTTGTTCGGAAAGACCGATGCTTCGGTCATCCGGGGGCTGACGATCCGCCTGCGTCCGCCCGCCGAGGTGCGCGCGGCCTATACCGCGCGCCACACAGAGTTGCTTGCCGAAATCACCGCGTGAATTTCTGGACGCGGTTCCGCGGCGCACGCTGCGCCTGGCCACCCATGGCAAGAGTGAGCACATCTGCAAGAATCCGGATCATTTTCTGATCTCCTTTGTTATGGTCATGCCCCTTATTTGCATTGACTTGCGGTGATTTGCGAGTCAGGAATTTTTCATCATCTGTTAGATAAATTTACATATGAGCGAAATCGACTGGAGAAAGATGCCGGCCCTGACCTCGTTGCGCGCCTTCGCGGCGACCGCACGCGAGGGGGGATTCAGCGCGGCTGCGCGGCGGCTGAACGTGACTCATGCGGCCATCGCCCAGCAGGTGCGTGCGCTGGAATCCGACCTCGGGCTGAGCCTCGTGTGGCGCGAGGGGCGCAACCTGAACCTCACGCCCGAGGGCGAACGCCTGGCCGCCGCGCTTGAGGATGGCTTCGGGCAGATTCAGTCGACGCTTGAAGCACTGCAAAGCCAGAAGACCGACAAGCCGCTGACCATCACCCTGCCGCCGACCTTCGCGGCCGAGTGGCTGATGCCGCGTCTTGCCAAGTTCTGGAAGGCCCACCCCGAGATCGCGCTGTCGCTGCTGCCCGACCCGCGCAATGTCGAGCTGCGCGAGGTGGGCGCAAGCCTCGGCATCCGCTTTGGCACCGGACGCTGGCCCGGTGTGGTCTCGGAATATCTGACCGCCGCGCCGCAGGTGGTGGTGGCCGCGCCGGAATTGCTGAACGGGCGCTCGAAGCTCTCGCTGCGGGAAATGTCGATGATGCCCTGGATCCGCGAGCGCGGCTGGCCCGAGCTGATGCAATTGCTGGAATCCATCGGGCTAAAACCCGCCGCGCTGAAATTCACCGATTTCCCGAATGAGGAATTGGCGCTGTCCGCCGCGCGCGAGGGAATTGGCTTGCATCTCGAAACCGAGGCGCTGATCGAGGAAGATCTCGAGAACGGCTGGCTCGTGAAAATCCACGAGATGAATGACGAAAGCCTGGGGTATTATGTGGTCAGGCCGCCGGGGCCAATAAGCCCGGCGGCCCGAACGCTGATCGACTGGCTCAGATCGCAGGTCTGATCAGATCGCCAGATCTTCAAGCGATTTACCGGCATCGAGTGCGGCCTGCACCCATTGCGGTTTGCGCCCGCGCCCGGTCCAGGTTTGCGAAGGATCGGCCGGGTTGGCATATTTGGGCGCGACGGGCTTGCGGGTTTTCGCAACTGAAACCCCGGTCAGTTCCGCGAGGGTAAAACCCATTTTCTTCGCGGCTTCTTCCAGCTCGGCCAGGGCTTCGTTTTTCTTGCGCTCTTCGAAAGAGGCAATCGCACGATCCACCTTGGCGCGCAGCGCCTTGAGTTCGTTCATCGAGAGGTCGTCGAGTTTGATATCCATGATCTTCCCTGAAATGTTTTTCAGAGATAACCATTTAATGCCCGAAAAGGCCAATTGTACTTTTGTCAGCTTAATTAACGCGGGCTGCGCTTGGCCAGAATACGCTGAAGCGTCCGGCGGTGCATATTCAGACGCCGCGCGGTTTCCGAAACATTGCGGTCGCAAAGCTCGTAAACGCGCTGAATATGTTCCCAACGCACGCGATCCGCGCTCATCGGATTTTCGGGCGGGGGCGGCAGGGTTTCCCCCTTTGCCAGCAGCGCATTGGTAATATCGTTGGCGTCCGCGGGTTTCGACAGATAATCGGTCGCGCCCATTTTCACCGCCGCCACGGCGGTGGCGATGGCGCCATAGCCGGTCAGCACGACGATCCGCGCATCGGGGCGCCGCTCGCGCAGCGCCTCGACCACGTCGAGGCCATTGCCGTCCTCCAGCCGCAGATCCACGACTGCATAAGCCGGGGGGCGGCTTTGCGCGATGGCCTTGCCCGCCGAAACCGTCTCGGCCGTTTCGGTCTGAAAGCCGCGTTTCTCCATGGCGCGCGCGAGGCGGGACAGGAAGGGAACGTCGTCATCCACCAGCAAAAGCGTGCGGTCAGACCCGAGTTCGGCAAATTGATCGTCGGCCATGTGCTCTCCCCATGCGTTCCGAAAGTCTTAGGCGGTCGGAACCGTCTGGTCAAATTCCCTTTATGTTACTGGGAGTTTTTCCATGCATCGACGAAACAGGAAACCTGCTCCGCCATTTGCTCGGGCGTCGTGTCACGATTGAAGAATTCGACGAAACCGATTTCGGGGAACACCAGATAGGTCTGGGTCGAATGGTCGATCAGAGTATAGGGGTCGCCGGGGTTCTGAACCTTGAAATAGGTCCGATAGGCTTTGGAAGCGACCGCGATCTGCTCGGCCGAGCCGGACAGGCCCAACATCTTCGGATGCATAATCTCGGTGAACTCGGTCAGAAGCTCGGGCGTGTCGCGCTCGGAATCGACCGAAACGAATACCGGCGTCACGTCATAGCCGCGCTCATCAAGAAGGGTGACCGCTTCGGCATTGCGCGAGCTGTCCAGCGGGCAGACGTCGGGGCAATAGGTATAGCCGAAGTAAAGCAGGCTCGGTTTGGTGAAGACATCCTTGTCGGTAACCGTCGCGCCGGTTTCCGAAACCAGCGTGAACGGCCCGCCCAATTGGCCCGTCCCGCCCACCACGCCACGACGGCACTGGGCGAAAATATCCTCATCGCCGCCCTGCGTGAACAGCACGGTTGCGCCAAGACCGGCGACGACGGCGGCCGAGGCCAGAATGGCGGCGAAGCGCGGAGTAAGTGCCATGGGTAGTTCGTTCCTTGTCCTGCATTGATCGCTTGGGCGCACCCTACTATCAAGTTAGGCGGGATAAAATGTGACAACCAGACCCATCTTTGGGTCGATCGGGGGCAGAATGGCGGAACGGCTTGAAGCAGGCGCGCAATTCGCCGAGGCGCATCACGACTGGGTTCGCCTGCGCACGCTGATCTTTCTGCGCTGGACCGCGATCATCGGGCAGCTCGGCGCGATCTTCGTGGGCTGGTGCTGCTATGATATCGCGCTGGATCTGCCGCTAGCGCTGGCAACGGTGGGCGCGGCGGTCGCGGCCAATATCGTGGCGATCTTCCTGTTCCCGCACAGCCGCCGCCTCAGCCAGGCCGAGGTGACCGCGACGCTGCTCTTTGATACCGCGCAGCTTGGCCTGTTGCTGGCGCTCACGGGCGGGCTGAACAACCCCTTCGCGCTGCTGATCCTCGTGCCAGTCACCATCGCCGCCACCGCGCTTGAACGGCGCCCGACAATCCTGCTCGGGATCGCGACGATCCTGATCATCTCGATCGTCAGCCAGTTCCACCTGCCGCTGATCACCCGCGACGGCACCATGATCGAGATGCCCAGTGTCGTCGAGTTCGGCTTCTGGGTCGCCATCGTGATTGGCGTCGTCTTTCTGGGCGCCTATGCCCATCGCATCTCGAGCGAGATCCACTCGATGAGCGATGCTCTGCTGGCCACGCAGCTTGCGCTGGCGCGCGAGCAGAAACTGACCGATCTGGGCGGGGTTGTCGCGGCGGCAGCGCATGAACTGGGCACACCGCTGGCGACGATCAAGCTGGTGTCCTCCGAGCTTGCCGATGAGCTGACGGACAGCCCCGATCTGCATAGCGACGCCATCCTGATCCGCGAACAGGCCGACCGCTGCCGCGATATTCTGCGCTCGATGGGTCGGGCGGGCAAAGACGATCTGCACCTGCGCTCGGCCCCGGTTCTGGCCGTGTTGCGCGAGGCGGCAGAGCCGCATCTCGATCGCGGCAAAGAGATCCTGTTTGACGTGAACCCCGGCGAAGCCGGCGCCGAACGCCAGCCAACCGTCTACCGCTACCCCGAGGTGATCCACGCCCTGCGCAACCTGGTGCAGAACGCCGTGGATTTCGCGCGCAGCACCGTCTGGGTCGAGGCCGAATGGACCGACCAGACAATCCTCGTGCGGATCACCGACGACGGGCGCGGCTATGCGCCGGGCGTAAAAAACCGGATCGGGGATCCGTTCCTGCAAAACCGTTCGGGCGACCGGAGCCAGCGCCCGGAATACGAGGGCATGGGCCTTGGCCTCTTCATCGCCAAGACGCTGCTTGAGCGCACCGGCGCCCATCTGCGCTTCAGCAACGGCCCCGAATCCTTCATCCCCGAGGTCAGCCACGCGACCCGCTCGGGTGCCATGGTCGAGGTCAGCTGGCCGCTCGCGCGTCTTGTGATTGAGGATGGCACCGGGCTTGGAGAGAACCAGCCGATCACCGCGTGAGGCTCGGTTTTCCTACGGATTAACCGGCTGTTAACCATTCTCTCGCGAAACTCCGCCGGATACGGGGCGGAAGGGCGCGCGGATGCAGTTCGAGTGGATGCAGGCACTGGTCATCGTGGTAACCTCGGTCGGTGCGGCCTTTCTGGCCCTGTTTGGGCTCAGCGTTCTGGCGCCGCGCAGACCCGCCGGGTTGGCGCCGACCGAGGGCCATCTGGAACCCGTCGTCTTCCTGTTTGACGAGCACCGGCTTGTCGATGCCACCGCTCCGGCCCGCGCGCTGCTTGACGGCGCCGCCACCGGGCAAAATGAATGGGCGCGGCTGTCGGCCTTCCTTGCGCCCCGCTTCGACGATTTCACCCAAAGCCTCGCGCAACTGGCGCAGCGCGGGCGGATCGAGTTGACCGGGCGCGACGGCGAAGATGCGCTGCGCCTGACCGCCGAGGATGTGAACGGCCTTGCCCGCATCACCCTGGCCGATCCCGCGGCCGAAGGGGCTGGCGTGATGGTTGACGGGTTGTCACATCGCGCGCAGGGGCTGGAACTCGATCAGCTGCGCCAGACGCTTGATCACGCGCCCTGCCCGATCTGGCGTGAGGATGCAGGCGGGGCAGTCATCTGGGCCAACCGCGCCTATGCGCAGCAGGCGGGTGTGCTGGACGCGCTGGCGTGGCCCCTGCCCCGGCTGTTCGAAACGCCGGGCAGCCCGGTCTCGAACCCCGCCCGGCTGCGCAGCATCATTGACGGCCATTGGTTCGACTGCCACAGCCACGCTCTCGGGCGCGAGGCACTGCATTTCGCCCTGCCCGCCGATGCCACCGTACGCGCAGAGACCAGCCTGCGCGAATTCGTCCAGACGCTGACCAAGACCTTCGCCGACCTGCCCATCGGCCTTGCGATCTTCGACCGCCAGCGCCAGTTGCAGATGTTCAACCCCGCGCTGCTTGATCTGACGCATCTGACGCCGCAGTTCCTCTCGGCCCGACCCACGCTTTACGCCTTCCTCGACCGGCTGCGCGAGGCCCGCATGATGCCCGAGCCACGCGACTATGCCAGCTGGCGCCAGCAGATGAGCGCGCTCGAACAGGCCTCGGCCGCCGGATACCATACCGAGACATGGTCGCTGCCCAATGGTCAAACCTACCGCGTGACCGGGCGACCGCATCCCGATGGCGCCGTGGCCTTCCTGTTCGAGGATATCACCTCTGAGATCGGCCTGACCCGCCGCTTCCGCGCCGAGCTTGAGATGGGGCAGGAGGCGCTTGACCTGATGCCTGATGCGCTCGCGGTGTTCCTGCCCTCGGGCGAGTTGGCGTTGTCGAACGCCGCCTATGGCGTGCTTTGGGGGGTCGAGCCGGAGGCCACGCTCGGCATCTTGACGATGCAGGACTCGCTTGGCCAATGGCGCGCGCAGTGCGAGATTGAGGGGCTTAGCACGGCCATACGCAATCGCACCGCGCAGGGCGGGCGCGGGGAAGCGGTCGAAGGCTTGGCGCAGATGCATGGTGGTCAGACCCTGCGCTGGCGCGTTGCCCCGATGAGCGGGGGTGCAACACTGGTCAGCTTTACCCCCGCCATGGTGGCCGCCGCACCCCAGGAGGCCACCATGCCGTGATACGGGCTTGCGGCAGCTACCGGGCAGGGTAAAACTGCCGCCATGCCCGATTTGCTGTTTCGCCTGCCCCTGCCCGACGCCGATGCCACCGCCCGTCTGGGTCAGCGGATGGCGCAGCTTGTCCGGCCCGGCGATGTGCTGCTGCTTGAAGGCCAGATCGGCGCGGGCAAGACCCATTTCGCCCGCAGCCTGATCCAGACCCGTCTTGCCGCGCTGGACCGGAGCGAGGATATCCCCTCGCCCACGTTCACGCTGGTGCAGGTCTATGATGCCGCGCCCGAGATCTGGCACGCCGACCTTTACCGGCTTACCCATCCCGACGAGGCAATCGAACTGGGGCTCGAGGAGGCCTTCGACACCGCGATCTGCCTGATCGAATGGCCCGACCGGCTGGCCGAGCTGGCACCGCGCAAGGCCCTGACCCTGCGCTTCGAGCTGACCGATGCCGGGGCCTCGCGCTGCGTGAGCTTCCTTGGCGATGCCGACTGGGCCGAGCGCCTGACGGATCTGCGCGATGCCTGATCGCGCCGCACAAATCACGCGCTTTCTGGTGCAGGCCGGGTGGGGGCAGGCACAGCGGGCACCGCTTGCGGGCGATGCCTCGGCCCGGCGCTATGAACGGCTGACGCAGGGCACAGCGCGTGCCGTGCTGATGGATGCCCCTCCGGGGGATGAGGTGATGCGTTTCCTGCGCATGGCACGCTGGCTGCGGCAAAATGGGTTTTCCGCCCCTGAGATTCTGGTAGAAGCGCCGGAACAGGGTCTACTGCTGCTTGAAGACTTGGGCGATGCGCTGATCTCGCGCCTGGTCGCGCAAGACCCCGCGCGCGAGGGTGCGCTTTACGCCGAGATCACCGGCTTTCTTCTGGCCCTCCACCGCCTGCTTCCGCCCGATTTCCTCGCCCCGCTCGATGGCCCCGCACTGGCCGAACTGCTGCGCCTGACGCCGGAATGGTATCCGGTGCGCTCGCGCGACGCGGCCGAGGCCCTGCCCGACCTGATCGCGCAGCACTACGCGGCGCTGAATCGTGAGGCCCCGGTCACCTGCCTGCGCGACTTCCACGCCGAAAACGCGCTCTGGCTGCCCGACCGCCAAGGGGCCGCGCGGCTTGGGCTGCTCGACTTTCAGGACGCCGTGGCCGCGCATCCGGCCTATGATCTCGTCTCGGCGCTGCAAGACGCGCGGCGCGATGTCTCGCCCGAGACCGAAGCGCGCGAGCGCCGCCGCTATGCCGAGGCCGCCACCATCGATTTGCCTCGGTTCGAGGCGCTCTATGCCCTGCTTGGCGCGCAACGCGGGCTGCGGATCATAGGCGTCTTCGCGCGGCTCTGCATGGCCATGGGCAAGGCGCATTACGTCGATCTGATGCCCCGCACCTGGGCGCATATAGCGCGCAACCTGACCCACCCGGCCCTGGAAGACGTCGCCCGCACCGTCCGCGCCGCCTTCCCTGCCCCCACGCCCGACCTGATGCAAAGGATCAAGGAGCAATGCGCACAACGCCCGATGCATTGATGCTGTTCGCGGCCGGATTCGGCACGCGCATGGGCGCGCTGACTGCGAACCGCCCCAAGCCGCTGATCCCGGTGGCGGGCAAGGCGCTCATTGATCACGCGCTTGACCTGACACGCGCGGCCGGGATGGCGCGCGTCGTGGCCAATGTGCATTACTTCGGCGATCAGGTCGTGCGCCACTTGGCCGGTCGTGATGTGCTGATCTCGGATGAGACCGAGGCGATCCTTGAAACCGGCGGCGGGCTGCGCAAGGCGCTGCCACTTCTGGGTCAGGGGCCGGTTTTCACACTCAACACCGATGCGGTCTGGAACGGGCCGAACGTCATCTCGACCCTGCGCAGCCAGTGGGACGGGGCGCGGATGTCGGCACTTCTGGCGCTGATCCCGGCGGAAAAGGCCGTCGGTCATCGCGGCACGGGCGACTTCGCGCTGGATGCCGAAGGGCGGATCTCGCGCGGCGGTCCCTATGTCTATACCGGTGCGCAGATCCTCAATCCCGCTGGAATAGAGACGATTTCGGAGGCTGCCTTCTCGCTCAACCGGCTCTGGGATCGCATGATCGCCGAGGGGCGCGCTTATGGCGTGCTGCATCAGGGCGGCTGGTGTGACGTTGGCCGCCCCGAAAGCATCCCTCTGGCCGAAGCCATGCTGGAGCAGGCCGATGGCTGAGGGCACCGTCTTCGCCCTGCCCCCCGGCGTCGATTTCGCACGGGAGTTGGTACAGGGCCTCATCGCGCGGATGGAGGGCCAGCCGCCCGAGGCCATGGCCCGCGTGCAGCTAATTGTGAACACCGGGCGGATGCAGCGCCGCGTCCGCGAGGAATTCGACCGCCACGGCGCGCGGCTGCTGCCACGCCTGCGGCTCGTCACCGACCTCGGGCGCGATCCGCTGGCAGGGCTTCCGCCTGCGGTGCCCTCGCTCCGGCGGCGGTTGGAACTGGCGCAACTGGTCGCGCGTATGGTCGCGCACCTGCCGGGGTTCGAGGCGGGCTCGGGCATCTTCAGCCTTGCCGACAGCCTCGCCGATCTGATGGCCGAGATGCATAACGAAGGCGTCACCCCCGACCGCTTCGATCAGGTCGAAATCGCCGAAACCCATGCCGAGCACTGGCGCCACGCGCTGGCCTTCATCCGCATCGTCACCCGGTTTTTCGAGGATGAAACCATCCCCGATGCCGATGCCCGCCAGCGCCGCGTGATCGAGGCGCTGGAGCGCAGCTGGCCCATCGATCCGCCCCAGGATCCGGTCATCGTGGCAGGCTCGACCGGCTCACGCGGGACTACGGCGTTGTTGCTGCGGGCCGTGGCGCGACTGCCCAAGGGGATGATCGTCCTGCCGGGGTTTGACTTCGATATGCCTGAAAATAGCTGGAATAGTCTCTATTCCGGCGATGTTCCGATCGAGGATCACCCCCAATTCCGCTTCCATGCGCTGCTGCAAAGCCTGAATCTGCCGCGCGACCAGGTCGCGCGCTGGACCAAGGCCGCGCCTCCGGCACCCGAGCGCAACGCGCTCCTGTCGCTGGCGTTGCGGCCCGCACCGGTCACCGATCAGTGGCTCAGCGATGGCCCCACCTTGGGCGATCTGCACCCCGCCTGCGAGGGAATGACCCTGATCGCCGCGCCCGATCCGCGGCGCGAGGCCAATGCCATCGCCCTGATCCTGCGCGAAGCCGCCGAAACCGGCACGAAAGCCGCGCTGATCACCCCCGACCGGATGCTGAGCCGCCGCGTCACCGCAGCACTCGGCCGTTGGGGCATCATCCCCGACGACAGCGCGGGGGCGCCGCTGCATCACACCGCGCCGGGGCGCTTCCTGCGCCATATCGCGACCATGCGCGGGCGCCGCCTGACGTTGGAGTCGCTGCTCATCCTGCTCAAGCACCCGCTGACGGCGACCGGCTCGACCGAGCGCGGCAACCACTTGCGTTACACGCGCGAGCTGGAACTGCGCCTGCGCCGCTACGGCCCTGCCTTCCCCGATGGCGACGCCCTGCGCGCCTGGGGTCTGCGCGGAGATATCGCGCAGCAGCAATGGGCCGACTGGCTTGCGGGCGCGATTGCCGGGCTGGAAGAGGCGCCAAAGATGGTGCTTTCTGCCTGTATAGAGACACATTTGCGCTTCGCTACTGCCTTTGCGGCGGGCCCGGGCGGAGCGGTCGAGGCATCGGGCCTTTGGGGGGGTGACGCGGGGATGGCCTGCCTGCGCACGATGAATGAGCTGTCCTCCGAGGCCACCCATGCCGGGGATTACTCGGCCGGCGATTATGCCGATCTGATCAGCCGCCTCTTGCAACGGGGTATGGTGCGTCAGACCGGTGCGGCGCATCCCGGCATCGCTATTCTCGGCACGCTCGAGGCCCGCGCCCATGCGGCGGATCTGATGATCCTGGCCGGGCTGAACGAAGGAAGCTGGCCCGAAACGCCCGCGCCGGACCCTTGGCTGAGTCGCCGGATGCGGCTGGAATCGGGTCTGTTATTGCCTGAACGGCAGATTGGCCTGTCGGCGCATGACTTCCAGCAAGCAATGGGTGCGCGGCGCGTGGTGATCAGCCGCGCCCGCCGCGATGCCGAAGCCGAGACGGTGCCCTCGCGCTGGCTGAACCGTCTGACCAACCTTCTGGGCGGGCTACCCGCGCAACACGGCCCCGAGGCGCTGGCCGCGATGGAGGCGCGCGGCAAACACTGGCTGGACCTCGCCGAGGCGGTGGAAACACCGCGCGAACCGATCCCGCCCGCACCGCGCCCCTCTCCCCGCCCGCCGGTCGCCGCGCGCCCGCGCGAGCTGCCCGTCACCGCGATCCGCAGCCTGATCCGCGACCCTTACGCGATCTACGCCGGGCGTATCCTCCGCCTGCGCCCGCTTGACCCGATGCGCCCCGCACCCGACCCGCGCCTGCGCGGGCAGGTGCTGCACCTGATCGTCGAGCGGTTCATCCGCGAGCGCACGGACAACGAGCCGCCCGAAGCCGCCGAGGCCCGCCTGATGCAGATTTCGCAAAGCGTGATGGAAAGCGAGATCCCCTGGCCCAGTGTGCAACGCCTCTGGCTTGGCCGGATCGCGCGCATCGCCCGCAAGTTCCTGCGCGACGAGGCCGAGCGGATGCAGCGCGGCACCCCCGCCGTGATTGAGAAAAAAGGCTCTGTTCCGCTGCAAACTAGCCTTTTCACCCTTACCGCCAAACCCGACCGGATCGACATTCTCGAAGACGGGCGGGCGCAGATCTACGATTATAAATCGGGCAAGCCCCCCAGCGACGATGCCGTGCTGCATTTCGACAAGCAGATGCTGCTGGAAGCCGCGATGGTCGAACGCGGCGGGTTTGACGCGCTCGGGCCTGCCGGGGTGGCGGGGATGACCTATATCCGGCTTGGCGGCGATGGCGAGACGCGCGACATCAAGCCCAAGGAGACCCTTGATGAGGTCTGGGACAAGTTTGAGACTCTGATCGCGCGCTACCTGACGCCGGAGCAGGGCTACTCGGCCCGCCGCGCCTTACAGAAATCGACCGACGCCAGCGATTACGACCACCTCTCGCGCTTTGGCGAGTGGGAGATGAGCGACGACCCGACACCGGAGGATCTGGAATGAGCGCCCCCGACCAGGCCACGCAGCGCCAGATCGCGGCGGCGAACCCGGTAGCATCGACCTGGCTCTCGGCCAATGCCGGATCGGGCAAGACCAAAGTGCTGACAGACCGCGTCGCACGTCTGCTTTTAGGCGGAACAGAGCCGCAAAAGGTGCTTTGCCTGACCTACACCAAGGCCGCCGCCGCCGAGATGCAGAACCGCTTGCTCAAGCGCCTCGGCTCCTGGGCGATGCTAGGCGATGCCGAGTTGCGCGCCGAGTTGCGCAAACTGGGCGAAGAGGGCGAGATCAGCCCCGAACGCCTTGGCCGCGCGCGACGCCTGTTCGCGCAGGCGATCGAGACGCCGGGCGGCTTGAAGATCCAGACGATCCACTCGTTCTGCGCGGCTCTGCTGCGGCGCTTTCCGCTGGAGGCCGGCGTTGCCCACGGTTTTCGCGAGATGGATGACCGCACGGCGGCCGTGCTGCGCCATGATATCCTCGAAGAGATCGCCGGGGGCGAGGACCGCGCGGCCTTCGACGGGCTGGCGCGGTATTTCTCGGGTGACGATCTGACCAAGCTGATCAACGATATCAGCCGTAATAGACACGCTTTTCCGGCTGATTTCGACCATTCGGCGGCGCTTGAGGTCTTCGGCCTGCCGCCCGATTACACCATCACGCAGTTGCTCGACGATGTGTTCGGGCCGGGCGATCTGAGGCTGCTGCATGACCTCGCACCGATCCTTTTGGCCAGCAGCCCGAGTGATATCAAGCTAGGCACCGTCTTCGCCGGGATCGAAGAGTTGACGCTTGAGGCCCTGATAAAGCTCGAATCCGCCCTGCTGTTCGGCAGCGGGCCTAACGCCACCCGGCCCAAGATCGGCTCGATCCCCACGAAAGCGCTGCGCGAAGGCCCCGCCGCCCCCTTTATGAGCGGACTGAGCGCCCTGATGGAGCGCGTGGCCGATGCCCGACCGCGCCGACTTGCCCTTGCCGCGGCCGATCGCACCCTGGCCCTGCACCGCTTCGCCCGCGCCTTCCTGCCGCGCATGGCCGCGCGCAAGGCCGCGCAGGGTTGGCTTGATTTCGACGACCTGATCGAACGAGCGGCGCATCTGCTGTCCACCCCCTCGGTCGCACAGTGGGTCCTGTTTCGTCTCGATGGCGGGATCGACCATATCCTTGTTGATGAGGCGCAGGACACGAGCCCCGAGCAATGGATCGTCATCGAGCGCCTGACCGACGAGTTCACCGCCGGCGAAGGCGCGCGCGGCGTGCAGCGCACGATCTTTGTCGTCGGCGATCGCAAGCAGTCGATATATTCATTCCAGGGCGCGGATTTGCGGCGTTTTGAGGCGATGCAGAGCCACTTTTCAGCGAAGTTCGCAGCCGTTTCGCGCCCCTTGCAGGAAACCGCACTGCTGCACTCGTTCCGCTCTTCCGAGGCGGTTCTGCGGCTGACAGACCTGACCTTTGCAGGTGCCGCGCAGGGCCTTGGCGGCGCGCCCGAACACATCGCCTTCCACAACCTGCTGCCCGGGCGCGTCGATCTGTGGCCGCCCGTCGAAAAGCCCGAAAAGCCCGAGGATGGCCATTGGGAAGACCCGGTGGATCAGCGCGGCGCCAGCGATGCGCCGCTGGTGCTGGCACGCGCCATCGCGGCCGAGATCCGCGCGATGATCGACGCAGGCACGCAAATCCCCGGCACCCCCGCGCCCCGCCCCGTGCATGAGGGTGATTTCCTGATCCTGGTGCAGCGCCGCTCGGCGCTGTTTGCCGAGATCATCCGCGCCTGCAAGGCCGCTGGCTTGGCGGTTGCGGGGGTCGATCGGCTCAAGCTTGGCGCGGAACTCGCTGTCAAGGATATCCGTGCGACGCTGGCCTTCCTGGCCACGCCCGAAGACGATCTCGCGCTGGCGGAGGCTCTGAAATCGCCGCTTTTCGGCTGGAGCGAGGCGATGCTCTACCGCCTTGCGCAGCCCCGCAAGGGCTACCTGTGGGAGGCGCTGCGCAACAGCGACATCGCCCGGCATACCGTCGAGGTGCTGCAAGACCTGCGCGATCACACCGACTTCCTGCGCCCCTTCGACCTGATCGAGCGCCTGTTGACCCGCCATGGCGGCCGCCAGCGGCTGATCGCGCGGCTCGGGATCGAGGCGGAGGACGGCATCGACGAGTTGATCTCGCAGGCGCTGGCCTTCGAGCATATGGAGGTGCCAAGCCTCACCGGCTTCCTCGGCTGGCTCGATGCCGAGGATATCGAGGTCAAGCGCCAGCTTGAGGGCGGCGGCCGCGCGATCCGGGTGATGACCGTGCATGGCGCCAAAGGGCTTGAGGCGCCGATCGTCATCCTGCCCGACACGGCCAAGCGCAAACCGCCGCAGGGCTCGGAGATCTACCGGCTCAACGACCGGATCGGCGCCTGGAGCACGGCGAAGGCGGAAATGCCCGAGGCGCTGGCGCAAGCGCAGGCTGATGAGGTCGCCCGCGCCGAGGAAGAACGTATGCGCCTGCTTTACGTGGCGCTGACGCGGGCCGAGAAATGGCTGATCGTTGCCGCGGCGGGCGAGGTCGGCACTGGCGGCGATAGCTGGTATTCGCTGGTTGCCGAGGGCCTTTCGCGCGCGGGTGCGCAAGAAAGCCAGGCAATCTCGCCGGACGTGCGCGATCTGGGTTCGATCCGCAGGCTTAGCCACGGCGACTGGCCCGCGGCGGGCGCGACCGCCAGCGCGACCGCCGCGCAGGCGCCGGACATTCCGGCTTGGGCTACGACCTCGGCCCCGCGGCCCGAGCGCGCGGCGCGGGCGCTCTCGCCCTCGGATCTGGGGGGCGCCAAGGCGCTGCCCGGCGATGCGGCCCTGCCCGAAGAAGAGGCCAAGCGCTACGGGCGCCAGCTGCATAGCCTGCTGGAGCACCTGCCCGGCTGGCCCGAGGATCGCTGGTCCGAGATCGCGCACAGCCTGCTTTCCACAGGCGAAGATGCGGCGGATTGTGCTGAAATAGATACTATTCTGGCCGCCGCGCGCCATGTCTTGCAGCTTCCGGAGATGGCCCCTTTCCTTGCGCCCGAGGCCTTGGCCGAGGTTGATCTGACCGCGCGCTTGCCGGAACTCGACGGGCAGCAGATCCACGGCATCGTCGACCGGCTGGTGATCACGGCGGAATGCGTGCGAGTGCTTGATTACAAGTCGAATGCCGTGGTGCCGGGCAGCCCCGACGACGTGCCGCTCGGCATCTTGCGCCAAATGGCCGCCTATCGCGCCGCGCTGCGCCAGATCTACCCCGCGCACCCAATCGAGTGCCTGATCCTCTGGACGCGGAGCGGGCTGTTGATGCCGCTACCCCCCGCACAGTTAGATGCGGCATTGCGCACAGCCACCGCATCTTGACGGGCTGCGGGGTGGGCCCTACCTTCCCCCGCAACCGACCTTTCAGGAGAAGCCCCATGACCACCGCCGTCACCGATGCGACCTTCGATCAGGAAGTTCGCAAGTCCGATATCCCCGTCGTCGTTGATTTCTGGGCCGAATGGTGTGGCCCTTGCCGCCAGATCGGTCCCTCGCTCGAAGAGCTGTCCAAGGAACTGGCCGGCAAGGTAAAAATCGTGAAGGTCAACGTGGACGAGAACCCCGACAGCCCGGCGATGCTGGGTGTTCGCGGCATTCCGGCGCTGTTCCTGTTCAAGGATGGCCAGGTTGTCTCGAACAAGGTTGGCGCCGCGCCGAAGGCCGCGCTTCAGTCCTGGATCGAATCGTCGATCTGAGTCGACACCGACAATTTGCGAAACGGGCGCCTTCGGGCGCCCTTTTCATATCGGCCAGCCGCGCTTGCGCAGATGGCCGAGCAGCGCCGCTTCAAATTCGGGGCGGCCAGCGTTCAGCGCGCGCTTTTGCAAGAACCAGAAGAGGTAGCGGTCGAACTCGGACCGGGTCTTGAGGCTGGCGAAAGCCACATCGATCCCGTCGCGCGGCACCGAGCCCGCAATATGGTGAAAATCGATCCGGGCAAACAGGACGGCGGGCTTGCGGTGAAAATAGCCCTCAAACGCGAGGCTGCTGTTTTGCGTGACGACAAAGCGGCAATTGCGCAGTGCCGCGTCCGACCCGCCCTTCTCGATGCGCAGGCGCGGATGACGCGCGGCGAGGCGCTCCAGCGCCGTGATTTCCTCGGCTGTGTAGCTCTCCCTCGGATGCAGGGTCGCCAGAACCGGCAGATCGGTGCGGGCAAGGGTTTCCTTGATCATCGCGACCGGGCTCATTGCCTGAAAGCTGCGGGTCTCTAACAAACGTCCTTGCAGCGGGAGGAAGCAAAACCCCGCGTCCGAGGGCAGACTTTTGCTGGAATAGAGCCTGTTTCTCCAGTGATCGACAAAGCGCGCGGCCGCGACCGGATCGACGGTCTCAGGCTCAAACCGCGCCTTGGCGACGGGCCAATCCCACCGGGCGGCGACGCGCTCGATCCGCCAGAAGGCGCCCACATAGGCCCGCCGACAGGTCAGCGCGCGGTCATGCGTGGGCTCTTCCATGTGATAAAGCGCATAGCCCTCGCGCCCTGGCGCGGCCAGCCGCTCGGCCAGCGTGCTTTCGCGCAGGTTCACCTGCCAGCCCGCGCCCTGAACCGCGCCGATCAGACGAGCAAGGAAATTGTGCTGGCCCGCCCTGACCCGACCCAATGTCGGCGCGTCGAGATAGATCCAGAGGAGGGGCGCGGTGCTCATGCCGGCAGGTTATCGCCGCCGCGATCTGGCCCGCAAGGCTTGCATGGCCCGCCCGCGCCCCTCATATCTGCACCAACACGGAGGAACACATGGCCGAAGACAAATTTCCGGGCTGGCATGGCACCACGATCATCGGTGTGCGCAAGGGCGGCAAGGTTGTGGTCGCGGGCGACGGGCAGGTCAGCCTGGGCCAGACCGTCATCAAGGGCACTGCGCGCAAAGTGCGCCGCCTCAGCCCCGGCGGGCGCGACGTGGTGGCGGGCTTTGCCGGTTCGACCGCCGATGCCTTCACCTTGCTTGAGCGGCTTGAGAAAAAGCTAGAGGCCGCGCCGGGGCAGCTTGCACGCGCCTGCGTCGATCTGGCCAAGGACTGGCGCATGGACAAATACCTGCGCAACCTCGAGGCCATGCTGATCGTCACCGACGGCGCCGATCTCTACGTCATCACCGGCGCGGGCGACGTGCTGGAACCCGAGCATAACGTGGCCGCCATCGGATCGGGCGGCAATTTCGCGCTGGCAGCGGCGCGGGGGCTGATGGAAAGCGACCTTGATGCCGAAACCGTCGCGCGCAAGGCCATGGCGATCGCCGCCGACATCTGTGTCTATACCAACGGAAATCTGACGGTGGAGAGCATCTCGAAATGACCAATCTCACCCCGCGCGAAATCGTCTCGGAGCTTGACCGCTTCATCATCGGCCAGCAGGACGCCAAGCGCGCCGTGGCCGTCGCCCTGCGCAACCGCTGGCGCCGCAAACAGCTGCCCACCGACCTGCGCGAAGAGGTCTATCCCAAGAATATCCTGATGATCGGCCCGACCGGCGTCGGCAAGACCGAGATCTCGCGCCGCCTCGCCAAGCTGGCGAAAGCGCCGTTCCTCAAGGTCGAGGCCACCAAGTTCACCGAGGTCGGCTATGTCGGGCGCGATGTCGAACAGATCATCCGCGATCTGACAGATGCCGCCATGATCGAAACGCGCGAGCGAATGCGCGAGGACGTCAAGGCCCGCGCCCACAAGGCCGCCGAGGATCGCGTGATCGAGGCCCTTGCCGGCACCGACGCGCGCGAGGCCACGCGCGAGATGTTCCGCCGCAAGCTGCGCGACGGCGTGTTGGACGACAAGATCATCGAGCTTGAACTGGCCGATGCGCCGGGCGGCATGCCGCTTGGCGTCATGGGCGGCCAGCCCGGCATGGAAATGCAGATGCAGGGGCTGCAAGACCTGTTCAAGGCCTTTGGTGGCGCGCGTCGCACCCGGCGCAAGCTGACCGTCTCGGAAAGCTACGAGATCCTGATCTCGGAAGAGGCGGACAAGCTGCTGGACGACGAGGCGGTCAAGACCGCAGCACTTGAGGCCGTGCAGGAATCGGGCATCGTCTTCATCGACGAGATCGACAAGGTCGCCGCCCGCGCCGAGACCCGCGGGGCGGATGTATCGCGCGAAGGGGTACAGCGCGACCTGCTGCCGCTGATCGAGGGCACAACGGTCAGCACCAAATACGGCGCGGTCAAGACCGACCATATCCTGTTCATCGCTTCGGGGGCCTTCCACATCGCCAAACCCTCGGATCTGCTGCCCGAATTGCAGGGCCGCCTGCCGATCCGGGTTGAGCTGCGCGCCCTGACGGAGGGTGATTTCATCCGCATCCTGACCGAGACCGACAACGCCCTGACCCTTCAATACAAGGCCCTTCTGGCGACCGAGGAAGTCACGGTGAGTTTCACCGAGGATGGCATCGCGGCCCTTGCCCGCATCGCCGCCGAGGTCAACACCTCGGTCGAGAATATCGGCGCAAGAAGGCTCTATACCGTGATGGAACGGGTCTTCGAGGAGATCTCGTTCAGCGCGCCCGACCGCGCGGGCGAGACCCTGACGGTGGATGGTGCCTTCGTCGAGAAGAACCTCGGTGATCTGGCGCGCTCGACCGATCTGAGCCGCTACGTGCTCTGAGGGTACTGGACGCCCCCCGACGCTTTGCTATCGTGCTGCAAACGCCGAGGGGGTCGATGCGCGCGCTTGTCATCATCGCATTAGTCGTCCTGTCCGCCTGCGCCCCGCGCGGGCGGCTGGACTATCACCCCGACCGCGAGGCCCCGGCGCGCGCGATTTTCGTGGGCAGCACCCGCGCCGACCTGCGCCATCCCGAAAGCCCCGAGGCCTTTGGCCGCAGCGAGGCGTTGCAGCTTGGGCGCTTCGACGTCTCGGTGCCGCCGATGCATCAGCCGGGCGAGATTACCTATCCTTCGGCTCAGGAAGCCCCCGACCCGCAGACCGATTTCCTTGTCTCGCGCGCGGCGATATATGCCCGGCCCGCCGATTTCCGCGCCGATCTGCGCCGGGAACTCGCGCGCAATGGCGGTGAGGCGATCGTCTTCGTCCATGGCTACAACACGACCTTTGTCGAAGGCCTCTATCGCCTGGCGCAACTGGGCAATGATTTCGATCTGCCGGGCGTTCTGGTGCATTACTCCTGGCCCTCGCGCGGGCATTTGATGGGCTACGCCTATGACCACGATTCCGCGCTTTTCGCCCGCGACGGCTTCGAGGAGTTCCTGCGAGAGTTACGCGCCGCCGGGGCGCGCAGCATCCTGATCGTGGGGCATTCGATGGGTGCCGCCCTGACCATGGAAAGCTTGCGGCAGATCGCGATTTCCGGCGAGACAGAGACGATTTCGCGCCTTGCCGGGGTCGTCCTGATCTCGCCCGACATCGACGTCGATGTCTTCCGTGCGCAGGCCCGCCGGATCGGCAAACTGCCGCAACCCTTCCTGATTTTCACCTCGCAGCGCGACAAGGCGCTTGGCCTGTCCTCGCATATCAACGGCGACCAGGCCCGGCTGGGCAATCTGCAAGATGTCGAACAAGTGGCGGATCTGAAGCTGACCATCGTTGATGTCGGCGCATTCAGCACCGGCGAGGGGCATTTCAACGTGGCGACATCGCCGGCGCTAATCGCGCTACTGGGCGAAAACGGGCGTGCGGCGGCCGTGCTGGAGGGCGATCAGTCCGAGCACCGCAACCTGTTCTCGGGCGTGGTGCTGTCGGTGCAGAACGTCACGCAGATCATCCTTGCCCCGGTCGAGGCGCTGGCGAACTAGCGGTTGCGGCGCAGATAGACGTAATAGGCGCCCGATCCGCCGTGCTTGAGATGCGCCTCGCTGACCTGCATGACGGCGGCACCAAGCGGCGGCAGGCGCAGCCACTGCGGCACCTGATGGCGCAACACGCCCTGCCGCTGCGGGATGGGGCCCTCATCCAGGCCGCGCCTGCCCTTGCCGGTGATCACCAGCACCAGACGGCAGCCGCGATCCTGCGCGTTCAGCACAAAGCGGATCAGCTCGGGGTGGGCCTCTGCCAGGGTCATGCCATGCAGATCGATCTTTGCCTCCGGCTCCAGCTTGCCGCGCGTCATGGCGCGATGTGCTTTGCGATCCATCACCACGGGCTGGCGCGCCAAATGCTCCGAGATCGAGGGCGCCAGATCGTGCCGGAAGGCGAAATCCGGGGCCGACTGGCCGATGCGGAAATCCTTCACATCGGGGCGCGGCTTCTTGGGTGGCGGGGTAGCCTTGGCATCCAAAACAGGCTCTGTTTCGGCAGAAAACGGCCGTCTAGGGTGAAAGGCCTTGGCCGTCGCGGCGACGCGCGACCATAGTTCACGCTCTTCGGGGGACAGTTTGCGGCGACGGCTCATACGACCCTCCGCAGCACGATCATCGCGCCATGGGCGTTCACGGCGCCAGCGGCCAGACCGGCCTCGGGGCCGGAACCGAGGAAGATATCGCCCCGCCCCGCGCCCCTGATGGCCGAGCCGATATCCTGCGCCACCGTCAGGCGCGGTGGCAGGCCGGGGCAATTGACCCAGACCGGGCTGCCAAGCGTCACGATCTCAGGGTCAACCGCCAGGCTGCGGCCCGAAGTCACCGGTCGCCCCATGGCGCCGATGGGGCCGCTCTCTTCGGGCAGGTCGAGCACGCGGAAGAATACGAAAGAAGGATTGTGGTTCAGCAGGTCCGGCACCTGATCGGGATGCTGCTTGCACCAATGCCGGATCGTCTGCGGTGTCATCTCTTCGGCCGGGGCCACTCCGCGCCGCACCAGTTCCGCACCGATGGAGCGGTAGGGATGCCCGTTCTTGCCGGCGAACCCCAGCCGCATCGTGCCGCCCTCGTCCAGACGCACCCGGATCGAGCCCTGCACCTGCGCCAGAAATGCCTCGATGGCGCTTTCCAGATAGACCAGCTCGCGCCCGCCCATCATGTCGCTGGCAAGTATCTCGGAGCGGCTGTGCCAGGGTTGCAGCGCATCCATGCCCTCGGGCATCGCATAGAGCGGGTGGTGAAACCGGGCCGAGGTATAGCGCGATCCGGGCAGTTCAGGCTCGTAATAGGCGGTGAAATGGGCGCGGCCTGCGGGGACGACCTCATAGGGGCGGAAATACTGCTCGAACAGCGCCTTTTCCTGACCGGGCGCGGGGTCTGGCCCGTCCCAGCCGAAAAGACCGGCAGTCACGGAAAACGCCGCCCAGGCGGCGGCGTGGTCATCGCTTTCCCATCCCTCGATCTCGGCCCAGTCGAGCGGCCGCATGGCTCAGCCGCCCGTGGCGACAAGCTGCCAGTTCGGATCGGCGCTGCCCATCTTGCGCGCGAAGGTCCACACGTCGCGCTGCTTGCGCGGGCTGCGCGGGTCGCCCTCGACCACGTTGCCATTGGCATCGCGTGCCACCGAGATGACCTCACCGAGGAAGCGCACGGTGATCTCGGCCTCGCGGCTCGAGGCGTCATATTCGGCCTCGCTCAGCACCATTTCGCGCAGGCCCATGAATTCGGCCTGAATATCCAGCCCCTGCTCGGCACGCGCCTGAACGACGCCTTCGAAGGCCGCGAAGACCTCGGGCGACAGGAAGGGGCGGATTTTCTCCAGATCGCCGGTCTCGAAGGCCATCAGGATCATCTCATAGGCGCCACGTGCGCCCTGCAGGAAGGAAGTGACGTTGAAGCTCGGCTCGGCCTGCTTCATCTGGGCCAGCGCACGCGCCGCGGGCGAGCCTTCGGCCACGTGATCGGTGATGTCCTGATCGGGGCCGCCCTCGATCACCTCGAAGCCGCGACGCTGCGCGGGTTCGGGGCGCTCAAGCGGCGCATCCGGGTCTTCCCATCCGTCGCGCGTGCCCAGCACGTTCTTGAGGCGCAGGATCAGGAAGATCGCGATCCCGGCAAGGACGATCAGCTGGATGACGGCATTGGACATGTGCGCCTCGGACAACAGTGGGTTGGTATCGGAACTCTCCGAACCTATGTAGGATAGCGGCGCGTTCAAGTCCACCAACGCCCGAACTGATGTCAAGACCCGCGAAAGGATGCAATATGTGGATCTTTCTGGCCTTTCTGATCGTGCCGCTGATCGAGATCGGCCTGTTCATCCAGGTCGGCGGCCTGATTGGCCTATGGCCGACGCTGGCCATCGTGGTTCTGACGGCGATGCTGGGCACGGCGCTGGTGCGCAGCCAGGGCGCGCAGGCGCTCAACGAATTGAAACGCTCGATGAACGAGATGCGCGACCCGACCGCTCCGCTGGCACATGGCGCGATGATCCTGTTTGCCGGCGCGCTTTTGCTGACGCCGGGGTTCTTCACCGACGCCTGCGGCCTGGCGCTGCTGGTTCCGGCGGTGCGCGAGGCGGTGCTGCGCTATGTCTCGAAGCGCGTCACGGTCACCAGCTTTAGCGTCAACCAGGGCTTTGAGGCGCGCCCGCGCCAGCCCGGCCCCGGTGTGATCGACGGCGATTTTTACGAAATCGGGCCGGAAAACCGTCCGCCGCAGGGCCCCTCGGGCTGGACACGGCATTGAGACAGCGGGTCGAGGGTGCTACACCCTTGCCAAGTCGAACACGGAGACAAGAATGACCGAAGAAAATAACGGCGCTGCCCCGGTGCAGCCGCAGATGAAAATGCAGATCCTCGCCCAGTTCGTGCGCGACATGTCGTTCGAGAATGCGGTAGCGCTCAAGGGCCTGCAATCGGCCGATGTGCAGCCCGAAATGCAGGTCCAGGTCAGCCTCGACGCGCGCAAGCGCCCGCAGGACAACCAGTATGAGGTGATCACCAAGTTCAAGATCACCGCGACCAACAAGGCGACCAACACGGCGCTCTACCTGCTTGAGGTCGATTACGGCGGGATCTTCCACATCGAGGGCATCCCGGAAGAGCAGATGCACCCCTTCCTGCTGATCGAATGCCCGCGTCAGCTGTTCCCCTTCGTGCGGCGTATCGTCTCGGACGTGACGCGCGACGGCGGCTTCCCGCCCTTCAACCTCGACATGGTGGATTTCATGGCGCTCTACCGCGCCGAGCTGTCCCGCCGCGCCGAGACGCAAAAGCCGGCCGACGCGCCGGTCTCCTGATCCCCGGGGCGCGGCAAGCTGCCTCAGGGACAAGGTGACCACATGACATTGGGCGCCGCCGTGCTTCATGCTACGGCGGCGCACCGGTTTCAGGCCACAGGTATGACAGAACAGATCCCCGCATGGGTCGGCGACACGCTGACCCCCATCGACAAGCTGGAGGTTCACCGCAAGGGGCTCCGCCACAAGGCGGTGTCGATCTTCGTCATGGATGGGGAAAAGGTGCTGCTGCAACGCCGCGCGCCGGGCAAGTATCACTCGGCGGGGCTGTGGTCGAACACCTGCTGCACCCATCCCCACTGGGGCGAACGCCCCGAGCATTGCGCGATCCGCCGGCTTAAGGAAGAGCTGGGCATCACCGGCCTTTACCCCGCGCATGCCGACCGGCTGGAGTACCGCGCCGATGTCGGTAACGGGCTGATCGAGCATGAGGTGGTCGATATCTACCTGGCCTATGCCAAGCCCGGCATGATCATTGCCCCCGATCCCGATGAGGTCAGCGATATCCGCTGGGTCGGGCTCTATGATCTGGCCGCAGAAGTGCGCCGCCACCCCGAGCGTTTCTCGCAATGGCTGGCGATTTACCTGGCAGCCCATATGGACCGCATCTTCGGAACGCTGGTGCGGGCCTGAGGGCGCGGGATTCTTGCCAATCGACGCCAAAAGCCCCCGCGCAGCCCGGTTTGGCACTGGAATCTTGCCCCCTTTGCTGCAAGTCTGAGCGCATTAGTCGAAGGGGTGTGACCGTGGTACCGATGAAAGCGATCTGCGTGGGATTTGCCGCAGCGGTTCTTGTCGCCCAACCTGGTTTCGCCCTCGATCAGTTCAGTTTTGAAACCCCCGGCGCGCCCGAGGATCTGCGCGAGTTGCTGCGCGGTGCCTCGCTCTCGCGCGATGCCTATTCGGCCAAGAAAACCGAGGCGCAGGAGATTTTCGCCGCCGCGCGGGCCGATTATGCGCGGCTTCTGGGGGCGCTCTATGATCAGGGCTATTACGGCCCGACGATCTCGATCCTGATCGACGGGCGCGAGGCCGCCGCGATCCCGCCGATGGACGCCCCCGAAACGATCCGCTCGGTCGCGATCAATGTGACGCCGGGCCCGCAATTCCACTTCGGCGAGGCGCGGGTCGAGCCGCTGACCCGGAAAACCGCCCTGCCCGGCGAGTTTTCGACCGGCAGCGTCGCACGCTCCGGCCTGATTTCCGACGCCGCGCGCGCCGGGATCGAGGGCTGGCGCGATAGCGGCCACGCAAAGGCGCGCATCGCCGAACAGAAGATCGTCGCCGACCACCGCGCACAGGCGCTGAACGCGCGCGTCACGCTCGATCCCGGCCCGCAACTGACCTTCGGCGAGATGCAGATGGAGGGCTACGACCGCCTGCGCCCCGAGCGGCTGGCCGAGATCGCAGGCTTTCCGAGCGGCGAGCGGTTCAGCCCCGACGAGCTTGACGAGGTCCGCAACCGCCTGCGCCGCACAGGTATTTTCAGCTCGGTTGCTCTGACCGAAGCCGCGCAGATCGGGCCGAACAATACGCTCGACGCGCAGCTCAGCGTGGTCGAGGACAAGCCGCGTCGCCTGGGGTTCGGGGCCGAATACTCCACGGTCGACGGGCTCAACCTGAACGGCTACTGGATGCATCGTAACCTGCTCGGCGGCGGTGAGCGTTTGCGCGTCGACGCAGAGATCGCGCAGATCGGCGCCGCCTCCTCGGGGATGGATTATTCGCTCGGTGCGCGGCTTGACCGCCCCGCGACCTTCACCCCCGACACCTCCGCCTTCGTGACCAGCGAGATCGGGCGGCGCGACACCGAGGACTATATCGAGGATTACTTCACCGCCGGGTTCGGCCTCGATCATATCTTCAACGAGCGCCTTTCGGGTTCGGCCGAGATTGCCTATCAGTGGTCGCAGGTCGAAGACGATCTGGGAGAGTTCCGCTATCGTCTGATTGCTCTGCCGCTTGGCCTGAAATGGGACAATCGCGACAACGCGACCGATGCGACGCGCGGCTATTTCGGCGATGTGACGCTGACACCTTTCAAGGGATTGGGCGCTACCGGCTCGGGCGCGCGGCTGACGGGCGATTTCCGCACCTATCGCGGCTTTGGCGAAGACAGCCGTTTCGTTCTCGCCGGGCGCGCACAGATCGGCGCGGTATTCGGCCCGACGCTGCTGCAGACCCCGCGCAACTACCTGTTCTATTCGGGCGGGGGCGGCACGGTGCGCGGCCAGCCCTTTGAATCGCTTGGCGTCTCGCTGCTGAAGAACGGCACGATCGAAACCGGCGGCACCCGTTTCATGGCGTTCTCGGGCGAGTTTCGCGCAGGTGTCACCGACTCGATCGGGGTCGTCGCCTTCTACGATCGAGGTTTCGTCAGCGCCGATGAGTTCTTCAGCGATTCGGGCGAATGGCACGCCGGCGCGGGTCTTGGGCTGCGCTACAAGACCGCCATCGGCCCGATCCGTCTCGATGTCGCGACCCCGATCGAGGGCGACACCGGAGAGGGCGTTCAGCTCTATATCGGCATTGGGCAGGCTTTCTGATGCGTAGATCCCTCACCCTCCTGCTGCTGACGCTCTGGCCCGTTCTCGCCCCCGCGCAAGAGGCCGCTGCGCCCGAACCCGTCAGCGCCGAGCAGACCGAGCGCGACCGCTCCTACCTGACCGGGCTGATCGAGGATAACCTCTCGGGCGCGGGGCGCTCTGTGCGGCTTGACGGGTTTGCCGGTGCGCTTTCGTCGCGCGCGACGTTTGAGACCCTGAGTATCGCGGATGAGAACGGCGTCTGGCTGACGATCCGCGACGGCGCGATGTCATGGAACCGCAGGGCGATCCTTGCGGGCCGCTTCGAGATCAGGGAGTTGAGCGCGGCGGAGATCGAGTTGCCGCGCCTGCCCGTCACGGGCGAAGCCGAAGGCGCCAGCCCCGAGGCCAAGCCTTTCTCCTTCGCGCTGCCCGAACTGCCGGTCTCGATCGATATCGGCACGCTGAAGGCCGACAAGGTGATCCTGGGTGAGGCGCTGATGGGTCAGGCCGCGACGGTCAAGCTCAGCGGCCAGATGCATCTGGAGGGCGGCGAGGGGAATACCCGCCTGAGCGTCGAGCGCATCGACGGCCAGAAGGGCATCGTCGCGCTGACCGGAGCCTATGCCAATACGACGCGCCAGCTTGATCTCGACCTGCTGGTCGAAGAGGGCAAGGACGGCATCGCGGCAACCCTGCTCGGGCTGCCCGGAACTCCGGCGATCGCGCTGGCGGTCTCGGGCTCGGACCCGACCGACAATTTCACCGCAGACCTCGCGCTCAGCACCGAGGGCAAGCCGCGTCTGACCGGGAAGGTCGCGCTCAGCACCGTCACCACTACCCCCGACGCGCCGCCCGAGAAGCGTTTCAGCGCCGATCTGAGCGGCGATATCGCGCCCCTTCTGGCGCCAGCGTATCGCGAGTTCTTCGGTGCCAATGTCGCCCTTCTGGCCGAGGGGCATCGCGGCGCCGATGGCGTGCTGAGCCTGAGCAAGCTGGAGATCGACAGCGAGGCGCTGGATGTCGCAGGCACGGCGGACATTCTACCCTCGGGCCTGCCCGCCCGGGCCGATCTGACGATCCGCCTCGGCCTCGACAACGGCGAGGAAGTGCTTTTGCCGCTTGGCGGCAAGAAGACCTGGGTGCGGCGCGGCACGCTTGGCTTCAAGTATGACAGCGCGCTCAGCGATGGCTGGTCGCTCGACGCGCGGGTGATGCAGCTGCGCCGGAGCGAGGGCGAGATCCTCAATACGCGTCTCAGCGGGTCGGGCCGGATCGGACATCCCGATGGACAAAACCCCACGGTCGGCGGCACGATCAGCTTCGCCGCAGGCGGCATCGCCCCGGCCGACCCCGCCCTGCAAGAGGCGTTCGGCAGTTTCATCAGCGGCAAGACCATCTTCTTCTGGCAGAAGGGCGGCGCGCTGAACCTGCAAAACCTGCGGGTGATCGGCCGTGACCTCGCCCTTGGCGGGCGGATGAAATTCGACAATCTGGCCTCGGGGCTGGATATCTCGGGCGACCTGACGCTTCGCCACGATTCGCTCGCGCGGTTCTCGGCGCTGGCCGGGCGCGCGCTTGGTGGTGCACTCGATGGTCAGCTGAGTGGTCGCTACACGCTGCTGAGCGGTGCTTTCGACATCAATGCCAGCGTCACGGGCCGCGATCTGCGCAGCGGGCAGGAGCAACTCGACGGGCTGTTGCAGGGCCGCTCCGAAATCATCGTCTCGGCGCTGCGCGACGAGAACGGCATCACCCTGCGCAAGCTCAACGCAACCGCGCGGCAGCTCGTGGCGCAGGCGTCAGGCGCGCTGAATACCGGTGCAAGCGTTCTGCGTGCCGGTGCGCGCATGGGTGATCTGTCGGTGCTCGGTGGCAACTTGCGCGGCACCTTGCAAGCCGAAGCCAGCCTGACCGAGACAAACGGCGCGCGCCAAATCGGCATTCAAGCCAAGGGCGACCGGCTGGCCGTGGGCCTGCCCGAGATCGACCGGATTCTGGCGGGTCAAAGCCTGATCGATCTGAGCGCTGAAGAACGCGACGGTCATCTGCATCTGCAAACATTCCGCCTTGAGAACCCGCAGCTGAGCGCCGAGGCCGAGGGCAGCATTACCGATGCGGTCCGCAAGATCACGCTCTCGGCGCGGCTGGCCAATACCGCGCTGCTGGCGCCCGGCTTCCCCGGTCCGCTCCAACTGGGCGGCACAGTGGTTGACGATAACTCGGCCTATCTCTTGGACCTGAACGCCTCCGGCCCCGGCAACAGCCGCGCGACCGTCAGCGGCTCGCTGGCCACGGACCTCAGCACCTCGGATCTGGCGATCAGCGGTGGCGCGGAAACCGCGCTGATCAACGCCTTCATCGCGCCGCGCACGGTTCAGGGGCCGCTCAGCTTCGATCTTCGAATGCAGGGCAAACCCGCGCTTGCAGCGCTGTCGGGCCTCGTGACGGTGGATGGCGCACGCATGGTGGCGCCCGCCATCGGCGTCACGCTGGAAAACCTCGTGCTGCGGGCCGATCTGGCGGGCGCGCGCACGACCCTGTCGGGCGATGCCGCGGTCAAGGGCGGCGGCGGGCTGTCAGTGTCAGGTGCAATCGGCCTGACCAGCCCATTCCAGACCGATCTGCGGGTCGAGCTGAACGCCGCCCGGCTGCGCGACCCCGAGCTTTACGACACCCGCATTTCCGGTCCGGTGACGGTTTCTGGCCCGCTCAAGGGCGGTGCGCGGGTCGGTGGCACGCTGACGCTCGATGAGACCGAACTGCGCATCCCGTCAAGTGGTCTGGCCGGGATCGCGGATATCCCGGAAATCGATCACGTGGCCGAGCCCGCCTCCGTTCGCAGCACCCGTGCCCGCGCGGGCGTTCTGGCGAGCAAGACGACCGAGGCTGCGCGCTCGGGCGGGGTCGGGCTTGACCTGACCGTGCTGGCGCCGCGGCGCATCTTCGTGCGCGGCCGCGGGCTTGATGCGGAACTCGGCGGCAGCCTGCGACTGACCGGGACCAGCAACAACATGATTCCGATCGGGGAGTTCTCGCTTGTGCGCGGGCGGCTCGATGTGTTGGCCAAGCGCTTCACCCTCGACGAGGGCAAGATCGCGATGCAGGGCGCGCTGGAGCCCTGGCTGATGTTCCGCGCCACCACCAAGCAGGACGAGTACACCATCAGCCTGATGCTGGTGGGCGACGCCTCGGAGCCCGAGTTGATAATCACCTCCTCACCCGAACTGCCCGAAGAGGAAGTCCTTGCGCGGCTGCTGTTCAATCGCGGGCTGACCAACCTCTCGGCGTTGCAGGCGGTGCAACTGGCCTCGGCGGTCGCGACGCTTGCGGGCAAGGGTGGTGCGGGCGTCATGTCCAAGCTGCGCGAGGGCACCGGGCTTGATGATCTCGACCTCAGCACCGATGAGACAGGCGGCGCCTCGTTCCGGGCAGGGAAATACCTGTCGGAGAATCTCTATACCGATTTGTCTATCAACTCGGACGGCCAGACCGAGCTGAACCTGAACCTCGACGTGACACCGAACCTGACGGCGCGTGGCTCGGTGGGCTCTGACAGCACCAGCAGCATCGGTATCTTCTACGAGAAGGACTACTGAGCGGCCGTGCGCGCCAGCCAGTCGCGAAACGCCACCAGCGGCGGCGAGGGCGTCACATCGGCTGGCCAGACAAGGTAATAGGTGCCCACGCCCGAGACGATCTCTCCGGGCGTGCGCACCAGCCGCCCCTCGTCGATCTCGGGCAGGGCCAGAAACTCGGGCAGAAGCGCGATGCCGACACCATGGGCTGCGGCCTGCATCATTGGCGCGAACTGGTCAAACATGATGCCCTGCGTATGCGGCGCCTCAAGCCCGTGATGGGCGAACCACGCCCCCCAGGCATTCGGGCGCGATTCCAGCTGCAACAGAGACTTGTCCAGCAGATCATCGGGCCGCTGCATCGGGTTTGCGGCCAGATAGCCGGGCGAGCAGGTGGCGATGATGCGCTCGTCAAAAAGCGACAGATGCTCGGCATCGGGCCAGGGGCGGTTACCAAAATGGATGGCGGCATCGAAGGTTTCCGAGGCGAAATCGAAGGGCCGCAGGCGCGTGCCGAGGTTCAGCGTCACGCCCGGGTTTTCGGCCAGAAACTGCCCCAGACGCGGCGCAAGCCAGCGCGTGCCGAAGGTGGGCAGGATCGCAAGGCTCAGCACCCCGCCGCCCGGATTGGCCCGCAGCCCAAGGGACGCCCGCGCGATCAGCTCCAGCGCCTTGCGCACGTCGCGTGCATAGGCCAGCGCGGGTTCGGTCGGCTTCAGCCGCCGCCCCTCGCGTCGAAACAGTTGCACTCCTAGCTGTCCTTCGAGATTCTGGACCAGCCGGCTGACCGCGCCCTGCGTCAGACTCAGCTCGCGCGCAGCGGCCGCGGTCGAGCCAAGACGGCAGACCGCCTCGAAAGCGGCCAGCAGCGAGACCGAGGGAATGTAGCGCCGCGGCAGCGTCATGTATGTGTCCTATGCATATATTATGGCGATTATAACGGTGGAATACGGGTTTAAACAGGCCCATAAAGCATCAAACGCCAAGGAGGACCCCGATGGCTCTGAAACCGAAAGATGCCCCCGATCTCGCTCGCTTCGACTGGGAAGACCCCTTCCGTCTCGATCTGCAACTGAACGAGGAAGAGCGGATGCTGCGCGATGCGGCCCGCGCCTATGCCCAGGAAAAGTTGCAACCGCGCGTGATCGCGGCCTATCGCAACGAAGAAACCGACCCGGCGATCTTCCGCGAAATGGGTGAGATGGGCCTTCTGGGCGTGACCGTCCCCGAGGAGTACGGCGGGCTTGGCGCCTCTTACGTGGCTTACGGCCTTGTTGCGCGGGAAATCGAGCGCGTCGATTCGGGCTATCGCTCGATGATGTCGGTGCAAAGCTCGCTCGTGATGTATCCGATCTATGCCTATGGCAGCGAAGAGCAGCGCATGAAGTATCTGCCCAAGCTCGCCTCGGGTGAATACATCGGCTGCTTCGGCCTGACCGAGCCCGATGCCGGTTCGGACCCGGCTGGCATGAAGACCACCGCCAAGAAGACGGCGAATGGTTATGTGCTCAACGGCACCAAGATGTGGATCTCGAACGCGCCCTTCGCCGATGTCTTCGTCGTCTGGGCCAAGTCGGATGCGCATGGCGGCAAGATCCGTGGTTTCGTGCTCGATAAGGGCATGAAGGGTCTCTCGGCACCGAAGATCGCAGGCAAGCTCTCACTGCGGGCTTCGGTGACCGGCGAGATCGTGATGGACAACGTGGAAGTTGGCGAAGACGCGCTGCTGCCGAATGTCGAGGGGCTCAAGGGTCCGTTCGGCTGCCTCAACCGCGCCCGCTACGGCATCGCCTGGGGTGTGATGGGCTCGGCCGAGTTCTGTATGCACGCCGCGCGCCAGTATGGCCTCGACCGCAAGCAGTTCAACAAGCCGCTGGCACAGACCCAGATCTTCCAGCTCAAGCTTGCCAACATGCTGACCGAAATCAGCCTCGGCCTGCAGGCTTGCCTGCGCGTCGGTCGCCTGCTGGACGAAGCCAATGCCGCGCCCGAGATGATCTCGGTTATCAAGCGCAACAACTGCGGCAAGGCGCTGGAGATCGCGCGTCACGCCCGCGACATGCACGGCGGCAACGGCATCTCGGAAGAGTTCCAGGTTATCCGCCACATGGTGAACCTGGAGACGGTGAACACCTATGAAGGCACGCATGACGTCCACGCCCTGATCCTGGGCCGCGCCGTCACCGGACTGCAAGCCTTCTACTGAGGCATATCGCCGGAAACCTTTGACCCGCGCCCTTAACCGGCGCGGGTTTTTCATTGCGCAGGCTTGCGCCGGGCCTGTCGCCGCGCGGCCAGCTCCGCATTCAGAGCGGCGCCTAGAAGCACCGAAAATGCGCTGAGATAGAGCCACATCAACAACGCAATCACCGCCCCGATCGAGCCATAGACCCTGTTGTAGCTGCCGAAGTTGGCCAGGTAATAGGTCAGCCCGAGCGACGCGACACCCCAAACAAACGTCGCCAGCACCGCTCCCACCGTCAGGATCGGATCGCGATGCCCCTCGGTATTCGGCCCGTAGCGGTAAAGAATCCCCAAGGCGGTCAGCATCAGCAGAAGCATCGCGCCCCAAGGCAGACCCGACAGCATCCAGGCGGTCGCGTCATGGAAGGGCAGGAAATTGACCGCGACCGGCACGATGACAATCGTCGCCATGGCCACCAGCATGACGCCCACCAGCGCCAGCGTCATGATATAGCCGATCAGGAAGTTCCACAGCGTGTTGCGCGGCTTGGTCGCGTGGATCACGTTCAGCCCCTGCACCAGCGCCCCCACCCCGGCCCGGGCCGAGAACAGCGCGAAGGCCACCGACAGCACGGTTCCCCAGCCAAGCGCCGCACGCGGGCCGACCATCAGCGCCATGATCTGATCGTTCAGGATGGCAAAAGCCTCGGGCGGGATGAAATCATCGGCCACCTGAAGGTAGGACTGGATGATGCCGGGATCTGCAAAGGCGCTCCAGATCGCGATGGTGGCCGAGATCCCCGGAAACACCGCCAACATGGCGTAAAAGGCGACCCCGGCGGAAATCAGGCCGATGTTCGTGTCGAACATCCGTCCCACGAAGCTTAGCGCGAATTTGGTGACTGCCTGCACTCGGCCCCCCGTTTTGCCCACCATCGCGCAGGTCGCCACCAAGCGCAACTTGCGGCAAGGTTGGCTCTGTGCTCTGTTAGCGCGAACATGGAGGGGATCATGCGAGGGCGGACCTGGGCTTGGCTTGGCGCAGCGTGGCTTGCGGCAACGACGGCGGCGGCGCAAGATTTGCCGCGTGCCGTGACGGATGCCGATTATGCCCCGGTGAACCGCGCCGAGGCCGAGTTGGGGCAGTTGCTGTTTTTCGACCCTATTCTGGCAGGAAACCGCAATATCTCTTGCGCAACGTGTCACCACCCGCGCTTTGCGACCTCCGACGGTCTTAGCCTTGGCTTGGGCGAGGGCGCCATTGGGCTCGGGCCAGATCGCCACGTGACCGACACGAACATCCCCGAGCAGCACATTCCCCGCAATTCGCCCGCGCTCTTCAACCTGGGCGCCGCCGAGTTCACCCGCCTTTTCCATGATGGCCGGATCGAGGCCGACCCGAGCCGACCGACGGGCCTGCGCACCCCGATGGAAGATGAGATGGTGACGGGTTTCGTCTCGATCCTCTCGGCGCAGACGATGTTCCCGGTGCTGTCGCCCGATGAGATGGCCGGGCACTATAGCGAGAATGAGATCGCCAAGGCCGTGCGCTCGGGCCGGATCACCGGAGAAGGCGGAGCGTGGGATCGGATCGCGGCGCGCGTGGCGGCAATTCCGGCGTATCAGGCCAGATTCGAGTCTGTTTATCCCGAAATTGCCGCAGGCCGTGCGCTCGACTTCACCGATATTTCGAACGCCATTGCCGCCTTCGTCGCGTTCGAGTGGCGATCGGACACGAGTCCCTTCGATGCCGCCCTGCGCGGTGAGACCCCGCTGTCACCCGCGGCCGCGGCCGGGGCCGAATTGTTCTACGGAGCCGCGGGCTGCGCCGAGTGCCACAGCGGACCCTTCCTGACAGATCACCAGTTCCACGCCATGGCCGCCCCGCAGCTTGGCCCCGGCAAGGCCGAACGCTTCGAGTCCCATTCGCGCGATGAGGGCCGTGCCCGCGTCACCAACAGGGCCGAAGACCGTTTTGCCTTCCGCACGCCCTCGCTGCGCAACGTGGCCCGCACCGGCCCTTGGGGCCATGCGGGCGGGCATCGCGATCTTGCATCCTTCGTCACCGACCATGCCGCCCGCGCCGAGGGACTGGCGCGCTACCAATCGCAGGCCCTGCTGCCCGAGCTGTCGGTGAGCAAGTACGTTTGGGCGATCTTGGATGACGCCGCCGCTCGGGCCGAAATCGCGGCCGCCGCTGGCCCGGGCATCGCCCTAAGCGCCGATGAGGTCAGCGCGATCGTCGCCTTTCTGGAAAGCCTGACCGACCCGGAGGCAATCGCCGGACGCCTCGGCATTCCTGAAAGCGTGCCAAGCGGGCTGCCGGTGGAGCGTTAAGGCGTCTTGGCGATCCGCGTGCAGCCGTTGATCTCGACCGGCTGCCACTCGCTGACGGAGCCATCGGGCCAGATCACGCGCACCTCCGCCTCATGCGCGCTCCCCAAACCGAAATGCAGCGGCACGGCCGCGCCGCCCGCATGGCCACCGCCGACAGTGACCTCTTGCGCCTGCACCTTCCCGTTCGCGCGCAATTCGACCCACGACCCCACCGCGCGGCGGTTGGATCTGGTTATAATAGGCTCTATTTCAGCCCAATTTGAGTCATTTTCGGTTGCGTTGCGCCATAGCTCCATCGGCGCGCGTCGGTTCATCACCACCAGATCCAGCCGCCCGTCCAGGTTCAGATCCGCCATCGCCGCGCCACGGGATCGCTCGGCCGTGGCGATCCCGGCCTTGTCGGCGTATTCGACAAACGTGCCATCAGGCTGTTGGATCAGCAGGTTGTTCGGATCGTGGATCGCATTCGACGGCATCTGATCTACATTGCCCTTGGCGATGAACAGATCCGCATCGCCATCGTTATCCACATCGCCGAACTCGGCGTGCCACCCGGTCGAGGGGCGCCCGTCATCGCCCAGAAACGGGCGCTGCGCATAGGTGCCAAGCGCATAGGGCGCATTTTCGAAGCTGGCCCCGCGATTGATCTGCAAAAGCTGGTCGCCCATTGAAGTCATCATGACCTCGGGCAAGCCGTCACCAGTGATATCCCGGCTGGCGATTCCCATCCCCCAAAGCGAGATTTGCGGCCAGCCCTCGCGCTCACGCAGGGGATTGAGGCGGAACATCTGCTCATAGCCGCCGCGCACGTAGTAGTGCCGGTCGTTCGAGATGCGCAGCTCGCGTTCCCCGTTCCGCCGCCAATCAGTGAAAAGGGCGGAAAGCGCGCAGTATCCCGGTGAAATCGTCTCTGTTTCAGCAAGATTTGGCGGATTCAGGCGAACAAGCAGGCTGTCGTCGCAGGCCTCGAACGGGCCTTCGGGATCGTGGCGATCGACGTAATTGCCAAAGAACAGCGTCGGCCAGTCGCGCCCTTCCTCCCATGTCGCGGTGAACGAGGTCGTCCAGTCGTCGCTGACGGGCAGGCCCCAGGTCGCGGTCGCGTCCGTGAAGCGACAGTCGCCTTCCCCGCGCAAGAGCACATTCGCCCCCACGCGCAGCACCGCCAGATCCAGATTGCCGTCGCTGTCGATATCAAGCGGATAGGCACCGGTCACGTGGGTCAGTTCGGGGATCGCGCCAAGATCGAAGCGCAGCGCGCCGCCAGTTTCGGAGCGGTTGATAAAGAGATGCGCGGCCCCCTCGCCCCCGGCCGCGAAAAGTTCTGGCCGCGCATCGCCATTGCAATCGAAAACCGCGACACCGCCGCCGACGAAATGCTCCCACCCGCCGGAATAGACATGGGCCAGCGGTAAACCCGCCGCATCATCCACAAACACAGGCTCTGCACTGGCAGGAAATGCGATCAGAACCGCAAGAGCCCATCTCATTGCGCGGCCATTTCCCGGCTGCTGCCCAGCAACCGCTCGGTCACATCATGCAGCGCGAGCGCGGCCGCCCCATGCGCCCAGAGCAGATCGCCCCAGGCATGGATCTCGATATTCGGAATGTCGCGCCCGGTATCGAGACTAAGCTCCTGCATCTCGGCCATCGTCTCCTTGGCGTAGAGGTAATCGTAGCGCATCCGCTCGCCCGACAGGATGATCAGTTGCGGGTCGAACAGGTTGACCACGTTCGACAGCCCAAGCGCGAGATACCTTCCTGCCCGCCGAAAGATCGAACGCGCCGCCGAATTGCCGCCCTTGGCGTGGGCATAAAGGCTTTCGAGCAGCGTGGCGACTGACTGCGTTTCCTTGTGGGTCAGGTTCAACGCCGTGCGCGCCTCGCGCACCAGCGCGTAATCGGCGACGTATGCCTCAAGGCAGCCGCGCTGACCGCAGCGGCACAGCGCCCCGTCAAGCTGCACCTTGGTATGACCGAGCTCCATCCCCATCCCGCGCGCGCCGCGATAGATGCGATGGTTGATCACGTAGCCCATGCCGACGCCATGCTCGATCGTGACCACCGCGAAGTCCGAAAGCGCGCGCCCGGCGCCGAACCACAGCTCGGCAAGGGTCACCAGATTGGCGTCATTATCGACCACCACCGGCACGGCAAGGCGCGCGCGCAGCGCGGCGGCAAGATCGATATGCCGCTCGGTCAGAACGGGGGACCAGTGAACGATGCCTTTCTCGGAATCGACGAACCCCGGAACCCCCAGACCGAGGGCGCTGATCGTATGCGGCTCGACCCCGCCCTTGGCGCAGACCCGCGACAAAAGCTCGGCCGCGGCATTGAGCAGGGCGTCAAGCTCCATCGCGTCGGGTGTGCGCTCGATGGCCTCGCCCGCGATCAGGTTCCCCGCGAAGTCGACCAGAACGGCGGTGTGTTCGCGATCGGAAAGCTTGATCCCCACCACATGACGCGTCCCGCTGCGAACACCCAGAGCCACCGCCGGACGCCCGCGCGAGCTTTCAGCGTCGCGCAGCGTCTGGACCTCTTCGAGAATTCCCGTCTCGATCAGTTCCGAGGTGATGGTCGTGACCGAGGCCGGGCTGATTCCCAGTTCCTTGGACAGTTGCACCCGCGCGATCTGGCCGACGGCGCGGACGCGCTCGAATATCTGCTGGCGCAGCGGGCGCGAGGGATCCGAGAGCGGGTCGATCAACGGCCCACAGCCTTTCTTGGGCTGCGCGGACTGAGGAATCGTTCGTATCTGCGCCATTTTCATTCGATCCACTAACTAAATACTGCGGATGCAGCCGGAATTTGCCTCATAATATGCCGCATCGCAGCGCAAATCAGCAATGTTCTTACTCATTTCCAGTCTCTCCTGTTATTTTTATTTTGACAACTAAATTTATTATCGACATCCTTGAGTCCACGCTGGCGAATCTGCCGGGTGGGCCTTTGGGCCGATAAGGGAGGAAATAATGCACAAGATTCTCGTGGCCGCCGTGGCGCTTTCGGCAGGCCTTTCAACCTCGGCATTCGCCGAGATGACCGTCGGTGTTTCCTGGTCGAACTTCCAGGAAGAGCGCTGGAAGACCGACGAAGCCGCGATCAAGGGCGCCCTCGAGGCGGCCGGCGCCAAGTACATTTCGGCCGATGCGCAATCGTCCTCGGCCAAGCAGCTTTCCGACATCGAGGCGCTGATGGCGCAGGGCGTGAATGCGCTGATCGTTCTGGCGCAGGATACCGCCGCCATCGGCCCGGCCGTGCAGGCCGCCGCCGACGAGGGCATCCCGGTCATCGCCTATGACCGCCTGATCGAAGACCCGCGCGCCTTCTATCTGACCTTCGACAACGTCGAGGTTGGCCGGATGCAGGCCCGCGCCGTTCTGGAGGCCGCGCCCAAGGGCAATTACGTGATGATCAAGGGCTCGCCCACCGACCCGAACGCGGACTTCCTGCGCGGCGGTCAGCAAGAGGTGCTGCAAGCCGCGATCGACGCGGGCGACATCACCATCGTCGGCGAGGCCTATACCGATGGCTGGCTGCCGGCGAACGCGCAGCGCAACATGGAGCAGATCCTGACCGCGAACGACAACAAGGTCGATGCGGTCGTGGCCTCGAACGACGGCACCGCCGGTGGCGCGGTGTCCGCACTGACCGCGCAGGGCATGGTCGTGCCGGTTTCGGGTCAGGATGGCGACCACGCCGCTCTGAACCGGGTGGCCAAGGGCACGCAGACCGTCTCGGTCTGGAAAGATGCACGCGAACTGGGCAAGGCCGCGGGCGAGATCGCCGTCGCGCTGGCCGGTGGTGCCGACATGAAGGCCGTCGACGGCGCGATGGAGTGGACCTCGCCTGCGGGCACCACCATGACCGCCAAGTTCCTCGCGCCCATGCCGATCACCAAGGACAACCTGTCCGCCGTGGTCGATGCCGGCTGGATCGCCAAGGACGCGCTCTGCCAGGGCGTCTCGGGCGGCCCCGCCCCCTGCAACTGATTTGAACCGGGGCGCCACAGGGCGCCCCCCTTCATAACGGCTGCGCCATGACGCGGCCCTCTCCACGGAACAAATCCATGACCGATGCTGCAACGCCCTCTGGCGTTAAGAAAACGTCATTCTTCAAGGCGCTCGAGATCGACACCCGCCTGTTGGGCATGATCGTTGTCTTCGCCCTGATCTGCCTTGCCTTTGACATCAAGACCGACGGTCGCTTTCTGACCGCGCGAAACATCTTCAACCTGTCGATCCAGACCGTCTCGGTCGCGATCATGGCAACCGGGATGGTGTTCGTCATCGTCATGCGCCACATCGACCTGTCGGTGGGCGCGGTGCTGGCCATGTGCTCGGCGGTGATGGGCGTGTCTCAGGTCTGGATCTTGCCGCAGACGCTGGGGCTTGGGATCGGCCATCCGCTGACCGCGCCGATCACCATCGTCGCGGGCCTCGCAACCGGCACGCTGATCGGTGCGCTGAACGGCTGGCTGGTAGGCTATCAGCGCGTTCCGGCCTTCATCGTGACCCTTGGCGGGCTGCTGATCTGGCGCAACTTCGGCTGGTATATGTCGGACGGCCAGACACTGGGGCCGCTCGATCAGCACTTCATGCTGTTCGGCGGGATCGAGGGCACGCTTGGCACGACCGTATCCTGGGCGCTTGGCGTGCTGTTCTCGGCCGGGGCGGTCTGGGCCCTGTGGCGCGCCCGCGCGGCACGCATCCAGCATGAATTCCCGGTCAAGCCGATCTGGGCCGAGGTGACGATGATGGGCATTGCCGTCGCCGCCATCATGGGCCTGATCGCGACCTACAACGCCTATGAAATGCCGATCGGTCGGCTCAAGCGCATGTTCGCCGAGCGTGGCGAGGTGATGCCCGAGGGCTTCAGCGCCGCCTACGGCATGCCGATCTCGGTGCTGATCCTGGTGATCGTCGCCATCGGCATGACCGTCATCGCCCGGCGCACCCGCTTGGGGCGCTACATTTTCGCCGCCGGCGGCAACCCCGACGCGGCCGAGCTGTCGGGTATCAACACCCGCCTGCTGACGGTCAAGGTCTTCGCGTTGATGGGCTTTTTGTGCGGTCTGTCGGCGGTGGTAGCGCAGGCGCGCCTGTCCAACCACGCCAATGACATCGGCACGCTCGACGAGCTGCGCGTGATCGCGGCGGCGGTCATCGGCGGCACGGCACTGGCCGGCGGGATCGGCACGATCTACGGCGCCATCCTTGGGGCAGTCATCATGCAAAGCCTGCAATCGGGCATGGCCATGGTGAACGTGGACGCCCCCTTCCAGAATATCGTGGTCGGCGCGGTTCTCGTTCTCGCCGTCTGGATCGACATCCAATACCGCAAACGCACGGGGGAAAAGGTATGACCAATCGTGGAACCCCTCTGGTCGAGCTGCGCGACATCTCGATCGCATTCGGCGGCATCAAGGCGGTCGATCACGTCACCGTCGATCTTTACCCCGGCGAGGTCGTGGGCCTGCTTGGCCACAATGGCGCGGGCAAATCGACCCTGATCAAGTGCCTTTCGGGCGCCTATCAGATGGATGCGGGCGAGATCCGGATCAATGGCGAGAAGGCCGAGATCCACAACCCGCGCGATGCCCGCAAATACAATATCGAGACGATCTACCAGACGCTTGCGCTGGCCGATAACCTCGATGCGGCCTCGAACCTGTTTCTGGGGCGCGAGTTGGTCACGCCCATGGGCTTTGTCGATGACGCCCAGATGGAGGCCGAGACGCGCAAGATCATGGGCCGCCTGAACCCGAACTTCCGCAAGTTCAAAGAGCCGGTGAAGGCGCTTTCGGGCGGTCAGCGGCAATCGGTGGCCATCGCGCGGGCGGTCTATTTCAATGCCAAGATCCTGATCATGGACGAACCGACCGCCGCGCTTGGCCCCCACGAAACCCAGATGGTGGCCGAGCTGATCCAGGAACTGAAGGCCCAGGGCCTTGGCATCTTCCTGATCGAGCATGACATTCACAACGTCATGAAGCTGTGCGACCGCGCCTCGGTGATGAAGAACGGCCAGCTTGTCGGCACGGTCAACGTCAATGAGGTCACGGACGAGGACATCCTTGGCATGATCATCCTTGGCAAGAAGCCCGAAGAGGCGGCTGGCTGATGTATCTGGGTCTCGATCTGGGCACATCGGGGCTGAAGGGTATCCTGATCGACGATGCGCAAAAGGTGGTGGCCGAAGCCTCGGCCCCCCTGTCCGTCAAGCGCCCGCATGATGGCTGGTCCGAGCAAATGCCAACGGATTGGATCGGCGCGGCCGAGTCGGTTCTGGGCCAGCTTGCCCCCCACGGCCTTGGTGCGCTGCGGGGGATTGGTCTCTCGGGGCAGATGCATGGTGCGACGCTGCTCGATGCCGCCGACGACGTGCTGCGCCCCTGCATCCTGTGGAACGACACCCGCGCCCATGCCGAGGCCCGGGTGCTCGACGAAGACCCAGATTTCCGCGCGATCACCGGCAATATCGTCTTTCCCGGCTTCACCGCGCCGAAACTCGTCTGGGTCGCGCGGCATGAGCCCGCGATTTTCGCGCAAGTGGCGCGGGTGCTGCTGCCCAAGGACTACCTGCGCCTTTGGCTGACGGGCGAACACGTGGCAGAAATGTCAGATGCTGCCGGAACCAGCTGGTTCGATACCGGTCGCCGCGACTGGTCCGACGCGCTTCTGGCCAAGACCGGGATGCGTCGCGCCCAGATGCCCCGACTGGTCGAGGGCTCGGACGTGTCAGGTATCCTGCGCCCTGAATTGGCCGAGCGTTTCGGGATTCCCAGGGGCGTCGTTGTCGCTGGCGGCGGCGGGGATAATGCCGCCTCGGGCATCGGGGTGGGCGTGGTCAAGGCCGGTCAGGCCTTTGTCAGCCTTGGCACTTCGGGCGTGCTGTTCGCGGCCAATGACGGCTATCAGCCCGATCCGGCGACCGCCGTGCATACCTTTTGCCACGCCCTGCCGGGCACCTGGCACCAGATGGGGGTGATCCTCGCGGCCACCGATGCGCTCAACTGGTTCGCGCGGCTGGCGGGCAGCGCGGCCTCGGACCTGACCGCCGATCTGGGCGGGCTGATTGCGCCTGAAAAGACCCTGTTCCTGCCCTATCTGGGGGGTGAGCGCACGCCGCTGAACGACGCCGCCATCCGGGGCGCTTTCATGGGGCTTGAGCATACGACCGACCGCTCCGCCGCCACCCGCGCCGTTCTGGAGGGCGTGACCTACGCGATCCGTGATTGCCGCGATGCGCTTGCCGCAACGGGCACCAAGATCGAAAGCCTGCTGGCCGTCGGGGGCGGATCGCGTTCGCGCTACTGGTGTCAAGCGATTGCGACCGCGCTTGGCACGCCGCTCAGCCTTCCCGTCGCCGGCGACTTCGGTGGCGCCTTCGGGGCCGCGCGCCTTGCCCTGATGGCCGCCACCGGCGCAGGCGCCGAGATCGCCACGCAACCCACAATTTCCGCTGTAATAGAGCCTGTTTTGGCCCTCAGCGACGCATTTGACGAAGGCCACGCCCGCTACCGCCGGGCCGCAGCCGCAATCCGAGGACTGACATGACTGATTTTTTCAAGGGCATCCCCCAGATCCGCTTCGAGGGCGCTGAAAGCGACAACGAATTCGCCTTCCACCACTACAACCCCGACGAGATGCTTGCGGGCAAGCGCATGGAGGATCACCTGCGCTTTGCCGTCGCCTACTGGCACAGCTTTGCCTGGCCGGGCGGCGATCCGTTCGGCGGTCAGACCTTCGAGCGGCCCTGGTTTGGAGATTCGATGGCGCTGGCCAGGATGAAGGCCGATGTGGCGTTCGAGATGTTCGACATCCTGCAAGCGCCCTTCTTTTGCTTCCACGACGCCGACGTGCGCCCCGAAGGCGCGGATTTCGCCGAGAACACCCGCAATCTTGAGGAAATCGTCGATTACATCGGCACCAAGATGGAGGGCTCGAAAGCCCGCCTGCTCTGGGGCACGGCCAATCTCTTCTCGAACCGCCGCTTCATGTCGGGTGCAGCCACGAACCCCGACCCCGAGGTTTTCGCCTGGTCGGCGGCGACCGTGAAAACCTGCATGGATGCGACACAGCGCCTTGGCGGGGAAAACTACGTCCTGTGGGGCGGGCGCGAGGGGTATGAGACGCTGCTCAACACCGATCTGGCGCGCGAAAGCGAACAGATGGGCCGCTTCCTGAGCATGGTCGTCGATTACAAGCACAAGATAGGCTTCAAGGGCGCGATCCTGATCGAGCCGAAGCCGCAAGAGCCCTCCAAACACCAATACGATTATGACGTCGCCACCGTTTACGGCTTCCTCAAGCGCTTTGGCCTTGAGAACGAGGTGAAGGTGAATATCGAGCAGGGCCACGCCATCCTTGCCGGTCACAGCTTCGAGCATGAGATCGCGCTGGCGGCGAGCCTTGGGATCTTCGGCTCCATCGACATGAACCGCAACGATTACCAGTCGGGCTGGGATACCGACCAGTTCCCGGATTCGGTGCCCGAGATGGCCCGCGCCTATTACGAGATCCTCCGCGCGGGCGGCTACACCACCGGCGGCACGAATTTCGACGCCAAGATCCGCCGCCAGTCGCTCGACCCCGAGGATCTGATCCTCGCGCATGTGGGCGCAATGGATGTCTGCGCGCGGGCATTGAAGGCCGCAGCGGCGCTCTTGGAAGACGGCGGGCTCGAGGCCAACCGTCAGGCCCGCTACGCCGGGTGGGACACACCGGAAAACCGTGCGCTGCTCTCCTCGGACCTGGCAAGTATCGAGGCCCGCGTGCGCGCCGAAGGGATCAACCCACAGCCCCGCTCGGGTCGGCAAGAGCGGCTTGAGAACCTCTGGAACCGCTTCGTCTGAGACACCAAAGACCCAAGAGGGCCGGTTCTCCGGCCCTTTTTGCTTGCTGGCTTGGCTTTTGGCGCCTCAAAGGGTAAGCGGGGCGCGAACCTCCGGCCCCGCCTCCCCCGGCCGGTCAACCTGACAGGACAGAGATGCAGACCGTTTCCCCGGGAAACGGCAAGGGACAGAATTTGGGCTTTTCCATCGACACCTACCGCCGCCAATGGACCTCGAACATCCGCGCCGACGTGCTTTCGGGCCTAGTCGTGGCGCTGGCACTGATCCCCGAGGCCATCGCCTTTTCGATCATCGCGGGCGTTGACCCGAAAGTGGGTCTTTACGCCAGCTTCTCGATTGCCGTGATCACCGCGATCACCGGCGGGCGGCCCGGGATGATCTCGGCGGCGACGGCGGCAACGGCGGTGCTGATGGTCACGCTGGTGCGCGATCACGGGCTGGAATACCTGCTGGCCGCGACGATCCTGACCGGCATCCTCCAAGTCGGAGCGGGTCTGCTGCGGCTTGGTTTCGTGATGAAATACGTCTCGAAATCGGTGATGACGGGGTTCGTGAATGCGCTCGCCATCCTGATCTTCATGGCGCAACTGCCCGAATTGGACCCGCGCAACGTCCCCGTCCTGACCTATCCGCTGGTCGTGGCGGCGCTGGCGATCATCTACCTCTTCCCGCGCCTGACGCGCGCCGTGCCCTCGCCGCTGGTGGCCATCGTCGTGCTGACGATCTGCGCGATTGCCTTTGGTTGGGACGTTCGCACCGTGGGCGACATGGGCGCGCTGCCCGACACGCTGCCGATGTTCCTGCTGCCCGATGTGCCGCTGAACTTCGAGACGTTGCGGATCATCTTCCCCTATTCGGTCGCCGTCGCGGTCGTGGGTCTGCTCGAAAGCCTGATGACGCAGAACCTGGTGGACGATCTGACCGACACGCCCTCGGACCGGAACATGGAGTGCATCGGACAGGGCCTTGCCAACTTCGGCACCGGTTTCATCGGCGGCATGGCGGGCTGCGCCATGATCGGCCAGTCGATGATCAACGTGAAATCGGGCGGCCGCGGGCGGCTTTCGACCTTTACCGCAGGCGTCATGCTCTTGGTCTTTTGCGTGGTACTTGGCGAGTGGGTCAGCCAGATCCCGATGCCCGCGCTGGTGGCGATCATGATCATGGTCTCGGTTGGCACCTTCTCCTGGTCGTCGATCGGGCAACTCAAAACCCATCCGCGAAGCTCGTCTGTTGTGATGCTGGCCACGGTGGTGACCGTGGTCTGGACGCATAACCTTGGCATCGGCGTGCTGGTGGGCGTGCTTTTGTCGGGGATTTTCTTCGCCGCCAAGATCGCGCAGCTCTTTCGCGTGACCTCAAGCGTCACACCCGACGGGCGCCATCGCACCTATCACATCGAGGGCCAGATGTTCTACGCCTCGGTCGAGGAGTTCATGCGCGCCTTCGATTTCCGCGAGGCGCTGGAGCGCGTGACCATCGACGTCAGCCGCGCGCATATCTGGGATATCTCGTCGGTGCAGGCGCTTGATATGGCGGTCTTGAAATTCCGCCGCGATGGTGCCGAAGTAGAGGTAACGGGTCTGAACGAGGCCTCTGAAACCATTCTGGACAAGCTGGCGATTCACGATAAACCCGGCGCGGCCGACAAGCTTATGGCGCACTAAGGAGCAGCCCCATGACGGAAAAGATCATCGCTTTCGTGGACGGCTCGATCTACTCGGCCAGCGTCTGCGAACATGCCGCCTGGGCGGCCGAACGTCTGGGCTGCGGGGTTGAAATCCTGCACGTTCTGGGCCGCCGCGATGCGCCGCAAAACACCGACCTGTCGGGCCAGATCAAGCTCGGCGCGCGCTCGGCGCTGATGTCAGAACTTGCCTCGCTCGATGAACAGCGCGCCAAACTGGTTGCGCATCGCGGACGCGCGATCCTTGAGGACGCGCAAGAGATGGTGCGCAGCGCGGGTGTCGAGGATGTCTCGGTCCAGTTGCGCAATGGCGATCTGGTCGAATCGCTGAGTGAGCGCGAGGGCGACGCCCGCCTGATCCTGATCGGCAAGCGCGGCGAGGCGGCGGATTTCGCCATCGACCATCTGGGCTCGAACATGGAGCGGCTCGTGCGCACGGCGTCGCGGCCGGTGCTCGTGGCCTCGCGCGCGTTCAAGCCGATCCAGAAGGTGCTGGTGGCCTATGATGGCGGCACCTCGGCGATGAAGGCGGTGGATCATCTGGCGCGCTCGCCGCTTTGCGCGGGGCTGGATGTGACCGTGGTTACCGTGGGCAGCGCCACGCCCGCCATCGAGAAGGGTCTAGCCAATGCGGCGGCACTGCTGCGCGCGGCGGGGATCGAGGCGCAGACCCGCGTCGTATCCGGCCAGCCCGATACCGCGCTTGGCAAGCTGGTCGATGACGAGGGCTTCGACATGCTGGTGATGGGCGCGTATGGCCATTCGCGGATCCGCAACCTGATCATTGGCTCGACCTCGACGGCGATGGTGCGCTCGTGCAAGGTGCCGGTGCTGATGATCCGCTAAGGCGGGTCAGTCCAGCGTCTGGCGGAACCGGCTCAGCGCCAGCAGGGTAAAGCCGATGGCAAAGCCGGTCAGCGCCAGGAGCGGCGAGGCAATGGCCGCCAGATCAGCGCCTTTGAGCATAACGCCCCGGATCAGCCGCAGGAAATGCGTCAGCGGCAGGGTCTCACCGATCCAGCGCGCCCAGGTGGGCATCCCGCTGAAGGGAAACATGAAGCCCGACAGCAGGATCGACGGCAGGAAGTAGAAGAACGTCAGCTGCATCGCCTGCATCTGCGTGCGCGCAAGCGTCGAGAACACATAGCCCAGCACAACCAGCGCCATCACGAAGACGAAGACGCCAAGCAGAAGCAACCAAATGCTGCCCGCGAAGGGCACGCCGAAGATAAGGCGCGCGGCGACGAGAACCACCACCACCTGCACCGCCCCCACCACGAAGAAGGGCAGTACCTTGCCCAGCATGATCTCGATCGGAGTCACCGGCATCGAAAGCAGGTTCTCCATCGTGCCGCGCTCGGTCTCGCGCGTCAGGGCCATGGCGGTCATCATCACCATGGTCATCTGCAAAATCACGCCCAGAAGGCCGGGTACGATATTGTATTGCGTCAACCCCTCGGGGTTGTAGCGGCGGTGGATGACCACATCGACCTTGGTCGCCTGGTTCTCGGCCATGGCGGCCTCGGTGCGGGCCTCGCGCAAGAGCGCCTCGTTGGCGACGGTGCCGATGGTGTTGATCGCGCCCGAGGCCACGGCGGGGTCGGTCGCATCGGCCTCGATCAGGATCTGCGGATGCTCGCCGCGCTCGAACCGGCGGCCGAAATCCGACGGCATGGTGACGACAAAGCTGACATCGCCCGCCGCGATCAGCGCCTCGGCCTCGGCGGCCGTGGCGGCAGGGTGGGTGAAGCGATAATAGCCCGTCAGCTCAAGCGCCGTGACCATGGCGCGGCTGTAGCGGTCCTGCACCGGAACGACGAGCGCGGCTGGCAGATCCTTGGGATCGTTGTTGATGGCAAAGCCGAACAGCATCAGCTGCATCAGCGGCACACCCAGCATCATCGCGAAAGTGATCCGATCACGCCGCATCTGGATCGATTCCTTGCGGATGATCGTGCGCAGCCGCTGCCAGGAGAAGAACGTGCTCATTGCATATTATCCTGCGATGCACCCATCAGCTGGATGAAGACATCCTCAAGGCTCGTCTCGGCCTCGAGCAGTTTCGACTGCGTGGCCTCGGCGGCAGTCTGGGCGGCCTTGCGCACGGCAGGGCCGTCGCGGCCGATGACATGCAGGCTGTTGCCATAGGGCGCGACCTGCTCGACCCCGCGCATGCTGCGCAACATGCGCTGCGCCTCGGCGATGCGGGGGCCTTCGAGCACCATCGTAGTCAGGCCCGCGTCGCGCACCACCTCGGCCACGGTGCCCTGGGTGATCAGCTTGCCATAGGAGATGTAATTGATGCGGTGGCAACGCTCGGCCTCGTCCATGTAATGGGTCGAGACAAGGACGGTCAGCCCTTCGGCGGCGCGCTGGTGAATCTCGTCCCAGAACTCGCGCCGGGCTTTCGGATCGACCCCGGCGGTGGGTTCGTCCAGCATGAGGAGCTTGGGGCGGTGCATGATGCAGGCTGCCAGCGCCAGCCGCTGCTTCCACCCGCCCGAGAGCGAACCGGCCAACTGCCCCTTGCGGCTGGTCAGGCCCAGATCGGCAAGGGTCGAGGCCACCGCCTCGCGCGGCAGGTCGAACACGCCCGCGACGAATTGCAGGTTCTCTTCAATGGTCAGGTCTTCGTAGAAGCTGAACCTCTGCGTCATATAGCCGACCTCGCGCTTGATGGCGCGCTGATCGTGCAAGATGTCATGGCCCAACACGCGGCCCTCGCCCTCATCGGGCGTCAGCAGGCCGCACATCATCCGGATCGTCGTGGTCTTGCCCGAGCCGTTCGGCCCCAGAAAGCCCACGATCTCGCCCCGCGCGACCTCGATCGAGACGTGATCCACCACGGTGCGCTCGCCAAAGCGCTTGACCAGACCGGTCACGGCAATGGCGGGTTCGCCGGTCATTTCGCGTCCCCGACCAGCGAGACATCGACGATCTGCCCGGGCTTGAGGCTTGCCTCGCCCTCGGGCAGGGCCTCCACCAGATAGACGAGCTTCTGGCGGCTTTGCAGAGAGTAGATCACCGGCGGGGTGAACTCGGGGCCATCGGCGATATAGCTGATCCGGGCGCTCAGCCCCTCGGCGCAACCATCGCACTGCACGGCAAGGCGCATGCCGGTGGACAGCGCGGCGATCTCGCCTTCGGGAACATAGAGGCGCAGCTTGACCGCGCCATCGGGCAAGAGCGACAGGACCGGCGCCGAAGGGCCAGCCATCTCGCCCGGCATTCGCAGAATATCCGAGACGACGCCATCCGCCGGGGCGGTCAGATCGCGTTTGGCCAACGTCCAGACCGCCTTGTCGAGATCGGCGCGCGCGGCTTGCACCGCCGCCTCGGCCGCGGCGATCTCCTCGGGGCGGGCGGGCAGGCGCGCCACGGCCAGATTGGCCTCGATCTGCGCAACACTGGCGCGGGCGACCGAAACCGCGGTTTCCGCATCCTCGCGCTGTGCCTCGCTCGCGGCGCCACGGGCTGCAAGCGTGCTCAACCGCGCAAGCTGGCGCTCGAACTCGGCCAGTTGCGCCGTGGCCGAGGCCAGCGAGGCCTCGATCACCAGGATCTCTTCCGGGCGGCGGCCCAAGCGCAGGTTGCTCAACTGGCTTTCCGCCTGAGCCAGCGTGGCCGCGGCCCGCGCGACCGACAATTCGGCATCGCGCCGCTCTTGCCGGACCAGAACTTCACCCGCCGCGAAACGCTCGCCCCGCGTCACCTCCAGGCTTTCGACCTGCGCCGTAGCAATTGGCGCCAGCAGAACGTAGTCGCCCTCGACATAACCTGTGCCAAGCGGGCTGGCTGCCGCACAGGCGCCGATCAGCGCCGAGAGGATCGGGACCGAGCAGATGTCCATCGTCAATTCCCTTCGGTTTCGCGCAGCATGGCGTTGAAATTCCCGACGATCATATCGGCGACCTGGTCGACAGCCTCGGGGCCATAGCCCTGCCAGCCCATGCGGCGTGTGACAACGGGGCCGGCAAGGCGGAAATAGAGCACCTGCCCGATGAAGCTGAAAACGCGCAGGCGCACGGCCTCGGATTCGGCGGGCTGACCGCTGGCGAGACCCCAGAGCGCGCAGATCCGCGCATGGGTCGGCATGATCAGATCGCGGTAGATAATATCGGCAGCCTCGGTCTCCTCGGTGATCTCACGCAGGGCGAAGGCCACCAGATCACGCGCAGCGTCACTGCCCAGAACAAAGCCCACCATCTTGCGGATCGTGCGACGCAGAACTTCGGCGGCCTGCTGCGGGCTCAGGTCGGGCAGTTGCGGCGGATCGGCCATTACACCACCGACACGGTGAATGAATTCGCGCGCGCAGGCCTCTCGCAGCCCATTCTTGCTGCCGAAGTAATAGGCAATCGAGGCGACATTGGCGCCCGCCTTGGCGGCGATCTCGCGCGTGGAGGTGGCGGCAAAGCCCTGACGGCCGAACAGCGCGACGCCCGCCTCGATCAGGGCGAGCGCGGTGCCATCGGGGCGTGGGGCTGATTGGGCATGATCGGTCATGCCCTAATCATAATCAAACGATTGATTAAATCAAGCGACGCCCTGCGTTTCGGACACTCTGCCACAGGCTCCGGTGTGATCGCGCTGGAAGAAATCGGCAATCGCCTGAGCGTATTTCTCCGTGGCCAGCGCCCCGCCCAGACCGCTTAGCGCCCGATCCGCCACGTCGTCGGGCAGGATCGCACGGCGTGCCTCGATCAGGGCGCGGGTGAACTCGGGGGTGAACTCGGGATGTGGCTGGAAGGTCAGCGCCTGATCGCCATAGGCCAGCGCCGCATTCTCGCAAAAGGCATTCGATGCGATGACCCGCGCGGCGCGGGGCTTCACCGTGACCTGATCCTGATGCCAGGCCAGCAGGCTGTCGCTTGCGCCGTCTTCGGTGGCGTAATCGGCCGCACCCACCGCCCAGCCACCGTCGAACTTCTCGACCCGGCCGCCCATCGCCTGCGCGATGATCTGGTGGCCGAAACAGATGCCGACCATCGGCACCGCCTTGACGAAGCAATAGCGGATGAAGGCCTCAAGCGGCGCGATCCAGTCGTGGTCTTCATAAACGCCAAAGCGCGAGCCGGTGATCAGCCAGCCATCGGCCTCATTGGGGTCGCTTGGCAACACCCCGTCAAGCACGGGCCAGGTTTCGAACTCGAACCCCCGCCCCGCCAGAAGGCGGTGAAAGAAGCTGTCATAATCGCCGAACGCGTCGCGCAACTCTTCGGGCGAGCGGCCGGTCTGCAGGATACCGATCTTCATGATGTCTCCGAAAGGACCGGAGCGGGGCGGCCCGCTCCGGATAGATCAATGCGATTGGGCTTCGCTTTTCTGCATCTGCCAGGCGGCGATCAGGATCACCGCCGAGATCGACACGATGATCAGCGTCGCCAGCGCGTTCACCTCGGGGCTGACCCCAAGACGCACTTTCGAGAAGATCACCATCGGCAGGGTCGAGGCGCCCGGCCCGGTCACGAAGCTGGCCACGACAAGGTCATCAAGGCTGATCGTGAACACCAGAAGCCAGGCCGAGATCAGCGCGGGCGCCAGTGCCGGCAGCGTCACGTCGAAGAAGACCCGGATCGGGCGCGCGCCCAGATCCTGCGCGGCTTCCTCGAGCGAACGGTCGAGCGAACCCATCCGCGAGCCAAGCACCACCGTCGCATAGGCCGCGCCAAAGGTGGCATGGGCAATCACGATGGTGTCCACCCCGCGCCCGGCGGGCCAGCCAACCAGCGATTCAAGCGCCACGAACAGCAGCAGCAACGACAGGCCGATGATTACCTCGGGCATCACCAGCGGCGCGGTCACCGCCCCGCTCAGCATCATGCGCGCCGGGAAGCGGCCGAACCGGGCGAGCGCATAGGAGGCCAGCGTGCCGATTACGGTCGCGATGGTGGCCGACATCAGCGCGACCTTGAGGCTGACCCAGGCGGCGTCGAGGATCTGCTGATCTTGCAGCAGCGCGGCGTACCACTTGGTCGAGAACCCACCCCAGACCGTCACCAGCTTGGATGCGTTGAAGCTGAAGATGATCAGCGACAAGATCGGCGCGTAAAGGAAGACGAACCCCAGGAAGGCCGAGAGGCGAAGACTGAAAGAGCGGCGCATCAGTTGGCCTCCTCTTTGCCCGACTGGGTGCGTTGCAGGATCGCGATGGGCATTACCAGCACCACCAGCATTACAATCGCCACCGCCGAAGCCACCGGCCAGTCACGGTTCGAGAAGAACTCATTCCACAGCACCGAGCCGATCATCAGCGTATCGGGGCCGCCGAGCAGCGCAGGGATGACGAACTCGCCCACCGCCGGGATGAAGACCAGAAGCGAGCCCGCGATGATCCCCGGAACGGAAAGCGGCAGGGTCACCGTCAGGAAAGTCACGAAGGGCCGCGCGCCCAGATCGGCCGAGGCTTCCAGCAGCGCCTCGTCGAGTTTCACCAGCGTCGCGTAAAGCGGCAGGATCATGAAGGGCAGGTAGCTGTAAACGATGCCCAGATAGACGGCGAAATCGGTCTGCAGCAGCACCAGAGGCTCATTGATCACGCCCATCGACATCAGCACGTTGTTGATCACGCCATTGCCCTTGAGAATACCGATCCACGCATAGACGCGCAGCAGGAACGAGGTCCAGAACGGCAGCACGACCAGCATCAGCAGGATGTTCCGGCGATGCTGCGGCGCGCGTGCGATGACATAGGCCATCGGGTAGCCGATCAGGAGGGTGATCACCGTCGCCGCCGCCGCGATCTTGAGCGAGCCGAGATAGGCCATCAGGTAAAGCGGGTCTTCGGTCAGGAAGAGGTAGTTGCCGAAGTTGAGCGAGACGTTCAGCACGCCCTCGGCCCATTCCCAGATCGGCAGATAAGGCGGGCGCGCGATGGCCGATTCCGAGAGCGAGATCTTGGCCAGCACCACGAAGGGCAGCAGGAAGAACAGCGTGAGCCACGCAAGGGGCGCCGCGACCACGAAGGCCCGTCCCTTCGCGCCGACCCATTCAAACAGGCCGCGCGCTGTCATGCCGTCACCACGACGCTTGCCGCGCCGTCCCATCCGATCTGCACCGCCTCGCCCGCGCGGATCGCATCGTCCTCCGAGCGGCGGCGGTTGGTCTGGCTGACCTTGACCTGCTTGCCGGTCGGCAGGGTGACGTGGAAGACCGACAGGTTCCCCATGTAAGAGACGTCATCCACCGTGGCCGCCAGCCGGTTGGGCAGGCTTTCAGGCAGGGTGCGTTCAATCGCGATCTTCTCGGGGCGCAGCGCCACGGCGACCGACTGGCCCTTCACGCCGCTGATCCCGTGCGACACGAGGATATCGCTGGCAGTATCGCCCGAGCGGATCACCACGTGATCGTCGGCATCCTCGGCGATCTTGCCCTCGAAGATATTCACCGAGCCGATGAAATCCGCGACAAACCGCGTGTTGGGATATTCATAGACGTCATGCGGCGTGCCGATCTGAACGATCTGCCCGGCGGTCATCACTCCCAGGCGCGAGGAGAGGGTCATCGCCTCTTCCTGGTCGTGGGTCACGACAACGAAGGTCACGCCAAGCGTTTCCTGGATCTTGATCAGTTCGCGCTGCGTTTCTTCGCGCAGCTTCTTGTCGAGCGCGCCGAGCGGCTCGTCGAGCATCAGCAGTTTCGGGCGCTTGATCAGCGAGCGCGCCAGCGCCACGCGCTGACGCTGACCGCCCGAAAGCTGGTGCGGCTTGCGCGCGGCCAGCCCGTCAAGCTGTACGAGCGAGAGCATCTCGGTCACGCGGGTCGCGATCTCGGCGCGCGGCACGCCGTCGCGCTTGAGGCCATAGGCGATGTTCTTCTCCACGCTCATATGCGGAAAGAGCGCGTAGGACTGGAACATCATGTTGGTGTCGCGCTTGTGCGGCGGCACGCCCGACATATCCTCGCCGTCGATCAGGATCTGGCCCGAGGTCGGCATCTCGAACCCCGCCAGCATCCGCAGCAGCGTGGACTTGCCGCAGCCCGACCCGCCCAGAAGGCAGAACAACTCGCCCTGGTAGATATCGAGCGAGACATCGTTCACCGCCGTGAAAGCGCCGAACTTCTTGGTGACGTTGCGGATCTGCAAGAACGGCTTGGCATTCGGATCCTCCCACGGCTTGAGCGCGCGGGCCGAGGTTGCTTCGGTCATTTTCTTTCCCTGTCAGAAATGCAAAGGCCACCCCACGGCGGGGGTGGCCGATCCGATCATTGTCCGGTCTTGAGCGAGGTCCAGGCGCGGGTCAGCGAACGGTCGTAGCGCTGGCTGTGCGGCTTGGCCGAGTACATCTTGGCCATGACCTCGGGCGCCGGGTAGATGCCGGGGTCGTTGCGGACCGCCTCGTCCACCAGCTCGGTCGCCTTCTGGTTGGCGTTGGCGTAGTAGACGTAGTTGGTGATGGCGGCCGAAACCTCGGGGCGCAGGAAATAATCGACGAACTTGTGCGCGTTCTCCGGATGCGGCGCATCCGAGGGGATCACCAGCATGTCGAAGCCCACCAGAGCGCCCTCTTTCGGGATCTCGTAGGCCACGCGCACGCCCTGCCCGGCCTCGTCGGCGCGGTCACGTGCTTGCAGGATGTCGCCCGAGTAACCGACGGCAAGGCAGATGTCGCCATTCGCCAGATCGTTGATGTACTGCGACGAGTGGAAATAGCGGATGAACGGGCGCACGCCCTTCATCAGCTCGGTCGCGGCCTCAAGGTCATCGGCCTTTTCCGAGGTCGGGTCGAGGCCAAGGTAGTTCAGCGCCGCCGCCGTCATCTCGGAGGGCGAGTCGAGCAGGGCGATCCCACAATCTTGCAGCTTTTCCGCCTGTGCAGGGTCGAAAAGCGCCGACCAGCTGTCGATCTCTTCCGAGCCAAGACGCTCGGCCACCTTGTCGCGGTTGTAGCCCAGACCGACGGTGTACATCATGTAGGGCACGCCATAGGCATTGCCCGGATCGTTGGCGGCGATGATCTCCATCACCTTGGGATCGAGATTGCCGTAGTTGGCGATCTGCGCGCGGTCGATCTCCTGGAACACGCCGGCCTGCGCCTGACGCGCCATGAACTCAAGCGAGGGCACGACGATGTCGTAATTGGTCGAGCCGGTCAGCATCTTGGCCTCGACAACCTCGTTGCTGTCGAAGACGTCATAGTTGACCTTGATCCCGGTCTCGGCCTCGAAATTCGCGATCGTGTCTTCCGCGATATAGTCCGACCAGTTGTAGATGTTCAGAACGGCTTCTTCTGCTGCCGCCACGCCTGCCGAAGCAAGCACGGCCACGCCAGCGGCCATGAGGTTTTTCATTTCGTGATCTCCCTGTGAAAACGCTGGGGCTCAGATGCCCAGACGATCGCGCGCGGCATACCACCACGAGCCGATGACCGAGTAAGGCACGCGGAACATCCGCCCGCCGGGGAACGGGATCCACGGCAGCTTGGCGAAGGTGTCGAACCGCGTCAGATCGCCATTGATCGCCTCGGACAGGATGCGCCCGAAGGTGTGCGAGCCGGTGACGCCATGGCCCGAGTAGCCATGCGCGAAATAGGTGTTCTGGCCAATCCGCCCCATCTGCGGCACGCGCGAGAACGACAGCGCGAAGTTGCCCGACCAGGCATAGTCGATCTCGGTCCCGGCCAGTTGCGGGAAGACCTTGTTGAGGTTCTTCCACAGTTTCGCCTTGATGTCCTTGGGGTCAGCCCCGCCATAAACCGTGCCGCCGCCGAACAGCAGGCGGTTGTCGGCCGAGAAGCGGTAGTAGTCGAGGATATAGCGCACGTCCTCGATACAGACGTCCGAGGGCATCAGCTCGCGCGCCAGTTTCTCACCAAGCGGCTTCGTCGCCATCACCTGCGTCGAGACCGGCATGACGCGCCATTCCAGCGTCGGCACGACATGGCCGAGATAGGCATTGCCACACAGCACCAGCGTCTTGGCAACGATCTTGCCGTTTGCCGTCTTGACCGAGGGGCGCGGGCCTTCCGTCTCGACCGAGGTCACCGGCGACATTTCGAAGATCGTGCCACCCAGTTTTTCGATCGCCGCGGCCTCGCCCAGGGCGAGGTTCAGCGGATGGATATGGCCGCCCTTGTGGTCGATCATCCCGCCCACGTAGACGTCCGAATTCACATGCTCGCGCATCTGCTCGGCGCTCAGCATCTCCTGGCTTTCGATGCCGTAGGAGCGCCAGAGCTTCCAGCGATCCTCGATCTCGCGCATGTGCTTGGCGGTCAGGCCCGCGAATACGTTGCCATGCTTGAGGTCGCATTTGATGTCATAGGTAGCGATGCGCTCGCGGATGATATCGCCGCCCTCGGTCACGAGCCCCGCGACGAAGGTCGAGGTGTCCTTGCCGTAGCGACGCTCGATCGTGTCGAGGCTGGCGTTCAGCCCGTTGACGATCTGCCCGCCATTGCGCCCCGAGGCGCCCCAGCCGATCCGCGCGCCCTCGATCACGGTGACCTTGTAGCCCTTTTCAAGCAGGTGCAGCGCGGTCGAAAGCCCCGAATAGCCAGCGCCGACGACGCAGATATCGGTTTCATGGATGCCCTGCAGCGCGGGGCGCAGCGGGGCGGGGTTGGCCGAGGCCGCATAGTAGCTGCCGGTATGCGCGCCGGTGCCCGCATAGGGGTGCTTGGACATGGTGGTCATCGCGTTCATCACACGGCCTCCAGATAGGAGTGATATTCGAAATCGGTTACATGGCGGGTGAAGCGGCGCAGTTCCTGCAGCTTGCACTGGATGAACATGCGCTTGAGGCGCTTCGAGTAGATCTGCTCGATATGCGGGCCCTTGTCGAAAGCCTCGATGGCCGAGGCCCAGTCGGGCGGCAGGGTTTCGAGCGTCTGTGAGTAAGCGTCACCGAGGATCGGCGCCGGCGGCTCCCACTGGCCTTCGATCCCCAGCAGCGCGCCGCCCAGGATCGAGGCAAGCACGAGATAGGGGTTGGCATCGGCGCCAGCGACGCGATGCTCGATCCGGCGGGCCTTCGGGCTGCCGCCCGGAATGCGGATCGCGACGGTGCGGTTCTCGTAGCCCCATGCGACCGAGGACGGCGCATGCGAGCCCGGCAGCAGGCGCCGGAACGAGTTTTCATGCGGCGCGAACACCAGCGTGTTTTCCTGCATGGTGCGGATCAGACCGGCCACGGCGTGACGCAGCAGCTCGGTGCCCTCGTCACCGCCGTTGTCGAAGACATTGCGGCCCTCGTCATCGATCAGCGAGAAATGGACATGCATCCCCGAACCGGCGCGGTCGCCATAGGGCTTTGCCATGAAGGTCGCGGCGAAACCGTGCTTGCGGGCGATGCCGCGCACAAGGCGCTTGAACAGCACCGCATCATCGGCGGCCTTCAGCGGATCATCCACGTGCAGCAGGTTGATCTCGAACTGACCCGCGCCGTTTTCCGAGATCGCGGCATCTGCCGGGATGCCCTGCGCGGCACAGGCGTCATAGACCTCGTTCAGGAAAGCGTCGAAATGCTGAAGCTCATCAAGCGAAAGCGCGCCATCCGAGTCCAGGCGCTTACCGGTCACCGGCGAGCACGGCGGCTGCGGCGTGCGACCCGAGGGATCGACGACGTAGAACTCCAGCTCGGTCGCGACGACTGGGGTCAGGCCGTGCTTGCGGAACCGCTCGACGACATTGGCCAGCGCGCGGCGCGGGTCGCCCGGGAAGGGCTCGCCGTTCTCGGTGCGCATCCAGAGCTGCGCGAAGGCAGCAGGGCGCGAGGTCCAGTCAACCGGACTCAGCGGGCGGCCGGTGAAATCGCACAGCCCGTCGGCATCACCCGTATCCCAGACCAGTTCGTTGCCCTCGATGTCCTCGCCCCAGATATCCATCCCCAGAAGCGACAGCGGCATCCGCAGCCCGCCACTGGTGATCTTCTCCGCCTGATCGGCGGGGACGCGCTTGCCCCGCATGACCCCGTTGAGGTCACAGATACAGGCAAAGATCGTCTCGATTTCCGGGCGTTCGGCCAGCCAGGCTGTCGCGTCCACGGTCTGCATGATAAGGCTCCCTGAGCATTTTGTGATAGCGTTTGGATTGTTGTGATAGATTTCAGCCCTTGAGTCAACTGCGAAACAAAGTCATGCTAGGGACAGCCACACAAAGCGTCCGAGCCACCGCCCCATGAACCACTGCCCGCTGCCTGAAATTCCCCGCGCCGACGGTATGACGACCCAGGACTATGCCTATTACCGGCTGCGCAATGCGGTGATGGTGGGCGCTCTGCGGCCCGGAACGGCGCTGACCTTCCGCGGTCTCGCTGAACAGTTCCAGCTAAGCCCTACCCCCATTCGCGAAGCCGTCCGGCGGCTAAGCACCGAGAATGCGATCGAGGTTCTGGGCAACCGGCGGCTGCGCGTCCCCGAGATGACGCTTGGCCGGTTCGAGGAACTGGTGCAGTTGCGTATCGCGCTCGAGATCCACGCCGCCGAGCGGGCAATGCCGTATATCTCTGATATTGTTATTGAAAATCTGAAAGAACTGGACGATCAGATGGATAGCGCCATCGCGAAACGCGATCTTGATGCGCTGACCCGGATGAACCAGGATTTTCACAAGCGGCTCTACTGCCTCAACCCCGATCAGGCGGTGATGCCCCTGATCGAGAGCATCTGGCTGCAGCTTGGCCCCTTCCAGCGGCAGGTGATCGAGAACATCGACTCGATCAATGTGGTGGACCGGCACAAGGAGATGCTGGCCGCCATGCGCGCGCGTGACGTGATCGCGCTTTGTGCCGCCATAGAGAGCGATATCCGCGACGGCTCGATCCGTTCCGGCCGCCAGATGCTGCGCAACCTACAGATGGATATCGCCAGCTAAGCCCTCTCACCCCTCCCTCGGGCGCGAATCCGCAGGCAGCGTCCGGCTTCCAGCGGGAAGATTTCGGATTCCGTTTGACAAAATGTGATAGCATTTGCTTATAAGGTATATCTCTTTCAGGAAAACGGACGCCCCTCATGACCCGCGAAGACTGGCACAACCGCGCCGCATCCCTTCAGATCGACGGCCGCGGCCTGATCGACGGCAAGCGCGTCGCATCGCTTTCGGAAGAAACCTTTGCCTCGATCAGCCCGATCGATGGTCGCCTGCTGACCGATGTGGCGCTGATGGGCGCGCAGGATGTCGATCTTGCCGTGGCCTCGGCGCGCCGCACCTTCGAGGCGGGTGTCTGGTCGGGCCGCGCCCCGGCCGAGCGCAAGGCTGTTCTGCGCCGCCTGGCCGATCTGATTCGCGCCCATCGCGACGAGTTGGCGCTGCTTGAGACGCTCGACATGGGCAAGCCGATCTCGGACAGCACCTCGATCGACGTGCGCGCCACATCGAATTGCTTCGACTGGTATGGCGAGGCGATCGACAAGATCTATGACGAGGTCGCCCCCACCGCCGCCAACACGCTGGCGCTGGTGACCAAGGAACCGCTCGGCGTCGTCGCCGCCGTGGTGCCGTGGAACTTCCCGATGCTGATGGCCGCCTGGAAGGTCGCGCCCGCGCTTGCCATGGGCAACTCGGTGGTGCTGAAACCAGCCGAGCAAAGCTCGCTCACCGCGCTGCGGTTGGGGGAGCTGGCGCTTGAGGCAGGCGTGCCTCCGGGCGTGTTCAACGTGGTCACCGGCCTTGGCCCCGAGGTCGGCCGCGCGCTTGGCCTGCACATGGATGTCGACGGGCTGTTCTTCACCGGTTCGACCCAGGTCGGCAAGTATTTCATGGAATATGCCGCGCAGTCGAACCTCAAGAAGATCGGGCTGGAACTGGGCGGCAAGAGCCCCAACATCATTCTCAAGAGCTACCGCGACACGGCGCATGCGGCGCAGACCTCGGCGCGCTCGGCCTTTTTCAACCAGGGTGAGATGTGCACCTGCCCAAGCCGCCTGATCGTCGAACGTGCCGTGCATGACGAGGTGGTCGAGGTGCTGGCCAAGACCGCCGCCGAGTTCGTGCCGGGCGATCCGCTTGATCCGGCCACCACGATGGGCGCGCTGGTCGATCATCGCCATACCGAACGGGTTCTGGGCTTTGTGGATACCGCCCGCGAGGACGGCGCCGACCTACGCCTTGGCGGCACGCGCGAGCGCGCCGAGACCGGCGGCTGCTATGTCGCGCCGACGATCTTTGACAATGTCCGTAATGAGATGCGCGTGGCGCAGCAAGAGATCTTCGGGCCGATGCTTTCGGTCATCCCGGTGGATTCGGTCGATGAGGCGATCAATGTTGCCAATGACAGCTGCTACGGCCTCGCCTCGGCGGTCTGGACCGATGATCTGAGCACCGCGCATCACGTCTCGCGCGGGATCCGGGCGGGTCTGGTCTATGTGAACTGCTACGATTGCGACGACATGACGGTGCCCTTCGGCGGCTTCAAGCAATCCGGCATCGGGCGCGACAAGTCGCTTCATGCGCTGGACAAATATGCCGAGCTGAAGACCACCTGGATCGCGCTTGGTCGCTGATAAAGCCCCTCCGGCAGCCCTGCGCGGCCGGAGAGCACCCCCGGCGGGAAAATCCGGGCGCTTAGGGCTACACTATTGCCAATTTTTCACCAATCATCGTGTATTCGCCTTATTTTCGCCGCGGTGAGAACGTCCAATGACTCGGGAAAGCAATAGTCACACTGAGGGCATCGTTCCGCCCATGAGCATTAAGTCCAAGATACTTCCCCAGACTGCGGACCCGGTTACCGCTGCCGTTCCGACCATGACGCGCCGCGTGACGCTGGTCGTTCCGGTCTATAACGAAGAGGAAAGCATCGCTGCTTTTCTTGCGCACACCTCCCCGATCCTGCAATCTCTGGGGCCGCGTTTTGCCTTCGACATCCTCTTCGTGAACGATGGCAGCCGCGACAAGACCGAGCGCATCATTCTTGCCGCTGCGGCGGAGCGTGACGACATCGGCCTGATCAACCTGTCGCGCAATTTCGGCAAGGAGGCTGCGCTGGTCGCAGGCCTGAACCATGCAAGCGGCGATGCGGTGATCCCGCTCGACGTCGATCTGCAAGACCCGCCCGAGGTGATCGGCGCGATGCTTGAGAAATGGGAGGAGGGCGCGCGGATCGTGAATGCGCGCCGCGCCCGGCGTGATGGCGACAATATCGTCAAATCCGTCACCGCGCGCGCCTTCTATCGCATCTTCAACGCTCTAGCCGAGCGCCCGATTCCGCGCGGTGTGGGCGATTTCCGCCTGCTCGACCGCGAAGTCGTCCAAGCGATCTGCCAGTTGGGCGAGCGGTCGCGCTGCAACAAGGCGGTGTTCTCCTGGGTCGGCTTCGAGACTGACGAGGTAACCTATGATCGCCCGGCCCGCGCGGCCGGGTCGTCGCAATGGTCTTACTGGAAATTGTGGAGACTTGCGCTCGACGGGATCTTCGCCTCCTCGACCATGCCGCTGCGAATCTGGACCTATATCGGCATGGCGATGGCGCTGGTGTCGCTGCTCTACTCGACCTTCCTCATTGTCCGGACGCTTTTCTTCGGGATCGACGTTCCGGGCTACGCCTCGACCGCGGTGCTGATCCTGATCTTCGGCGGGCTGAACATGTTCGCCCTGGGGATCATCGGCGAGTATGTCGGACGGATATATACCGAGGTGCGCCAGCGGCCGCTTTACATCGTGCGCTCGCAACACCCCGCCGCAGGAACGGACGACTGATATGGATCGCAGCGTTTACGACCGTATGAACGAGCTTGAGGCGCGCCACTGGTGGTTCACCGCGCGCCGCGCAATCATCGCCACGCTGATCCGGCGCGAACTGGGCGGCGGAACCGACAAGTCCATCCTTGAGGCCGGCTGCGGCAGCGGCGGCAATCTTTCGATGCTCAGGCAGTTCGGCCATGTCGACGCCTTCGAGTATGACGAGATGGCACGCCAGCACGCGACCGAGAAATCCGGCCTCGACATCCGCTTCGGTGCGCTGCCGCAGGAGCTGCCCTTCGAGGATCGGCGCTACGACCTGATCGGATTGTTCGACGTGCTCGAGCATGTGGAGGCCGACACCGCCTCGCTCAGCGCACTGGCGGGATTGCTGAACACGCAAGGCAAGATCCTTGTGACGGTTCCGGCCTTCCCCTTCCTGTGGTCCAAGCATGACGAGCGGCACCACCATTTCCGGCGCTACACGCGGGCAAGCCTTGAACAGGCGGCGCGGGAGGCCGGGCTCAAGGTCTCCTACAGCAGTTATTTCAACATGTTCCTCTTCCCGCTGGCCGTCGCCGCACGAGCGCTCAAGCGATTGACGGGCAGCGATACGCCCGATGACCGGCTGCCGGCCCCGATGCTCAACAGCCTGCTTGCCCGCGTTTTCGGGTTCGAGCGCCGCTTGCTCGGGCGTATTCGCCTGCCGGTGGGCCTGTCGCTGGCGGCCGTTCTGGAAAAGGCCTGAGGCGGATGGTGGGCCAGCTCATCCGGTTCGGCGGCGTCGGCGGGATCGCCACGCTTGTACATGTGCTGATGGCGATGGCCCTGCAAGGCCCGCTGGCGCTACCGCCGTTGCAAGCGAATTTCGGCGGCTTCTGCGCTGCACTGCTCATATCCTACATCGGTCATGCGCGGATCACCTTTGATGCCGACCTGCGCCACGCGCCGCAATTCGTCCGCTTCGTCACCATCGCGCTGATCGGTCTTGCCACCAGCAGCACGACGGTCTGGCTGATCGACACAAGGCTGGGGGCGGGCTTTGGTATCGCCATGGCGGCGGTCGCGGTGCTCGTGCCGCTAATGACCTTTGTCACCCTGCGCCTATGGGTCTTCACCGGTCGCGCAAACCGCGAGCAGATCGACGTGCAGGATCTCGCACTCTCTGCGGCCCTCGCACTGGGAATGCTGGCGCTGTTCTGGGGCCGGATGATCAACCACGACACCGCCTGGTATCTGCTGGCGACTCGCAAATGGCTCGCGGGCGCTCAGCTTTACGTCGATCTGATCGAGGTAAACCCGCCGCTCAACTTCTACCTCACGGTCCCGCCGCTTGCGCTGGCCGATCTGCTGGGGCTGAGCGACAGCAACGGCCAGTATCTGTGGCTGGCACTGCTGATCTTCGTTAGCCTGTCGTGGAGCGGCTCGATTCTCAAGGCCGAGCTTGGGATGACAGCACGCCCGCGCGCCTTCCTGATGATCGGCATGGCCGCCGCGATGATACTGCCCGCCTTGAACAACATGGGGCAGCGCGACCAGATGCTGGTCATCCTGATGATGCCCTGGGTGCTTGGCCAGATCGCGCCGCAGCCGCAGGCCCGTGGGCCACAGATCGCCCGCGCGGCCTTCGCCGCTTTCGGCATCTGCCTCAAGCCACATTTCATCCTGTTTCCGTTCACCGCGACCCTGTTTGAGATCGTGCGGCAGCGCTCGTTACGGCCCATCCTTTCCGCCGGCAACATAACCTTTCTTGTGCTGGGTTCGGCCTATGTCGCGATCGTTGCACTTCTTCATCCCGCATATCTGCAAGAAATCGTCCCGATCGCGCGTGAAGTCTATGGGGCCTATGGCGCCCCCCTCGTCTATGTCGCCTTCAACTTCCGAAACGAGGCACTTGCCCTTCTTGTCGTCGTGCTTGTCGCGCGCTTGACCGTGCGGACCAATCCCGCAGTCGGGCTCTTGATCGCACTGTGCTTCGCCGGCGCGGCGAGCTACCTGCTTCAGGGCACCGGCTTTGGCTACCATAAGATCCCGTTTCTGGCATTTCTGTTGATTGCCTATGCGTGGATACTGGCGTCCGTCAGCTACAAGACGCTTGTGACCATCGCGGTGTGCGCCCTGCCGCTTATTCCGATGGCCGGACTTTATAAGAGGGGCTTTTACAACAACCGCGCCCTGACCGAGATCACCAAGGTCGATCTTTCCTGGAGCGAGTTCGACAGCATCATGGCGCTAACAACGCATCTAGATGTCGGACCAGCCGCCGCGTTTGAGATTGGTGCCGACTGGGTCAGTCGCTACCCGGTCAGTTGGCTGGTTCCCGGGGCGGTCAATCGTCTGCGCGACCTTGATTGCAAGACTGAGGCCGCGGTCTGCGCCAAGCTGACCGAAATCGTAGCGCGCAACCGTTCCGATAACATTGAGGATGTCACCCTCAACCATCCCGAATTGCTAATCATCGACAAGCAATCACGCTTCTTCGACCGACCAGGTTTCGACTGGCTTGCCTTCATGGCCGAAGACCCGGCCTGGGAGGCCATCTTTGCGACCTATCGCCTGGCGGCGTCCGGTGATCGCTTCGACTTCTATCTTTACGCGCCGCAACCGGCGATGAACTGATCGGGCCACCCTATGGAGCCCGCTGGACACTCAGCGCGGTTTTCACGATCTGCGGATCGCGCAGGGCCAGAAACCACGGGTCGGCGGCAAGCGCACGATCGACGATCTGCTGCACGACCCCCGGGCTGGCGGGGGACTGCACGGCGATCTGGAGGCGGGTCTCGACCGGCGCGGCCGAGCCGGTGCCGAGTTCCATCAGCGCAGCATCGTCGAAATCTGTCTCGATCACCACATCAACGGCTTCAAGCCGCACACCCTCGCGCGCGGCGAGCATCTTGATTGCGATGGCGACGCATCCCACGATGGCCGCACGTGCGTGAAAACCGGGCGAGGGGCCTGCCGCATCGCCGCCCATGCCCGGCCCCAGATCGAGGGTCGCGCGGAACTTGCCCTGCGCGACACTGCAGGTCAGCCCCTCCTCGACCCGGCCCGAGGTGACGATGGTGCTGCGCGCGGCGCCCAGATCGGCGGACATGCGCGCGATCACGGCGGTTTGCGCGGCGCGGATACGTTCGTCACGGGTATCGATTGCCAGATCGCTCATGGTTTTCCCTCTCATTTCAGGCGGCCTTGCGGCCATTGGCTTGCAGGATGTGGTCGGCCAGTGCCATCGCATCGGCCCCCACCCCGTCGATCAGCGCGGACTTACGCGTCCGCAGGAAGGGTAGCCCCAGCACGTAAAGACCGGGCGCTACGATCCCATTGTCATGGGTCAGACGTCCCTTACGGTCAAAAACGGGCAGGTGAAGCCAGCTGAAATCGGGCCGGAATCCGGTTGCCCATACAATGGTCGAAACAGCGCCGGGCAGATCCAGCGACAGCCGGGGCCGCACGGGCACCTGCGTGGGCGCGAACCGCTCGGGCGGCGGAAGGCCGGGCAGACCCGAGCGCGCGGCCCATGCATCGAACTCATCCAGCGCGCGGTTCATCTTGAGGTCAGAAAGCGCCGCCGCATTGGCGAGCCCGCCCGAGAACAGAACCTGCCCTCCGCGATGCGCGGCAAGACGGCCGACGATCTCGACGCCCTGCGCCTGCAATGCGTTGAGGTCCAGAAACTGTGCCCCGCTGTCGCCAACCAGTTGCAGCGAGGGCACGGCGCGGGCGCGGGCGATATCATCCACCTCCTGCGCGGTCACGCCCAGCAGGCCGCTGTGCTCAAGCCACCACTGGATGTCGCGCCCTCGGTAATGGCGCGGCATCCGTACATGGTGCCCGGCGCACAGCGTGACGGGCCGTCCGGCGGCGCGCAGCTCGGCCGCGATCTGGACGCCGCTGGCCGAGGCGCCCACCACCAGCACTCCGCCCGGGGGAAGTTGCGCGGGAGCGCGATACTGAAGCGGGCTGATCTGGGTGATCTCACCCGGCAATTCGTTTGCCCATGCGGGCAGGTTCGGGCGGTTGCAGGCGCCATTGGCCAGAACCAGGTTGCGACAGACCCACTCTCCGCGATCGGTGGCCACACGATAGCGCGCGCCCTCTTGCGTGACCGAGGTCACCGTGGTGCGGGCCTCGATCGGGGCGGCGCAATGAGCCGCGTAGCTTTCGAGAAAATTGACGACCTCGGGCATGGTCATGAACCCGTCCGGGTCGGCGCCGGGATAGGCAAAGCCGGGCAGGCGGCTTTGCCAGTTCGGGGTCAGCAGGCGCAGGCTGTCCCAACGCTCGTTCCGCCAGGAATTCGCAACCTCGCCGCGTTCGATCAGCACATGGGGGACCGAGCGCTCCGAAAGGCAGTGGCTCATGGCCAGACCCGCCTGACCGGCGCCGATGACAATTGTGTCGATCTGTTTCATGGCACTATCCTTTCGGAGCTGTCGGTTCACGCGACGCTGACTTCGACCAGCGTTGGGTTGGTGAGGATGTCGAACACGGCCGAGCGCTTTTGCGATTGCGCCACCAGCGCCGCGATCTCGGCCTCGGTTGCATCGGCGTCGATCTCGAACTTGACGCGGATGGCCGAAAAGCCGTTGCGGATCTCGGGGTCCATCCCGAGGATACCCTGCACGTCGATATCGCCCTCGACGATGGCGCGGGCCGAGCGCAGCTGGATGCCGCGATGCTGAGCCACGGCGGCCAGACCGCCGGTCAGGCAGCTTGCAAGCGCGGCAAGCACGATCTCGGGCGGGGTCGGCGCGCGGTCGGCGGCAGCGAAGACCGCCGGGTGATCGGATTCGATCGAGAAGGTGCGGCGGCGCGTCTGTTCCTCGCCAAGTCCGAAGAAGCCGCCGATCACGTTGCGGTTGTAGGTGCCTTCGACCCAGTCGCAGGCGCTGCGGAAGGTGAAGCTTGCGGCGGCCGGCATCTGCTCGAACGCGCCGCGCGCGCCGATCAGGGCCTCGGTGTTGACGCCGTTGTTGACGAGTTTGGGATCTGCGTAGGTCATGGTCTTTCCTTTCAAGGGTTGGTTCAGGGTTGGGTGATGCGGTGCGTGCATCGGTTCGGGCCCGGGATGGGCCGGAATGTCATCGCGCGGTGATCAGCCACGAGGAGCTGTCCATCCACAGACCGCCGTTGCGTTCCGCGATGGTGCGGAAATGCGCGGCCAGCGCGGCCTCGATCTGGGGGCGGCGTTCCTCGGCCAAGGCACCCGCGGCGCGGAAGGTTTCGCCCGCCGGGCCGATGGCCAGCTGGAAGGCGACGGCATCGGCGATATCGCGCCCCACCAGAACCTTCGCGTCGATCCGCTGAAATTCGATGTCGCGAAACCCGGCGGCCTGCATCTGTGCCCGGGTGGTCTCTTCATCGGCCATCGAGAAGGGGCCGGGGCCACAGCTGCGCGCAGTAGCGTCGGGGGCGGGCAGGAACTCGCGGACAATCTCAAGCGCATCGAACACCCAGGGGTTATCGGACCGAGCGCGCCAGACGATATGCGCCAGCGTCCCACCGGGGGCGAGGCAGGCGCGCATCGCCCGCAGACCGGCCACCGGATTGGCGAAGAACATCGTGCCAAAGCGCGAGAAGACAAAGTCGAACTGCCCTTCGTTCAGGCCGCGCTCCACATCCCCCGCAATGAAGCGGACATTGTCGGCGCGGGCGCTGCGCACCTCGTCGCGGGCGCAGTCGAGGAAAGCCTCGCAGCAATCCACGCCGACGACCTCGCGGGCGGTCCGGGCAAGCTGGATCGCGGTGTCGCCAAAGCCGCAGCCCACATCGAGCACACGACCGCCGGCGGGCACACGCAGCGCCGGAAGAACGGCCTCGGAGTGGCGCGAGAGGCCGCCGACGAGGACATGGCGGAAGCGTACGAATTTCGGGGCGAGGATTTCGTTCCAGAAGTCCACCAGTTCGGAATTCTGGGCGACGGGCGGGATGGGCGATTGCAGGCTCATGGTAACTCTCCTTGACCGGGTTCAGCGGCGCCAATGGGCGGGGGCGTCCCAACGGGGCATCTCGTCGTGCGGACGCGCCTCGGAGCGGGGTTGTGCGACGGTGACGGGGATCTTCGCGGCGATCGGGCGCGGCAGGACGGCGCGGATCAGCATGTTCAGGTTCTTGGTCATTTCGGTCTCTCCCTTGTGGCGGCGGGTGTTCCGTTCGCCGTTGAACAAGGGATGCCACAGGGCCTCGCGCCGAAATACTTCAGCGCCGGAAGCAACCCGCTACAAAAACCGCAGTATTGTGCTACAGTTTATGAAGTTCGCTCCGAAACGCGCATCGAACAGGGGGGAGAGAATGAACTACAACCAGTTTTGCCCGATCGCGAAAGCTGCCGAGATTCTGGGGGAGCGTTGGAACATCCTGATCCTGCGCGAAGTGCTGATGGGCGGGCGCCGGTTCAATACCTTGCAGCGGGGTCTGGGCGACATCTCGCCCGCGCTGCTGACCAAGCGCCTCAAGCAGCTTGAAGAGCAGAACATGCTGATCCGGCGCCGCATACCAGCACAGAAGGGGTTCGAATATTTCCCCTCCGAGGCCTGCGAGGCGCTGATGCCGGTGCTGTTCACGCTTGGCGAATGGGGGATCATCTGGGCCAAGAACACGATCCTCGATCAGGATTTCGACGCCGAGTTCCTGATGCTGTATCTTGAGCGCAGCATCGACCGCGAGAAGATCAAGGGCCAGGAAACGGTTATCAAGTTCCGCTTCACCGACCTGATCGAGCAGCGCGACTGGTGGCTGGTGGTCAAGCCCGAGAAATCCGAGGTCTGCCTGAAAGACCCCGGCCGCGATGTCGATGTCTATTTCAACTGCTCGGTGCGGACCCTGTCGGATATCTGGATGGGCGATCGCAGCTATCGCGACGCGCTGCGCGAGGGCGACCTGATGATGGATGGCGATCCGGTGCTGATCCGCACTGTCAGCACCTGGCTGCGGTCGGGGATCTTCGCGAATTCTCCGCGCGAAGTTGTGCCCGCCGCCTAGCCCCGGATCGGGGTCGCGGTGAACAGGATCTGGCCGCGCGGCAGCATGGTGTCATGGCGCATCACTGCCCAGCCCGTCATCGCGGCCATATGCGCCACATCGCTTTCCAGCACATGATAGGGCGCGCGCAGATCATGCGTGACCACACCATCAGGTTGGCGATAGGGGCGCGCGGCGGTCTCGGCATCGGGCGCAAGGAACACGGTGAACAGGAAGCACTCCAACGCCGGAAAGCGGTGCAGGTTGGTCAGCGCGCGGCGCATATAGGCCATCGGCAGATGCGGGAAGACCGCGAAGGCGATGGCATGGGTGATCGTGTCGGGGATCTTGGGGAACTGGAACGCTTCATCGCGCACAAGATGCGACTTGCTCAGCCGCGAGGGGTCGGCCAGCTCGGCGGCGTGGCCCGCCAGCATCATCTCGCGCGAGGGGTCGGTGGCCCAGTAATGGCCCGGTTCCAGATAGGGAACCGCCTTGCAGCCAAGCCGCAGCGATCCCGCACCGATATCCAGCAGGTGGTGATGCGGCAGCAGCCCCGCCTCTTGCAGGATCGCCATCTGCGCTCGGCCGGTTTCGTCCCATCGCCCGCCGACGATATCGCGGTGCCGGCCCTCGGCCAGCGCCTTGTCGTAAAATCCCTGCGCCTGATAGGGCGAAACACTCATGGCCGATCCCCCGCGGCAAGGATCGCCGCGCTGGCGCCATTGGAGGCGCGCAGGGGTGCGAGTCAAGCGCCCCGACCGCTGTAGTTCAGAAATGCGCCTTGGGTTCGTCGGGCTTTCCCGCGGCCAGTGCAAGAATACCGCCGACGATGCAGAAACCGATCGGGAACATGGTGAAGACACCAAAGCCGAAGGCGTTATACATCAGCGCGCCCGCGACCAGCATCAGGATGCCGCCCCAGAGCGCGCGGATCCTGGCCATCGCGCCTCCGGCAATCGCGGCAAGGGGTGCAAGGAAGCTCGTCACCCGGATTAGCTGCGCATTGTCGACCTGGCCGAACATCTCGCCCACCTCGGCATGTTTCTCGACCACCTCGGTATAGCCGTAGCCGAAGAAGCCGACGACCATCGCGATCAGCCCGCCAATCACCCCAAGCACCAGTGCCGCGTTGCGCATCCGCCCTATCCTTCCATCCTGGGGCAAGCCACTGCCCATCCCCCGAGATAGGCCCTCACCCCCGGCAGGATCAAGGGCATCGTGGCGCGGATAGCCCTTTTTGCCGCCCGCGCTTGCGTTCAGCCGCTGTGCTTCTCAAGGAAAGCCTCCGCCGAAAGCGCGCGGAAATCGGCAAGGGCTGCATGCAATGCGTCATGCGGCCAGTCCCACCAGGCCAGCGCCAGAAGCCGCTCGGCCACGGCATCGGAGAAGCGCATCCGCAGCGGCTGCGCAGGCACACCCGCCACAATCATGAAGGGCGAGACATCCTTGGTGACGACCGCGCCCGAGGCCACCACCGCACCGATCCCCACCGTGACCTCAGGCTTGATGATCGCGCCATGGCCAATCCAGCAATCGGCACCAAGGGTTGAACGGCGCGCGGCCCGCGTTTCGAAGAAGGCCGGATCATCCTCGGCATCGTCAAAGTAATAGGAGGAGCGATAGAGGAAGTGATGCTGCGCAGCGTTGCGCCAAGGGTGATCGGTCGGCCCGATCCGCGTCATCGCGGCAATATTGGCGAACTTGCCAACCGAGGTATTGGCGATATCGGCATACTGATCGCAATAGGCGTAGTCGCCAAAGCTCGAATTCAGGATACGTGCCCCGCGCCCGACCTCGGTGAAAGCACCGAAGGTTGAATTCAGGATGGTGCAGTCGGGATGCACGAAGGGTTCTGATGCGGACAGTTTCGGCATGATCGGACCTTGGGATACGGGCCGGGGCGTGCGCCCCTTCAGCCCTTGATGAAGCGGCGGCGGATCCAGCCGGAAAGGCTGTCCATCGCCATCACGGTCAACACGACGAGGACCATGTAGTAGCAGACCTCTTCCCAGTCTTTCTGGGTGATGATCGCCTGCGTCAGCAACAGACCGATACCGCCACCCACCAGCGCCCCGATCACCGTGGCCGAGCGGGTGTTCGACTCGAGATAGTAGAGCAGTTGCGACAGGATCACCGGCGCCACCTGCGGGATCACGCCAAAGCGCATCTGCTGCACGGCATGGGCGCCCGTCGATTGCACGCCCTCGACCTGCTTGGCGTCGATATTCTCCAGCGCCTCGGAGAAGGTCTTGCCGAAGGTGCCGGTATCCGTCAGCAGGATGGCCAGCGCACCGGTCATCGGGCCGGGGCCGAACGCACGCGACAAGATCACCGTCCAGATCAGCCCATCCACCCCGCGCAGGAAATCGAACAGACGGCGCAGGGCAAAGCGCAGGGCGCGCGCCGGGGCAAAGTTCGATGCGGCGAAGAAGGCCAGCGGCAACGCAATCAGGCCCGCGCCCATCGTGCCCAGGAAAGCCATCAGCACGGTCTCGAACATTGCCCAGGCAACCTCGCCGTGACGCCACATTGCGTTGGTCCAGAAATCGCGCGCCATCGCGGCCGCATTCGGCAACGCCGGGTCGAGCCGCGGTTGCCAAAGGGCCAGCGCGGCCAGTTCAGGCAGGCTGCGGCCATGGAACGGGCTGTCGAGGGTGAAGAAGAACAACTCCCACCCGATCTGGTAGCGGAACACCTCGGTCTTGGAGGGGGTCATCGCAAAGCGCCACCCGCCGCGATTGATGCTGACACGGTTTTTCGACTGGCTGAGCCACTCGGGCTTGTCCGTGCCGGGCGGAAGGTTCAACTCAATCGTGCGGCCCGCCAGTGCCATCGCCATCACGCCATAGCCCGCGATATCGAGCCGGGCCGAGCCGTCCTCCAGAAAGAGCACCTCGCTTCCATCGGGCAGCGCAATCCGCGTCACCTCACCCAGGCTCACCCAATCAGGTGCCTGTCCGGGCGGGTATTCGCCTTTCCGCTCACCTTCGATGGCAGAAACTACCTCCCCGCTCCTGTTGTCGCGGGTGACATGGGTCTTGTAGGACCAGAAGTCACCGAGCAGAATCGCCGCATTCTCGGGCCGGGCACGAGACATCAGCCCGGGCAGATCGAAGGCGAAGAAAACATAAGCCAGATAGGCCGCGATCAGAGCAGGCACCGCCATTGCGCGCCATTTGCGATGGCGGAACTTGCGCGACACCATCTGATGCAGATCGGGCACGGCGGAAATGGCGGCGGCGGTCATGCGGCGCGCTCCCCTTTGACCAGACGCGCGCGGGCGCGGTCCGAAATGTGATCGACGATCATGATCGTCAGGAACAGCAGCGCGAAGATCGCGACGACGGCGTCATATTTCCCCTGCCCCCATTGCAGCGCAGTCTTGAGATCATAGCCAATCCCGCCCGACCCCACGAAACCCAGGATGGCCGAAGCGCGGATGTTGATCTCGAAGCGCAGCAACGCATAACTTGACCAGTTCGGCGCGACCTGCGGCAGAATTCCGAACCACATGCGCTGCGCCCAGCCCGCGCCGACAGAGGCCAAGCCCTCGACCGGCTTGGTGTCGGCATTCTCGGCGGCCTCCGAGAACAGCTTGCCCAGCGCGCCCGTCGTGTGGAAAGCGATCGCGATCATCGCAGGCACCGGTCCCCCGCCCAGCAGGAAGATCAGAACCAGCGCGATGACAATCTCGGGGATCGCACGCATCACATCCATCATGCGCCGAAACAGCGGCGTCATGCGCGGCCAGAGCGACAACCCGCGCGTGGACAGAAGCGCCAGAGCCGCCGCCGCAAGCGCCCCGAACAAGGTCGAGACCGCCGCGATGTTCAGCGTCTCGATCAACGAGGGAACGAATTTCACGAACAGGCCCGGCAGATTGCGCCAGTTCACAAACGCTTCCGAGAAGATCTCGGCCGGAAAATCGAAGATCCGGTGCAGCCCGTCCCAGAACCCGCCCGCATTGCGGTCATTGGCCAGCTTGAATCCGCTGAGCATGAGCAGCGCGAACAACGCCAGCAGCGCGCCGCCATAGAGGCGTTTGCGCCGGACATGGGCGAGGTAGCTGGCGGTCTCATTGGCCAGCGCGGCGTTGGCAAGGGTCATGGGATATTCCGGAATAGGAAAGGCCGGGGGCAACAATGACTGCCCCCGGCACAAAAGGCGTTACGAGCCGCTCGCGATCTTCTGACGACGCACTTCGATGATCGTCTCGTAGTAGTCATGGGTGATCGGAACGAAACCGGCAGTTTCGCCCGCCGCCACGCCATAGGCGCAATCGGCGTCTTTCTCTTTCAGACCGCCGACAAGCGCGGTCATCTTGGCGCGCACATCCTCGGGGAGAACCTTGCGCAGCACGATCGGGCCTTCCGGGATCGGCTTCGAGCGCCAGATCTCGACAAGATCGTTCATGTCCACCAGACCGGCGTCGACGGCCTTGCGCAGAGCGCCCGAGTTGTAGCCGTCTTCCCAGTTGCCCTGGCCGTCGGCCCAGGTCACGCCGGCGTCGATGTCGCCGTTGTTGACCGCGACGATGGTCTGTTCATGTCCGCCGGTGAACTTCACCTCGCCGAAATACTCGCCCGACTCCATCGAATGGCCGGTCGCCTGCGGAATTTCCACCGAGGGGATCAGGTAGCCCGAGGTCGAGTTCGGATCGCCGAAGCCGAAGCTCTTGCCCTTGATATCCGCGAGCTTGGTGATCCCCGAGTCCCGGCGCGCGAAACCGATCGAGTGATAGGTGTAGGAACCATCGAGGTTGGCCTTGACCAGAACCGGTTCGACGGCGTCCGCATCGGTCAGATAGACCTTGGCATAGCCCGAGGCACCGAGCCAGGCCATGTCGATCGTGCCGCCCAGCAGGCCCTGGATCACGCCGTCATAATCGGCCGGGGCGAAGAGCTTGACGGGCACGCCCAGCGTTTCCTCGGTGTATTTGCGCAGGCACTCGTTCGAGTTCAGCCGGTCCTGGGCGTTTTCGCCGCCCAGAATGCCGATGTTGAATTGCGTGATTCCTTCGGCCGAGGCAGCTCCGGCAAGAGCGGTGGTGGCGGCCAGAATAGCGAGCAGGTGTTTCATCGTCGTCTCCGATTGAAAAAGACAGTCGTAGGCGCGGCCCGGCGGGCGGCGCCGGCTACTCAGTCACCCAACAGGGCAGCTGCGTATTGGTCGTCGGGCTGAAGGGCGCCCAGATCGGTCGAGGTCGCGCTTTCGGAAAAGCTGGCGTCGGCTCCATAGATGTCGCGCGCCGCGCCACGGGTCAGTTGCTCGGGGGTGCCGTCGAACACGACGCGCCCGTCGCGCATTCCGATCACCCGGTCGCAATAGCGCCGCGCGGTGTCGAGCGTGTGCAGGTTGGCGATGACCATGCGCCCATCCTCGACATTGATGCGCTTGAGCGTGTCCATCACGATCTGCGCGTTCATCGGGTCGAGCGAGGCGATCGGCTCATCCGCCAGAATGATCTCGGGGTCCTGCATTAATGCGCGGGCGATGGCGACACGCTGCTGCTGGCCACCCGAAAGCGCCTCGGCGCGCTTGGGCGCCTGCTCCGCAATCCCCAGGCGATCGAGGATTGCCAGCGCGCGGGCGATATCGTCCTCGGACCACAGGTTGAACAGCGTGGCCATCATCGGGCGGCGCCCGAGCAGACCGTGCAGCACGTTCGAGGCCACATCCATACGCGGCACCAGGTTGAACTGCTGAAAGACCATCGCGCATTGGCTTTGCCAGGCACGCTTCTCGGCGCCGCGCAGCTTCAGAACATCCTTGCCATCCGCCAGGATCTCGCCCTCGGTCGCGTCGGTCAGACGGTTGAGCATCCGCAAAAAGGTGGATTTTCCCGCCCCCGAACGCCCGATGATTCCAACGAACCCCGACCCGTCGAGGGTGAAGGACATGCGCTCGACGGCGGCCTTGGAGCCGAAGCGCTTGCTGACATTACGAACGTCGAGATGCATCTAGTCCCCCTGCTTTCCGCAGCGGGGATACGGGCCTTGTGTGACATTCTCCCTGAGAACCAATGAAGCTTTCGCTGCAGTCTTGCGACAGTTCCGTGTAACGCAGCGCATCGCGATTGCGAGGCGAGCTGAGCGCAATCGTGGATTAGAGAACGACATGTTTTTGGCTGGAATAGGGTCGATTCATATGAGTGGATCGCACCGCCAGAGCGTTTCGAAAAAGCAAAGGCTGGCCACCCTTTCCGGATGGCCAGCCCAAGTGGCTTGAATCGCCAGCGACGTCTCAGCCGACCCGTGCGCCCTTGACCCAGACGCCATGCAGCATCCCCGCTCCATTGACCCGTTTCACCCGGATCAGGTCGGCGCGCTTGCCGACCTCAAGCCGACCACGATCATGCAGGCCCACGGCGCGCGCCGGGGCATCCGTTACGGTGCGAATGCCGCGCGCCATATCGCCCCACAGATCACCCAGCAGCAGCGCGGAAGACAGCAGCGCCGAGGGCACATAATCGGACGAAACGATGTCGAGCAGGTCGCGCTCGGCCAGTTCATGCGCCGCGACATTGCCCGAGTGCGAACCACCCCGGATCAGGTTCGGAGCCCCCATCATCACAGCGATACCAAGCATACGACAGGCGGCCGCGGCCTCGATTGTCGTTGGAAACTCGGCGAACTGCACACCTTTCGCGGCGGAATGCGCGACCTGCGCGGCGGTCGTGTCGTCATGGCTGGCCAGCACCGCGCCATAGCGCCGCGCGGCCTCGACCGAGGCTACCTCATGCGCCGTGCCGAGGCGCTCTTTCAGCGCGATCTGGCTGGCGACATGCTCGTCGAACTGCGCCTCGCTCAGCCCATGCTTGCCGCAGACATAGTCGCGCAACTTGGACAGATCGCGGAACTGGCGCTCGCCAGGCGTATGATCCATCAGGCTGACGATCCCGACCCGATCCTCCGGGCCGAATTTCTCAAGCTCCTCCAGCAGCGTCTCTGAGCAAGTCTCGGCGCGCAGGTGGATATAGTGGCTGATCCGCAGCGCCTCCTCGGCGCGCATGTCGAGTATCTCGGTTGCAAGGTCGCGCGCATATTCGCGATAGTCCCCCCGCGCCCCCGAGGCGCCGATGGACCCGACCCGAAGGGCGTCAAACACCGTCGTGATCCCGACCGAGCACAGCTCGGCATCATGCGCGATAATCGCCGCCGCATGAGGCCAGTTGACCCGCGGGCGGGGTTCGATATGGCGCTCCAGATTGTCGGTATGCAGCTCGATCAGGCCCGGCATCACCAGGTCGCCTTCGCAGTTCACGGCACCCTGCGGCACCGTGCGCCCCTCGCCAATATCGACAATCTCTCCGTCACGCAGCACGATGGCCCCGGCAATTGTCTCGTCGGGCAGGATCAGAACGGCATTGGCAAGGATGGTCTCGGCCATGGGGCTCTCCGCAGTTTTCGAGTGAGGGTCAGCCCTTCGCAGCCGACTGTCACACCTCGGTGACAAATCCGTGCGATCTGGATGACATGATGAAGATGAAGCGATACGCGATCTACTACGCTCCGCCCGAGGGGCGCTTTGCCGAGGCGGCGGCCCTTTGGCTGGGCCGCGATCTGGCGCGCGGGATCGATGTGGCACAACCCGAACGCGCCGCAATCGCGCTGGAAACCGCGACCCGGACACCGCGCAAATACGGCTTTCACGCTACGATCAAGGCGCCGTTTCGTCTGGCGTCGGGCCAAAGCCCCGATGATCTGGCCGAGGCCCTCGCGGCGCTGACCGGGCAGCTTGCGCCCGTGACACTGGATGGTTTGCGCTTTGAGCGGATGGCGGGACGGTTCCTCGCGCTGCGCCCCGAGGGCGACATCGCCCCCCTGAACGCATTGGCCGCCGAGGTCGTCAAGCAACTGGAGCCACAGCGCGCCCCCCTGAGCACGGCCGAAATCGCGCGGCGCAGTCCAGAGCGGCTCTCGCCGCGACAGCGCGACCTGCTGGAACGGTTCGGCTACCCCTATGTGCTTGAGGAATTCCGCTTTCACCTGACGCTTTCGGGGGATCTGGACGCCACCGGGATCAGCCTGCTCGAAGCCGCCGCGCGCGACTGGTTCGGCCCGGTGCTTCCGGCGCCCTTCATTATCCACGACCTGTGCCTGTGCGGCGAGGATGAGGCAGGACAATTCCATCTGCTGTCTCGTCACGAACTGACCGGCTGAAGCGCGTCGATCAGGCGGGCGACGCCCTGCTCCGGCGTTCCGTCGTTGCGCACGCTCACGGCGGGTATGCCAGCGGGCAGGGCTTGAGCGGCACGTTGCAGGCGCCGCGTGATCTCGTCATGGCTTTCGCGCCCCCGCGCCGCAAGACGGGCGGCCAGCACCTCGGGCGAGACGATCACCTCGATCACGCGCAGATCGGGAAAGCGGGTCAGCGCTTCGGGAAGGGCCTTGCGCGACCCGTTGAAAATGACCGTGCACCCCTCGGCCAGAGGGGCGAATTCCTCATGGCGAAGGCCATAGCCCAGCCCATGCGCAGACCAATCCAGCGCGAAGGCCCCGCCCGCGCGCAGGGACGCAAAGACGGGTTCCGAGACACTCTCGAAATCTTCGGTTGCAAGCGACGGTGGCCGCGAGATCGTGCGCCGCGCGCGCAAGATGTCGGGGCGCGCGCGGGCCAGACCCGCCAGCAGCGTGTCCTTTCCCGAGCCGGATGCCCCGACGACGGCAAAGAGACGGCCGGACGCCATCTCAGGCCACCCGCGCCGGGGTAAAGCCGGTCACGTCAATCTCGCGGTCGCAAACGAGTGCACGCGCGGCTTCGTCATGAAAGATGCCCACGATTGCCGCGCGGCGCGCCTTGGCGGCCGCGATCAGATCCAGAACGACCGCGCGATTGGCCGCGTCCAGCGATGCCGTGGGCTCATCGAGTAACAGCGCCGGGTAGTCATGCGCGAATCCGCGCGCGATATTCACCCGTTGCTGTTCCCCGCCCGAGAAGGTCGTGGGCGACAGCGACCAGAGCCGCTCGGGGATGTTCAGACGCCGCAGCAGATCCTCGGCGCGGGCGAATGCCTCGGCCTGAGGGCGACCAAGCGCCAGCAGCGGCTCGGCCACCACGGTCCGTGTCGGGACCCGGGGCACAACGCGCAGAAACTGGCTGACATAGCCCAATGTCTCGCGCCGCAGGGCGATGATCTCGCGCGGGGCGGCGCGGACCACATCGAGACCTCCGACCCGGATCACACCCGATGCCGCCAGATAGTTGCCGTAGATCATCCGCATCAACGTGGATTTGCCCGCGCCCGACGCGCCGGTCAGTGCGACGCATTCGCCGCGCGCGACGTGCATCTGCGCACCCGCCATGACCGGAATCACCGCACCGCCCTGATTGTGCAGCGTGAAGCTTTTCGAGAGATTTTCGATGTCGATCATGGCTCAGACCTGCAAGACAGAAGAGACGAGAAGCTGGGTGTAGGCGGCTTGCGGGTCGTCGAGCACCTGATCGGTCAGGCCCTGTTCGATTACATGGCCGTCCTTCATCACCATCAGCCGGTCGGCGAGCAGCCGCGCGACAGCCAGATCATGGGTGACAATGATGACCGACAGACCCATGTCGCGCACCAGCCCGCGCAACAGATCCAGAAGCCGCGCCTGAACGCTGACATCGAGGCCCCCGGTCGGCTCGTCCATGAAGACCAGACGCGGTCCGGTGACCAGATTTCGCGCGATCTGCAGGCGTTGCTGCATCCCGCCCGAGAACTGGCGTGGCCGGTCGTCGATGCGCTCCGGGGCGATCTCGACGCGGCCAAGCCAGTCAGTGGCCGTATCGCGGATGGAGCCGTAGTTGCGCGCGCCCACCGCCATCAACCGCTCGCCGACATTGCCGCCCGCCGAGACGCCCATGCGCAGCCCGTCGCGCGGATTTTGATGCACGAAAGCCCATTCCGTGCGCGACAGCATCCGCCGCTCGGGTTCGGCCATGGCGCGAATATCGCGGCCCCGGTAGAGCACGCGGCCGGCATCGGCCTCCAGGAACCCCGCAAGGCAGCTCAGCAGCGTGGATTTGCCCGAGCCGCTCTCGCCCACGATGCCCAGCACCTCGCCCGGGAACAGATCGAAGCAGACATCGGCACAGCCGATCCGCGCACCATAGAACTTGCCCAGCCCCTCGACCCGCAGCAGCGGTGTTTCGGGCGTGGCCAGAGGCGGTGTCTCGGCGGGGAATGTCATGTGGCTACCCATCATGCGGCCTCCTCGGGGCTCAGGCGTCCGCGAAGCCCGTCGGCGCGGCGCGAGGCACAGAAATCGGTGTCGGAGCAGATGAACATCCGCCCGCCCCGATCGTCGGTGATGACTTCGTCAAGGTAGCTTTGCGCCGCCCCGCACAGATCGCAGTCATGATCGGCCTTGCTCGGCTCGAACGGGTGATCTTCGAAATCTAGGCTGACGACCTGGGTATAGGGCGGCAGCGCGTAGATGCGCTGCTCGCGTCCCGCACCGAAGAGCTGGATCGCGGCATTGCCGCCCAGCTTGGGGTTGTCGAACTTCGGGATCGGCGAGGGGTCCATCACATAGCGCCCCTCGACCTTGACCGGATATGCATAAGAGGTTGCGATCGCGCCATGGCGGGCGATGTCCTCGTAAAGCTTCACATGCATCAGCCCGTATTCCTCAAGCGCATGCATCCGGCGCGTCTCGCTTTCGCGCGGCTCCAGAAAACGCAGCGGCTCGGGGATCGGCACCTGGTAGACCAGAATCTGCCCCTCGGTGAGCGCCTGCTCGGGGATGCGGTGGCGGGTCTGGATCACGCTGGCCTCGGCGGTGTGCTCGGTCGTGGCGACGCCAGCGGTGCGCTCGAAGAACTTGCGGATCGAGACCGCGTTCGTCGTGTCATCGGCGCCCTGGTCGATGACCTTGAGGCAGTCTTCGGGCGTAAGGCAGGCGGCAGTCACCTGCACGCCGCCCGTGCCCCAGCCATAGGGCATCGGCATCTCGCGCGAGGCGAAGGGCACCTGATAACCGGGGATCGCGAGGCCCTTGAGCAGGGCGCGGCGGATCATCCGTTTCGTCGCCTCGTCGAGATAGGCGAAGTTATACGCGGCCTCGCTCATTCCGCGGCCTCCTTGCAGGTCTCGGCCCCGGCGTCGCGGCGCAGCTTTCGGATCAGCTCCAGCTCGGACTGGAAATCGACGTAATGGGGCAGCTTGATATGCTCAAGGAAGCCCGTCGCCTGGATGTTGTCGCAGTGATAAAGGACGAACTCGGCATCCTGAGCCGGCGCGCCGGTGTTCTCTTCGCCCAGTTCGTCCCACCGCAATGCGCGGTCCACGAGGCTCATCGAGATCGCCTTGCGCTCTGACTGGCCCATGACCAGGCCATAGCCGCGCGTGAACTGGGCCGGTTCGGTTTTCGAGCCCGTGAACTGGTTCACCGTTTCACATTCGGTCAGTTCGATCTCACCGATCTCGACGGCAAAGCCAAGTTCGGGGATCTCCATCTCGACGGCGCAGGTGCCAATGCGCAATTCGCCGACGAAGGCATGGGTGCGGCCATAGCCGCGCTGCGTGGAATAGGCCATGGAGAGAACAAACCCTTCGTCTCCGCGCGCCAGCGCCTGCAAGCGCAGCGGCCGGTCTGCGGGCATCTCAAGCGGTTCGCGCGTCAGGTCGGGCGGGGTGGCCTCGCCCTGCGTCAGCGGCTCCATCAACCCGTCACGGTCCAGCAGTTGCAGGATGTGCGGCACCGGCTGCGTCTCGGCGGGCTTGCGCGTGGCCTGCGGCGCATCGCCATCGGCCATCAGCGCGAAATCCAGAAGCCGGTGGGTATAATCGAAGGTCGGCCCCAGCACCTGCCCGCCCGGCACATCCTTGAATGTCGCCGAGATCCGGCGCGTCACCGCCATCTCATCTGTATCGACAGGGAGCGCGCCGCCGAAGCGCGGCAGCGTGGTGCGATAGGCGCGGATCAGAAAGATCGCCTCGATCAGATCGCCGCGAGCCTGTTTGATCGCCAGCGCCGCGAGGTCGGGGTCATAAAGCGACCCTTCCGCCATCACGCGGTTCACCGCCAGCGTCATCTGCTCGCGGATCTGCGCAATGCTAAGTTCGGGCACGGCGGGATCGCCACGCCGCGCCTCGGCCAGCCATTGATGCGCGGCCTCGATCGCGCGCTCACCGCCTTTGGTCGCGACATACATCAGAGCGCCTCCACATTGGTTGAGCGCGGCAGGGCCCAAAGCTGGCTGCCCGCGGTAAAGTAGCAATCGAAGCCGAGGGGGAATTGCGTACGGTTTGCTGCGAAGGCGGCGATCTCGGGCAGGCAAGCCTCGTGGCAGGTTTCGATCCCCGGACCGGTCAGCCGCGCCGATGGCGGGGTGGCGGCTGGCATCTCTACGATCAGGGTCGCTGCCCGATCAGGGTAATCGGCGGTGCCGATGGCGAAACGCGAAACGGGCTGAAGCGCGCCCCATGCACCCAAAGCGAAGGCTGCCTCTTCGGCGGGCACGATCGGCGCACCACAGTGGAACGCGATCCACTGGCGCGTTGCCTGGGTGTCGTGACCGGGCGCGAGGTAGAGCGGGGTTGTCGTGTCGACCAGCGTCAGCAAGACGGCCCCAGCAGCGGGCGAGATTGGGTTGGGCGGAGCAGCCCCGGTAATCGGCTGGATGCGGCCCGGACGCGCCATAGCCTCAAGACAGGCACGAAAAGCGCGGGCCGATTGCGCTGCGGGGTCGTCGAAGCCCCCCGCCAGAATTTCGGCGTGGTCCATCAGTCTTCTCCCCGCACCATGGTGAAAAACTCGACCCGGGTAGCAGCGGCTTTCTCGGCGCGGGCGGTGCGGCGCTCGTCTTCCTCGGCGCGCAGAGGCAGGAGCAGATCGGCCTCGATCCGCGCCGCTTCGGCGCCTTGCATCAGCGCATCGATCAGCGCGGCGCGCGTGGCATGATTGCGGTCGCGGCCCTGCACATAGGCGTGACCGACGCGCCCGTCCTCAAGCCGCAACGAGCAGCGCGTTACCGTCATCTCACCCAGATTGAACGGAGCGCCGCGGGCCCCGGTACGGCCTCGCACCATGACCGTTCCGATCTCGGGGGCGCGCAGCCAGGCATGGGCGGGAAGGTCGGGCATCAATGCGGCCAGACGCTGCGGATTGGCACGCGCCAGCAGCCCCATACGGCTCCGGCGCAGCAACTGATCTTCGCTCGGGATCGACATCTTGAGAATCTGTCCAGTCTTCTATACAACTAGACAAATATTCCCCGATCCACGCTTCCTGAACAAATGAAACTTCCATGACACGCCAACCCGTCTGGCAAACCATTGCCGAAACGCTGCGCCACGAGATCACCGAAGGGCTCTATCCCAAAGGCACCAAACTTCCGACCGAGGCGCAGCTATCGGCACGTTTCGGGGTCAATCGGCACACGGTGCGACACGCACTGGCCGCACTGGCCGAGGCGGGCCTGACCGTGTCGCGGCGTGGCGCGGGGGTTTTTGTCGCCTCGGCACCGCGGGCGGATTACCCATTGGGGCGGCGCGTGCGGTTTCACCAGAACGTCTCCGCCTCGGGGCGCACCCCCACGCGCGAGGTGCTGAGAATCGAATCCCGCCCCGCGCGCGAAGCCGAGGCCGAGGCGCTTGCCCTGCCCGCCGGCGCCCATGTTCATGTGTTCGAGGGGATCTCGCTTGGCGATGCGTTGCCGCTAGCGGTGTTCCGCTCTGTGTTTCCCGCAGCGCGTTTTCCTGATCTTCCCGCAGCCCTCGCGCGGCTGCATTCGGTCACACAGGCCCTCGCGGCGCAGGGGCTGCGCGACTACACGCGCGCGACGACCCGGGTGACGGCCAAGGTTGCCAAAGGCCCTCGCGCCGGTCTGCTGAAATTGCCCGAAGGCGCGCCCATCCTGCGCACCGAAGCGGTGAACATCGATGCAGACGGCGTACCGGTTGAGTTCGGCATCAGCTGGTTTGCAGGTGATCGCGTCGCGCTGACCGTCTCGGCGGAACCCGGCGAACCACGCTAGACGCGGCCCTGCGCACATAGCTTGCAGGGCCGCGCCTTCATGATCGATTACGCGGTCAACTCGCGCGCGGTGATCGAATAGGCGAAGGCCGCCGCGTCGAGCGGATCGAGGCGCTCTCCGCCGATCTCAGCCTCGGGATACATGAGGAAAGCGACGGCGTCGTTTTCCGAACCCGGCAGCGCGATATCATGGCCGAAGTTGTAGCCGATCCAGTTGCCTTCCCAGGCACCGAACAGCGCGGCGCGGGCATCGGCCACCTTGGGATCGTCAAAGCCCAGATTGCCCGGAGGCTCTTCCAGCATGACCTTGCGCACATCGGCCGGATCGGCGGCGACCCAACCGAAGCCCTCCAGGAACACTTCGGCGCGGCAGTGCTGCGACTTGGTCACATCGGGCTTGTTCGCGCCAAGGCTCTTGTAGCCGAAAGCCGAGGGGGCCACGCGCAGCCCGTAAACGTCGCGCGCAGGCAGCCCGGCCGCGCGGGCTAGGCCCACGAAAAGCGCGTTCAGATCGGCGCATTTGCCGGTCAGATCGCCCATCTCCAGCATCGAGGCCACATCGCCCAGACCGCAACCACGGGTCTCGGGGTTACGCGCGGTGCTTTCGACGATCCATTCGTAGATGCGGCGAGCCTTATCGAGGTCGCTGCGGGCGCCAACCACGATCTGCTCGGTGGTCTGGCGCACGATCCCGTCGGTGGGGATCAGCGCGGTCGGCGCGGTGTAAAGCGCGCGATCTTCCTCGGACAGGGCCGGGGCGGTGCCCGTCTGCGCAAAATCAGTGGCGCGATCGCGCGTCGCGACGGTGGCGACGATCTCAAGCGTGCGCGGGGCGTCGGCGGCGGCCCATTGCGCGTGCAGGAAGCGCGCGCCGCTGACCGGGTCGGTCTTGATCTCGGCGCTTTCGGCGCTGGTCGTCCAGCTCAGTGCGCCGGGCTTCATCCAGCCGTCCTCGTTCACCGAGGGCACCGGCACCCAGACCTGCGCCGTCTCGCCGCCCGCAGGCAGGTCAATGCGTGTGATCACCTCGAACTCGCGCCAGCCAGCGGGCTTGGGCGCGAAAGAGGCTGCTGCCATGCGCGGCAGCATCACGAGCGCGGAAGCCGCTACACCGAGCTTCAGGATCGTCCGTCTGTTCATGTCTAAACGCCTTTCCAGCAATGTTGGCGCCTCTCTATTCGCACCCGGCCAGTGCCGCAAGCGGCCACAAAGAACGGGCGGGGCAGTCGCCTGCCCCGCCCTGTGGTGAATGTTGTGCGGCTCAGCGGCCGGCCGACGAGTGCGAGGCCTCACGGGACGAGCGCTCGGGAGCGTCCTCATCGCTGTTACGGCCCGGGCGCGGCACCGGCTTACCTTCAAGCACGACGCGGTAGGTGCCGTCGGGGCGCTCGATGATACGGATGCGGGCAATCGCCGGGGCGGCTTGCGAGGCGCTGCCGTGCAGCTCTTCGCAGGCATCGAGACCGGCCGAGGTGCAGGCCTCGGGGTGCTTGGAGTTTTCGTTGCAGGCGCTGATCACATGCGAGGCGCAGGCGGCCATGCTGGCACCGGCATTGCCCTTGGCGCTGGCTTGCGTGCCGACCGAAGCGGCGATCAGGGCGAGGGCGGCGAAAGCGGTCTTGGTGGTGAAGGTCATTTGTCGTCTCCTGGGTTGAATGTGTGCCGGTGTCGTCCGGGTTACATTCGTGTGTCGTGCGACGGAGACGGAGGGTTCAAATATTTCGGAAGAAAAATTCGGAACTCTTCTAGAGCATTGTTATTTCAGAGATTTAATTGAATATGTTCAGCAGCCGGAACCCTGCACGAGGCCCCAGCCGGTTTGCGTATCACGCCCCGCAGGTCCCAGATCACGGGCCGAGGCGCGCAGCGTGCGGCGCAATTGCTCGGTCGTGAGGGTTCGGCCCGCCCCAAGACGGGCCGCAAGCGCCGTCGCGATCGGCGCGGCATAGGAGGTTCCGCTGACATAGGCACCGCCGCCCTTCTTTGCGGCCCAGAGATCGACACCGGGCGCGGCGAACTCAACCTCGGGGCCGGTATTGGCACGCCGATAGGGGTGCAGCGCCGCGTCAACGGCGGTGACAGCGATCACCTCGGGCGCGGCGGCGGGCCAACCGACGCGGCCTGCGTCATTCCCGGCGGCAGCAATCATCACCATGCCCTGCGCCGCGGCGGCACTAAGCAGATCGGCCAGCGCGGCATTGGCCGGGCCCGAGATCGACAGGTTCACCAGGCGCACATCGCTGCGCAAGAGCAGATCGAGACCCGCGCCGATCAGCTCGACATCGGTGCGCCCGCGCGTGCCCATCCCGGAAAAAGCATCCACCGCAATCAGCCGCGCGCCGGGGGCAAAACCGCCCAGGGCGCTGCCGCTGTCCTCACCCACGATCAGGGCGGCCACCGCCGTGCCGTGATCGGGCGACTCGCCGCGCGCATCACCCATCAGCGCTACGGAATCGATCCGCGCGCCCGCAAGCGCCGGGTGGCGCCGGTCGACCGGCCCGTCGATGATCCCGACGGTGCGCCCGGCAGGCAGGCGGCAACCCGCCCCGCCTGACACCAGCGCAGGGGCGTAAACGCGCGGGGTGCCCCAGGCATAGCCGTAAAGGTGATGCGCATCGAAACGGGTGCGCGGCGCGGCGGTGCTTAGCAGTGCCTGCGCCTGCGCCACCGACAGCGCGGGCGGCAACAGGAAGATCTGCCCAACGCGGCCAAGACCGGGATAGTCGCGGCGGCGGATTTGCGTGGCCCCGGCGGCCAGCAAGGCATTGGCGGTATTGGCGGCCTCGGCTGTGGGGCCAAGCGCGATGAATTCCGGCTGGCCACGTGTGCGGGCCACGTGCCCGGCAACGGCGCGCCGGTCCGGGCGCGGACTGTCATCCGAGGCGCTGCCCCGATCTGCGCCCGACGGCGCGCCGGTCGGGCTAGCCTGAGCATGGGCTGCGGGTGCCAGCCCCAGTGCCGCGATGACGGCAATCGCCGCCCCGATGATCTGCGCGCGCTTACTCCGCAAGGTCGGCCGCCTCGACCAGATGGGAGGCGCGCAGGGCCTCGACATCCTCTTCGGAAACCGCACGACCGGACGTGGCGATCTCATACAGACCAAGCGCGCTCGGCCCGCCGACGATCTCAAGCCCAAGCGATTGCAACAGGCTGCGCAACTCGGATTCCGAGGCCGCCGGGGCGAAGGCCACGCTGATCGTGTCGCGCGCCTCGCCCGCCAGTTCATAGCCCGCATCGCGCTGGCCTAGCAGGAAGAGACTCTGACCGAGGAAGGCCGCCAGCGCGACCGCCGCCGCGATCTGCCAGAAGCGCGAGCGAGCGGGCGCGGGCTGCGCCTCGCGCTCAACATCGCGCATCAGGCGGACCAGGCCGAATTCACCGGGGCTCCGCGGCGCCTCGGCCTGCAATGTGTCGCGCATGGCCCGCAGCGCGGCAAGTTCCAGCTCAAGCGTGGGGTCTTCGGCCAAGGCGGCCTCAACCGCCGCGCGCTCGGGCGCCGAGAGCGAGCCATTGGCGTAGAAGGGCAGCAGCGCCTCGATTTCATCGCGATCCGTCATCCGGCCACCTCCCGCGTCACGCGCCCCGAAAGGCAGCGCAGCAGCAATTTCTTCGCATGGAAGATCCGCGTCTTGATCGTCCCTTCGGGGACACGGGCGACCTCGGCGATCTGGCCGTAGGTCATGTCCTCGTAGAAGGCGAGCGTGATCGCCATGCGGTGTTCGTCGCCCAGCTCATCCAGGCAGTGGCGCAGGTGCGCGGCTTCCTGCCCCGCGAGCAGCGCGGCCTCGGTATCGGCGCTGTCATCGACGATCTCGGGCGTCTCGCCCGGCATATCCATCCGCCCGGTCCTGCGCCGAAGGTCGATGACCTTGCGCCAGGCGATCCCAAAGACCCATGTCTGCACTTTCGATTTCCCCTCGAAACGGCCCGCACTGCGCCAGACCTCCATAAACACGTCATGAAGTATGTCGGCTGCCTCATGCGGATCGTTCAATCGCGAGAGGATGAATCTGTAGAGCGGCCGTTCCAATTGCCGGTACAGCGCCGCCAGCGCCGCCTTGTCATGCGCCGCAATCGCCGAAAGGAATGGGACGAGGGGATCGGTCAAGCTCTGTCCTGTGCACGAATACGAGGGCGGCAAGAAACGGAAGAAACGCGCCTGTAGTGTTTTGGACGAGGACACCCACTGTCAAGCGGGCTACCCGCTTAGCCGCGCCCGCGCAGGAAACGTTCGAACACCGCCAGCGTCTCGTCCGAGACGTGATGCTCGATCCCCTCGGCATCAAGCTCGGCCACGGAGTGGGGAACGCCCACGGCCACCAGGAATTCGACCACCGTGCGATGCCGCCCGCGCACCCTGTTGGCCAGATCGGCGCCCTTGTCAGTCAAGAACACGCCGCGATAGGGCCGCGAGGTTGCCAGACCCTCGCGCTTGAGCCGCCCGATCGCCTTGGTCGCCGTCGGCTGCGCCACGCCCATGCGCTCTGCGATATCGGCCACGCGCGCCTCGCCGAATTCCTCGATCAGATCGCCGATCATCTCGACGTAATCCTCCAGAAGCGCCACGGCCTGCGCCTCGCGGGCACGGGCGAAACGGTCCGCCGGGCTTTGGTCGTCGCTATGGCTGTCTGTCATCGGTCAGTCCCTGATCGGTGGGATATTAGCTATAGCCAAGGGTAACAAATTTGCCAGAACAATCACGCACCGCGCCGCATTGCAATTTGCCAGTTGCAATCAAAATAGCCATGGCTATGTATTTCGCCGAAGCCTATATCGGGGAATCACATGAGCAATCTGACAGGCCGGACCCGCCTTGGCATTTCCGCCGCGCTGAGCGGCGAGCGCTCGGGTTGGCGCAGTCGGCTTGTCTTCGCGGGGCCAGCGATCATCGCCTCGGTCGCCTATATGGACCCGGGCAATTACGCGACGAACATCCAGGCGGGGGCGGGCTATGGCTACAAGCTGCTGTGGGTGGTGTTTCTGGCGAACCTGATCGCGATGCTGTTCCAGGCGCTGTCGGCGCGCCTCGGCATCGTGACGGGCAAGAACCTGGCCGAGCTGTCGCGCGACAACTTCCCGCGCCCCGTCGTCTGGGCCATGTGGGTGGTCAGCGAGATCGCCGCCATGGCCACTGACCTGGCCGAGTTTCTGGGCGGCGCCATTGGCCTTGCGCTGCTATTCGACCTACCGCTGATCGTCGGCATGGCGATCACCGCGATCATCACCTACGCGATCCTTGTGTTCGAGCGGCAGGGTTTCCGCCCGATGGAACTGATCATCGGCGCGCTCGTGGGTGTGATCGGGCTGTGCTACCTGGCCGAGGTTCTGATCGCGCCGATCGACTGGAAATCGGCGGGCATGGGCATCTTGCAGCCCGCGCTGCCCGATAGCGCCGCGCTGACCATTGCGGTCGGGATCATTGGCGCGACGGTGATGCCACATGCGATCTACCTGCACTCGGGGCTGACGCAGGCGCGGGCCGATCTGCGCAACGACCGCGATCGCCGCAAGGTGCTGAAATACTCCAACGTCGAGGTGGTGCTGGCACTGGCCGTCGCCGGGATGATCAACATGGCGATGGTGATGATGGCCGCAAGCGCCTTCCATCAGGGCCATTCCGATGTCGCCGAGATCGAGACCGCCTATCACACGCTGACCCCTCTGCTGGGCGCGGCAGCGGCGGGGATGTTCCTGACCTCGCTGATCGCCTCGGGGATTTCCAGTTCGGTCGTGGGCACCATGGCGGGGCAGATGATCATGCAGGGCTTCTTGCGCTTTCACGTGCCGGTCTGGCTGCGCCGTCTGGTCACCATGGTGCCCGCCTTCGCCGTGGTCGCCGCCGGGGTGAACGCGACCGACGCGCTGGTGCTGTCGCAGGTGATCCTGTCCATCGCCCTGCCGGTGCCGATGATCGCGCTGATCATCTTCTCGATGCGCCGCGACATCATGGGCGAGTTTGCCGCCGGGCCGCTGGTGCGCGGGCTGGCGATTGCGGGCGCGGGGGCGGTGCTCAGCCTCAACTTCGTGTTGCTGGCGGATACGTTTGGGGTGCCGATCCCGTTTCTGGGGGGCTGAAACGCCCCTCGCCCGGCGCTTTCGGCTTCTCTGGCGCGCGGAAACTGGTTAGGTGAATACGTCCCTTCGCAACCGTTTCCGCCGTGACCGATCAACAGAACATCAAATCGGATCAGATCGCCCAGCTGCTGACCACGCGCATCGTGCGCGGTGAGTTCGCGCCGGGTGAGAAGCTGTTGCAAGACCATATCGCCCGCGAATACGGCGTGAGCCACGTTACCGTGCGCGAGGCGTTTCTCTATCTTGCCGGGCGCGGACTGGCGGTGCGCCTGCCGCGCCGCGGGATCTGCGTGGCGCCGCTCGATCGCAGCGCGGTCGAGGAGCTGCGGCTGATGCGTCAGGCGCTGGAACCCGTCGCCCTGCTGCATTCGGTACCGCATCTGACCCCCGCACAGATCGCCCATGCCGAGGCGATGCGCCTGGCCTGTGATGCGGCGCAAACCGCCGTCGACTGGGAAGAGGCCAATCGCCAGTTCCACATGGCGATCATCGCCGGGTGCGGCATGGCCCGGCTGAGCGAAGAGATCGACAACCTGCAGCTGCTCTATGCGCGCCATTTCCTGGTCAAACATGCCAGCCGCTGGAAGCCGCGCAGCGACCCCGACCATCAGGCGATCATGTCCGCCATCCGCGAGCGCGACGCCGCCCGCGCCAGCGCGGTCATGCAGCGCCATCTGGCACGGCTCAGCTAGCGGCGCGGCGCGCTATAATCCAGATCGGGTGATAGGTCAGCGGCACGCCCCGCGCGGTGCCGAAGAGCGCGCGATAGTCTGCATCGAACTGCGCCAGACGCGCCCGCGTCCAGACCTGCGAAGCCGCGCCGTTCACGCCGGTTTCACGCAGGTGGCGCAGCACATCGCGCGGGGTGTCGAACCACAAGACGTCTTGCCGCTCGCCAAGATCGAGGATCTCGACATCTTCGGGAAGGCCGTCCGCGAGTTGCCCCGCAGCGATCAGCCCCGGCGCATGGGCCTCTGACCCGAGCCGGGCAAGCTCGTGAAACTGCGCCGGGCCAAACCCCGAGATCGCGAGCCAACCTCCCGGCGCCAGCGCCTGCGCCGCACGGGTGACAAGCGCGCCGGGCGCATCCAGCCACTGGATCACCGAGGCCGAGGCGATCAGATCGGGCTGCGGGGGCCAGTCGCAATGGCGCGCATCGCCCGGAGTGAACTCCGCGCCGTGGTGCTCTGCCGTCGCGCGGGCGCCCTCGGTCAGATCGTTGAGCGTGAGCCGGTCGAACCCGAAGCGCGCCCGCAGCGCCTGCGTCAGATGGCCGGTGCCACAGCCGATCTCGAAGCCCTGCGCAAAGCGCGCGGGCGCCCCAAGTGCCGCCAGCCGCGCGGCCAGATGATCGGCGATGCGTGCCTGCGGTACGGTCGCGGCGTGATAGCTGGCAAAGCTGCGGCGAAAGCTGCGCGCGACACGCTCGGCGGACACGGCGCTCATGCGAACCACTCCTGCCAGCTTTGACCGGGGCGGAAGGGCATGTGGCCGCCGGGGATGCGCCGCACCACCGCGGCCTGTTCGCTCCACGCCAGAACCTGCGCCGCAGTGGGGATGATCCGGTCGCCATCCGCAATCCAGATCCTATTGAAAGGTATTTCCTGCGCCGCACCGCGCGCGGCGATCACGCGCAACTCGGCCGCTGCGGCGTGGTAGTCGATGGCAGGGACGGGCTCGGTCACGCCCGCACGCTGGCAAAAACGCACGAAGTTTTCCGCGTTTAGCCCATCGGCGGTGCCGGAGACCGTTTCGGGGGGAATTCCGCGCTGCGGATCGGCGGGATGCAGCGTGCCGTTCACCGCCACGAGCCGCGCGGGCCGCACACCCGCACGCGCCAGCCAATGCGCAGCCGAGGCCACACCGAAGGAATAGGCCAGAAGCCGCAGCCGGGCATAGCCCGCCACCTCGGGCAGCGGATCGTCGAGGTCGATGTAGTCATCTACCACCAGCACATCGGCGGCCCCGGTCAGCCCGGCAAACGGTGCCGCACCAAGGCCCCAGCCCGAAAAAACCAGCGTCAACTCGTCCGAGCCGTCGCGCGCTAGCCAGTGCCGCCTCATGCCGCGCCTCCGGCCAGCGCGACCATGGCCGAGGTCACGCGGCGCAGCTCCTCTGGGGTGATCGTATAGGGTGGCATCGCGTAGATATTGCGCGCGAAGGGGCGCAACCAAACGCCCGTTTCGGGCGCGAGCCGATGCGCGATGGAGGGGTCAACCGGGGTGGCCATCTCGATCACGCCGATGGCGCCCAGAACCCGCACGTCGGCCACGCCGGGAAGATCGCGCGCGGGCGCCAGTTCGGCCTGCATCTGTTGCGCGATGGCCGCGACCTGCCCGCGCCACGCACCGGCCTCAAGCAGCCCAAGGCTTGCGCAGCCCGCCGCGCAGGCCAGCGGATTGGCCATGTAGGTCGGCCCATGCATGAACACGCCCGCCGCGCTCTCGCCGATGGTGTGTGCGACCTCGGCCGTGGCGATGGTGGCCGCGAAAGAGATATGCCCACCGGTCAGCGCCTTACCGAGACACAGGATATCGGGCGCGATCCCGGCATGATCCATCGCGAACATCTCGCCCGTGCGGCCAAAGCCGGTGGCGATCTCGTCGAAGATCACCAGCACATCGTGCGCCTTACACAGCGCGCGGGCGCCGCGCAGCCATTCGGGGTGGTAGAAGTACATCCCCCCCGCGCCCTGCACGACGGGCTCAAGGATCAGCGCGGCGATTTTCTCGCCCTGCTCGGCCAGCAGTTGCGCCAGCGACGCGAGCCCGTTTTGCGCCGGGTCTTCGGGCCATGGCGCACCGAAAGCCACCGAGGGGCGCGGCACGAAATGCTGGATCGAGAGCGCCCCGCGAAACAGCCCGTGCATCCCGTTGACCGGGTCGCACACGCTCATCGCCTTCCAGGTGTCGCCGTGATAGCCGCCGCGGATCGTGGCGAAGCCCACCTTGGCATCACGGCTGCGCGCCTTGTGGTATTGCACCGCCATCTTCAGCGCCACCTCGACCGAGACCGAGCCGCTGTCGCAATAGAAGATCCGGTTGAGCCCCTCGGGCAGCATCGCCACCAGCTTGCGGCCAAGCTCGATCGCCGGGGTGTGCGTCAGCCCGCCGAACATCACATGCGGCATTCGCCCCAGCTGCTCGGCCATCGCCGAGGTGATCGCCGGGTGGCGGTGGCCATGGATCGCGCACCACCACGATGACATCGCGTCGATCATCCGCACCCCGTCGTCACGGGTCAGCCAGACGCCCTCGGCCTCGGCGATCAGGTGCATCGGGCCGGGCTTGGCGACGTTGGTATAGGGGTGCCAGAGGTGGCGGGCGTCGAACGCGAGCGGGGTCATAGCGCGGCCTCGATGGCGGGCAGGTCGATCGCCTCGAAGGCGCGGGACAGGCTATGCGGATCGAGCGGCGCAAGCGGGCCGACCCGCCCCAGATGCCGCACCCGGCAGATCTGGGCGATGCTGTCTTCGACCTCGGGTTCCGGCGTGCCCATGAAGGCCACGCCCACCACCCGGCATCCCGCGCCGCGCAGCGCGGCCAGCGACAGCGCGGTGTGGTTGATCGTGCCGAGTGCCGTGCGCGCAACCAGAATGACCGGCGCGCCCCACCGCGCGAACATGTCGAGGTACGATATCTCGCGCGTCAGCGGCACCATGACACCGCCCGCCCCCTCGACCACCAAGCGGCCCTCAACCTGCGGCAGGGCAAGGCGCGCGGTGTCGATGCGCAGCCCCTCGGTCTCGGCGGCCAGATGCGGCGAGGCCGGCCGCTTGAGGCGATAGGCCTCGGGCAGCGTCGGGCGACCGGAAAGCGCGGCGACGACCTCGCGGTCTGTAGCCTCCTCTAGGCCTGCCTGCACCGGTTTCCAGTAGCTTGCGCCCAGTGCGGCGGTCAGCCCGGCGGCAAAGACGGTCTTGCCCACGCCGGTATCGGTGCCGGTGACGATGACGGGTTTCATGATGCCTCCTGCTGGTGAGCGATGGCTTCAAACAGAGCGGTGATCTGCGCGGGACTCACGTTTCCGGTAATCGACACCCGGAGCCGCGCCGTGCCGCGCGGCACGGTCGGCGGGCGGATGCCGCGCACATCGAAGCCTTGCGCGCGCAACGCCTCGGCGCGGGACATGGCCAGCGCATCCTCGCCCAGAATGACCGGGACGATCTGGCTGTGCAGCACGTCGATCCCGCACAGGCGGCGCGCCTCGGCATGGGCATGGGCCATCCGCACCTGAGCCAAGGTCACAAGGTCGGGCTGGTCCTGCAAAGCGTGCAGCGCGGCGCGAGTGATCGCTGCGCTCAACGGTGCCGGGGCGGTCGCGAAGATGAAGGGCCGGGCGCGGTTGATCAGCGTGTCGATCATCACCCGCGCGCCGCAGATCAGCCCGCCGGACGATCCAAGCGCCTTGCCGCAGGTGTGCAGCGTCAGCACCTCGGCATCGAGGTCATGCGCCATCCCGCGCCCCTGCGGACCGAAGATGCCGGTGGCATGGGCCTCATCGACGACCAGAATGGCGCCCGCCTCGCGGCTCAGGGCCGCCAGATCGGCTAGCGGCGCCAGATCGCCCTCCATCGAGTAGACGCTTTCAACCGCGATCCAGACTTGCCCGCGCCCGCCATCATTGCGCCATTGCGCGAGAACGCGGCGTGCGTCGGCGACGTCGTTATGGGCAAAGGCGCGCGCGGTGGCGCGCCCAAGCCGCATCCCCTCATGCGCGCTGGCGTGAACCAAGGCGTCATGCAAGATCAGGTCGTCCGCTGCGGGCAAGGTCGAGAAGATCGCCTGATTGGCCTGAAAGCCGCCACCCATGTACAGCGCGGCCTCGGCACCAAAGAACGCGGCGGCCTCGGCCTCCAGCCCCTCATGCTCGGGGTGGTTGCCGCGCAAAAGGCGCGAGCCACCGGCCCCCGGGGGCACGCCGCGCGCCAGCGCCTGCTGCGCCGCATCGCGCAACAAGGCGGAGCCCGCCAGCCCGAGATAGTCGTTCGAAGCGAAATCGAGCCCCTCCTGGGGGATCAGCCGGCGCAGCCGGTGCCGCGCGGCCAGCGCCTCAAGCGCGCCAGCCAGCCGGGCCGCGGTCGTCATTCCGCCGCTTCCGTGCAGGCATGCTCCTCTGCCGCCATCGGTTGCAGGCCGAGCTTGGCGAAAAGCGCCATGTCGCGGCTGTCGCCGGGGTTCTCGGCGGTCAGCAGCGTGTCGCCCGCAAAGATCGAATTCGCGCCGGCGAAGAAGCACAGCGCCTGCATCTCGTCGCTCATCTCGCTGCGACCGGCCGAGAGGCGCACATGCGATTGCGGCATCATGATCCGCGCCAGAGCAATCACACGCACGAAGGCGATCGGGTCAATCGGCTCGGCCTTGGCCAAGGGCGTGTCGGCCTGCGGCATCAGCATGTTGATCGGTACCGAATCCGGGGCCTTGGGTAGGTTGGCCAGCGACACCAGCATGTCGATGCGGTCGGTCGCCTCTTCGCCCATGCCCATGATCCCGCCCGAACAGACCTTGATCCCGGCCTCCTGCACGCGGTTGAGCGTGGCGATCCGGTCGGCGAAGGTGCGGGTGGTGATGACCTCGGGGTAGTAGCGTTCCGAGGTGTCGATATTGTGGTTGTAGTAATCGAGCCCCGCATCGCGCAGCCGCACGACCTGCGTGTCATCAAGCATCCCGAGCGTCATGCAGCTTTCCATGCCCATCGCCTTGACGCCCTCGACCATGGCCACCAGCGTATCCATATCGCGCTCCTTGGGCTCGCGCCAGGCGGCGCCCATGCAAAACCGCGTCGCGCCGCCTTCGCGCGCCTTGCGGGCCTCGCTCAGCACCCGCTCGACCTCGATCAGCTTCGAAGCCGACAGGTTTGAGCCATTGCGCGCCGATTGCGAGCAGTAGGAGCAATCCTCGGCGCAGCCACCGGTCTTGATCGACAGAAGCCGCGACATCTGCACCTTGTTCGGATCGAAATGCGCGCGATGCACAGTCTGGGCACGGAACAGCAGTTCCATGAAGGGCAGATCGTGCAGGGCTGCGGCGGCCTCGCGGGTCCATTTCGGCTGTGCGTTGCTCATTTTATCGATAAAATCCCAAGGTGACGTTTCGGCATCCTTGTTTATCGATAATTTTTGAACATGCAACAAATAAGAAACGGGCGCCGCATCTCTGCGGCGCCCCGGATAGATTTCAACGGGTCCCGGCGCGCGCTTACGACGCGGCGGTGGCCATCTCCCGCGGCGGGGTATTCGCGGCCGAGCGCAGGATCATCCCATAAAGATCGCGCGGCTCATCGGGATCGGCCAGCATGTCGAGCGGCGTGCACAGCCCGGTGGCCGACACGCGATCACGCAGGTAGCGCAGTGCGCTGAAATCCTCGGTTGCGAAGCCGACCGAATCGAAGATCGTGATCTGCTGGTTCGACACACGGCCCGGCGCATGGCCCGTCAGCACCTGCCAGAACTCGGTCACCGGATGGTCGGGGTCGAGCTGCTGGATCTCGCCCTCGATGCGGGTCTGCGGCGGATACTCCACGAAGATATCCGAGCGCAGCAGCACATCGCGCGCCAGTTCGGTCTTGCCGGGGCAATCGCCGCCCACCGCGTTGATATGCACGCCCTCGGCGACCATGTTGTCTGACAGGATCGTCGCGTAACGCTTGTCGGCAGTGACGGTGGTGATGATCTGGGCGCCCAGAACGGCCTCTTGCGCGCTGGTGCAAGCCTGCATCGAAAAGCCCTTGCCCAAGAGGTTCGCGATCAGACGCTCGGTCGCGCTTGGGTCGATGTCGTAAAGCCGGAACTTGCGGATCCCCATCAGCGCGTGGAAGGCAAGCGCCTGGAACTCGGACTGCGCGCCATTGCCGATGATGGCCACGGTGTCGGCCCCGCGCGGCGCCAGCACCTTGGTGGTCAGCGCCGAGGTCGCCGCCGTGCGCAGCGCGGTCAGGATGGTCATCTCGGACATCAGCACCGGATAGCCCGTCGCCACATCGGCCAGCACCCCGAAGGCGGTCACGGTCTGGCGGCCGCTGCGGGTATTCTCGGGGTGACCGTTCACATATTTGAAGCTGTAAGTTTCGCCATCCGAGGTCGGCATCAGCTCGATCACGCCCGAATCGGAATGGGCAGCGACGCGCGGCGTCTTGTCGAAGCTTTCCCAGCGGCGGAAGTCGGCCTCAATATAGGCCGCCAGATCGCGCAGGAAGGTCTCCACGCCAGTGAGGGTAACGATCCGCATCATGTGATCGACGCTGACGAACGGAACGAGATTGAGGGACATGTCAGTCTTACCGGGTTGAGGCAGGGCGCAGATGCGCCTGCAGATGACGCGCGGCGATCCCAAAGGCGCCGGCGATGAGGAACGTAAGCGCCAGGTAGAGCACGGCCGCCGTGACCAGCCCTTCGTAGGCGAGGTAGTATTTGCCGTTCAGCGTGCGCCCGGCGCCCAGGATATCCTGGATGGTGATGATGCTGGCCACGGTCGAGCCATGCAGCATCAAGATCACCTCGTTGCCATACTGCGGCAGCGCACGGCGGAAGGCGCCAGGGATGACGATGCGGCGCAGCATCCGCAACGGCGACATGCCGATGGCCTGCGCCGCCTCGATCTCGCCTTTCGGGGTAGCCTCGATGGCGCCGCGCAGGATCTCGGCGGTATAGGCGCCGGTATTGAGCGAGAACGCGATCAGCGCGCAGTTGAACGGGCTGCGCAGCACCGCCCAAAGAAAGCTGTCGCGGATGAACTCGAACTGCGAGAGACCGTAATAGACCAGATAGGTCTGCACCAGCATCGGCGTGCCGCGAAACACGAAGACATAGCCGCGCAGAACCGCGTCGATATAGGGCAGGCGCATGGTGCGCAGAACCGCCACCGGCATCGCGATCAGCATACCGATCGCCAGTGAGGCCACGGTCAGTTCCAGCGTCATCACGATGCCGTCGATGAACATGTCCGCATGTTTGAAGATCAGGTCGAAACGCATCTGTCAGAACCCCGGTCTGTAGCGGCGCTCGAGCCGATGGAGTAGGTTGCCCGATACCGCCGTCAGCGCGAGGAAGAACAAGATCACCGCCAGCATGAAGACGAAGGGCTCGCGGGTGGCCTTGCCGGCCTTGTCGGCCAGCCCGACCATGTCCTGAAGCCCGACGATCGAGATGATCGCGGTGGATTTCAGCATCACCAGCCAGGTGTTGGTAAACCCCGGCAGGGCAAGCCGCAGCATCTGCGGGAAGATGATCCGCCCAAGGATACGGCGCGGCGCAAGGCCGATGGCCTGTGCAGCCTCGACCTGGCCATGCGGCACAGACAGGTAGGCGCCACGGAATGTCTCGGCCAGGAAAGCGCCGAAGATGAAGCCAAGCGTCACCACCCCGATGAAAAAGGGGCTCAGGCTGATCCGCTCGTATCCCATCAGTGCGAGGACCGAATTGATCGCCCGCTCGCCGCCGAAGAAAAACAGCAGCATCAGCACGAGGTCGGGAATGCCCCGCGCGATGGTCGTGTAGCTTGTGGTAACCGCCCGCCCGAGGCGGCCGCCACGCAGGTAGAGCGTGGCGAAACCGGCACCGAGGGTAAGCGCGAGGGCCATGGACAGGATCGCAACCGCAATCGTGACACCCATGCCGCCGATCAGGATCGGCAGATAACCGACGATCTTGTCCATGGCATTCCCCTTACTCGCCGTACTGGTCGGTCGAGAAGTATTGGTTGTTGATTTCCATGTACTTGCCGTTGGCGCGGATAGCCTTGATCGCGCCGTTCAGCTTTTCACGCAGCTCATCCTCGCCGGGGCGCAGGGCGATACCGGCACCCTCGCCGAAGTATTCCACCTCGCGGTGCGGCGCGCCGAAGAAGGCAAAGCCCTCGCCTGCCGGGGTCGAAAGGAAGGCGATCTCGCCGGTGCCCGCGTCCACGAAGGCCGCATCGATCCGCCCGGCCGTCAGGTCGAGGTAGATCTCTTCTTCCGAGCCATAGAGGCCCAGTTCGACATCGGGGAATTCGCCAGCCATGAAGTCATGCGCGATGGTGCCGCGCTGCACGCCGACGCGCTTGCCCGAGAGGCCCTCGGTAGTGTCGGTCAGCCCCGCATCGGCCTTGCCGATGAACATGTTGGGCGATTGCAGGTATTTCTGGGTGAAGGCCACGACCTGCGCGCGTTCGGGCGTGATCGACATCGAGGCGATGATCGCATCGCATTTGCCTTCGAGCAGCGAGGGGATCATGGCGTCCCAGTCGGTCTTGACTAGCGGGCAGTCCACGCCAATCTCGGCGCAGAGCGCGTTGGTGAGGTCGATATCCATACCGACGATCTCGCCTTTTTCGTTCATCATCGACATGGGCGGGTAGGCGCCCTCGACGCAAACCTTCATCTCGGTCGCACCGGCAAGGGCGGTGGTGGCAAGCAGGGCCGCAATGGCCGCGATAGTTTTCATTTGCAGTTCTCCTGTTGGTTTCTTCGTGGTGGTTATGTGGAACCGGACGCCTCAGTTGAGGCGGACGTGCTTGAGGAATTGGGTCAGGCGCTCGGACTTGGGGGCGCCGAAAATCTCGGCGGGCGGGCCGCTTTCCTCGACAAGGCCCTTGTGCAGGAACACGACCTTCGAGGCGACGTCGCGCGCGAAAGCCATTTCATGCGTGACCAGAAGCATGGTGCGCCCCTCGGTCGCGAGGTCGCGGATCACCGCCAGCACCTCGGCCACCAGTTCGGGGTCAAGTGCCGAAGTGGGTTCATCGAACAGCATCACCTCGGGTTGCATGGCCAGCGCGCGGGCAATGGCGATGCGCTGCTGCTGGCCGCCGGAAAGCTGTGCCGGATAGGCGCCCTCGCGGCCCTTCATGCCGACACGCTCCAGCAGCGACTGCGCAAGGGCGACGGCCTCGTCGCGGTGCATGCCGTGGATCTGGGTCGGGCCTTCGATCAGATTCTCCAGAACCGTCATGTGCGACCACAGATTGAAGCTTTGAAAGACGAAGCCCAGCTTGGAGCGAATACGGCGCAGCTGACGCGGATCGCGCGCCACACGGCGGCCCTTGCGGTGCACAAGGTCCAGATGCTCGCCGTTGACGAAGATCTCGCCCTGCGAGCAATCCTCTAGCTGGTTGATGCAGCGCAGGAAGGTCGACTTGCCCGAGCCCGAGGCCCCGATCAGCGCGATCACATCGCCCTGATGCGCCTCAAGCGAGATGCCGCGCAGAACCTCGAGCGCGCCATAGCTCTTGTGCAGATCCCGGACGGCAAGGCGCAATGCGCCCGAAGGTTCCAAGCCTTGCATTGTGATTTCCCCTGTCGGTGGCCGTTTGGTTGTCGTTGCGAAAACGCTACCACCGGCCCCGCGCGACAGGGCATGAGAAATCAGCTCAACTCATGAACCATATTCATGCCTGTTCCGACGCGCCGCAGAACGCAGCCAGGTGACGAGCCGCGCGATGTCGGGTTCGTTGCGGCGCTCGTATTTGACCTGGATGTCATAGGTCAGGCCTGTGGGGACCGGATCGCCCGGCAGGCGCACCACCTCGCCACGCGCCATCAGGGGAAAGGCGATGAAATCGGGCACCAGCGCCGCGCCCATGCCCGCGCGCACCATCTCAAGCGCCAGCAGGTAATGCGAGCAGCACCGCCAAGCGCCTTCGCGAAGCGCACTCATTTCAAGCCCGTTGAGCACGGCGAAGGCCTCCCAGTCCTTACCGGTCAGAACCGGGTCGGTATCCGACGAGATCAGCGGGATTGGCCGCGCAAAGGCTTGGCGGAACTGCGGTGCGGCCACGGGCACCAGCAATTCGCGGAAGAGCCGCGTGGACCAATAACCCCGCCGCTGCGGCTCGGAGCTGACGAACACATCCGCGACCCGGTCGGTGATCTCTGGCGGATCCGAAATCATGATCAGGCGCAGGTCGATATCGGGGTTCTTCTCGGTGAATTGGGGCAGCGCGGGGATCATCCAGCCCGACGCGAAGGACGAATAAAGCGCCAGCCGCACCATGCGCCGGTTCACACCGATCGTCGCGGCGGCGGATTGCTCGATCAGATCGAAAGCGCCATCGAGCGAATCGGCCAGCCGTCTGCCTGCATCCGTCAGGCTGATCGACCGGCCCTGGCGCTCGATCAGCACTTCCCCCAGCAAATCCGAGAGCTTGCGCAGCTGATGGCTGGCGGCGCTTTGGGTGATGCCGAGCTCTTCGGCGGCCGCCGTCACCGACAGGTGCCGCGCGACGGCATCGAAAACCTGGAACCCGCGCAGGTTCATCTGGGTGCGGCGCTTGGTCATTCATGAACTCCGCTCATCGTGTTTCAAGCGAACTCATTACTCGATCCGCTGTCAAGAACCTAGAGTGGACGCAAGTCACAGGAGAGTATCATGCAGACGGAACAGGTCGCCCTCACCCCTGGCCCGATGAGCGGGAGCAGGCATCTCACGGTCTATCGGTTCGGCACCCCCGGCGCGCGGCCGCGCGTCTATATCCAGGGCGGGCTTCATGCCGATGAGGCGCCCGGGATGCTCGTAGGGTTCAGTCTGCGCGACAGCCTTGCCAAGCTGGAGGCCGAGGGCCGCATCAAGGGCGAGGTGCTGCTGGTGCCGCTGGCGAACCCGATCGGGCTGGATCAGGGCGTTGTTGGCGGCAGCTTCGGGCGCTTCGAGGCGACGAGCGGTCAGAACTTCAACCGCAACTTCCCCGATGCAGCGGCGCTGGCGCTGGCGGCAGACGACCGCGCGCCGGGTAATGACCCGGTCGCCGAGTTGCGCACCCGCTTGGCCGCAGGGCTGGATGCGCTGCAACCGCGCAGCCCGATCGGCGCGCTGCAACGCGCGCTGCTGCGCATGGCCATCGATGCCGACATCGTGCTGGACATGCATTGCGATTCAGAAGCCGTGACGCATATCTATTGCCACGCCGAGCAGACCGAGGAAGCCGCCCGACTGGGGCACGCGACCGGCTCGGGCGCGGTGCTTCATGCCGAGGTGCAGGGCGGACGCTCATTCGACGAGGCCTGCACCCTTCCCTGGGTGGCGCTGCGCGAGCGTTTCCAGATCGACCTGCCGATTGCCTGTTTCGCCGTCACGCTGGAATGGCGCGGCGTGTTGGACACCTGCCCCGACGAGGCCCGCCGCGATGCCGAGGCCGTCATCTCCTGGCTGGCGCACACCGGCTGCATCGAAGGCCCCGCCGGGCAGTCACGCGGCGAAGGTGCCGCGCCTACGCCGCTGGCCGCGGTCGAGGTGGTCAGCGCCCCGGCGCCGGGTCTGTTCCATGCCTGCGTCGAGCCGGGTGCGCGAGTGCAGGCGGGCACCCGGCTAGGCACTGTGAAAAGCTTCCCCGACGGGCAGGACATTGCGATCCACGCCAGCACCGAGGGCGTACTTTATGCGCGCGAGCAGATGCGCATCGTGCGCGCGGGTACCGACCTGTTCTTCGTGGCAGGTCAGAAGCCGCTGCGACAGGGAATGCTTCTGGGGGCGTGACCGCTGGGCGGGGCGCAGCGATGCGCCCTGCCACATGCCCTGACGTCAGCTCCTGCCAGAGCGTCACTTTGTCTGTTTTCACCGACAGGCCATAGCCGCTAAGTGCTTAACCAGATGGAAAACTTTCGATTGTAGCAAGCGGAAAGCCGCTGCAAGGGAAAGCCTCATCCAATGAGTGTGGCGTGTCAGTAGGCAGGAGTACGAGCAGTGGCAACTTACTATACCGATCAGTTCTGGATCATCGATCCCTCCGCCCCTCCCCCTGCCGGCAGCACGCTTACGGTCTACGATTATCAGATCCTGGATCGGACGGATGACCAGCTGATCAATGCCTTGGGCACCAACAGCCAGCGTGACGTGATCGACGGGTCGCGGATCGTAAGGTCTTATCCGGGCGATACCGTGACCGTCACCTATGCTGATGGCAGCACCGCGACCATCACGGGCGCGACCTTCTATCTGGCCGATGGCCGCGAGGTGTTCACCCCGACCGACGGCAGTGTCCTGCATGATGCGACCCTTGTTCGCACGACCTATGTCACGGTGCAGGGCTCGATGAATGTCGGATCCCTGGCGCCGGTGTGTTTGACCCGTGGCTGCATGATCGACACAACCGATGGCAGCCGCCCGGTCGAGACGCTTCGGGCGGGCGATCTGATACTCAGCCCGACCGGCGCGCCGCAGGCCTTGCGCGCGGTGTTCTCACGCAAGATCGACCCGCGCGAGCTGCGCTCCAGCCCCGCCTTGCTGCCGGTTCGGATCGCGGCGGGTGCGCTTGGGCCGGGGTTGCCGACGCGCGATCTGCTGGTTTCGCGCCAGCATCGGATGCTGGTTCGCTCCACCATCGCAGCGCGGATGTTCGGCGCGCCCGAGGTGCTCGTCCCCGCGATCATGCTGACCGCGCTTCCCGGTATCGCCGTGGAGGAAACAGCAACCGAGGTGGAGTACTTCCATTTGGTTTTCGACCAGCACGCCCTGATCATGGCCGAGAACGCACCGACCGAGAGCCTCTTTCCGGGCAAGCAGGCCCTCAGATCGCTTGCCCCGGCGGCGGTTGAGGAGCTTTTCGCGATCTTCCCCGAACTGGCCGGGCAAAGGTTTGATGTCGCGCCTGCGCGACCGCTCGCGCAGGGGAGAAAGGCACGCCATCTGATCGAGCGTCACGCCGCCAACGGAAAGCCACTGCTTGGAAGTGCGGCGGCCTGATCACGGCAGGCCAGCAAACGATTCCATATCCGCACTTACCGCGCTGGTCTTTCGCCAAGTGATCCGCGGGCGGCGGCAAGCCCGCCCCGAACGGCGCCTTTTTGGTAAGCGAAATCGCAGGCTTCAAGCCGATCAGATCGGGTATTGGAACGGCGGGGCCGGATTCGTATCGGCCTGAAACCGGGACCGGTTTAGAGCCCTGCCAAGAAATTCAAAAAGCCGCTCAAGCTATTCGCTTGAGCGGCTTTTTTGTTTGGTGCCCAGGAGAGGACTCGAACCTCCACGCCTTGCGGCACACGGACCTGAACCGTGCGCGTCTACCAATTCCGCCACCTGGGCCGGTGTCGTGAGGGGCGATGTAGCCGGGGGCGCAGGGACTGTCAACGGGGGTTTGAAAGATTTTCTGCGCTTCGCTCCGCGACCCGGCCTTTGGCCTTGTTTGACAAGGGGCTTGGCGCTAATCAGGGAGCAACTTTTTGCAATTGAAAGGCCAAAGCCGATGTCGAAGCTGGTCACGATCTACGGCGGTTCCGGATTCCTCGGGCGTTACATCGCCCGGCGTATGGCAAAGGACGGCTGGCGCGTGCGCGTCGCAGTCCGCCGCCCGAACGAGGCATTGTTCGTGAAGCCCTACGGCGCCGTCGGTCAGGTCGAGCCGGTTCTGTGCAACATCCGCGACCACGTCAGCGTGCGCGAGGCGATGCGCGGCGCGGATGCGGTGATCAACTGCGTCGGCATCCTCGTGAACGAAGGCCCGAACCGTTTCGACGCGGTGCAGGCCGATGGGGCAGGGCTTATCGCGCGCATTGCGGCGAAAGAGGGCGTCAAGTCGCTCGTACATGTTTCGGCCATTGGCGCGGATGCGGAATCGGACAGCAACTACGCACGCACGAAGGCCCTGGGCGAGGCCGAAGTGCTCAAATACTTCCCGAGCGCGATGATCCTGCGCCCCTCGATCCTGTTCGGGACCGAGGACGGCTTCTTCAACAAGTTTGCCGCCATGGCCAAGTTCGGCCCGATTCTGCCCGTCGCGGGCGGCGATACTCGCTTCCAGCCGGTCTGGGTCGATGACGTGGCACAGGCCGCGGTGATGGGCGCCGAGGGCAATGCCGCTGGCGTCTATGAACTCGGTGGCCCCGATGTCGATACGTTCAAGGGGCTGATCGGCCGGATGCTCCCGGTGATCAACCGCCGCCGTCTGGTTGTAAGCCTGCCGGTCTTTGTTGCGAAGATCATCGCCGCCGCAGGCGACGTGGTGCAGGGCCTGACGCTCGGCCTCGTGACCAACCGCATCCTGACGCTCGACCAGCTGACGAACCTGCAAAAGGACAACGTCGTGTCGGAAGGCGCCAAGACTTTCGCGGATCTCGGCATCAAGCCGACGCCGCTTGGCGCCGTGCTGCCCGACTATCTGTGGCGTTTCCGCCCGCATGGCCAGTATGACGCCATTCAGGCCTCGGCTAAGAATATGCGCAAGACTTCGTAATGAATGAGACGATCATCGCGGGCCTGCTCGGCCTGCTTGAGGGTCTGACCGAGTTCATACCCGTTTCCTCGACCGGCCATATCCTCTTGGCCGGTCATTTTCTTGGCTTCAACTCGTCGGGCAAGACCTTCGAGGTGCTGATTCAGCTGGGGGCGATCCTGGCGATCGTCGGCGTCTATGCGCAGCGACTGATCCATGTGTTCGCCTCGGCCCCGCACGACCCGGCCGCGCGCCGCTTCATCCTGACGGTGCTGGTCGCCTTCCTGCCCGCCGCCATCATCGGCGTTGCGGCACATGGGATCATCAAGACGATTCTGTTCGAAACACCCATCCTGATCGCCTCCATGCTGGTTCTTGGCGGGGTGATCCTGCTTTGGGTTGACCGGCTGAATCTGCCCGAGCGCGAAACGGATGCGATGCGTCTATCGCCGACGCTGGCGTTCAAGATCGGGTTGTTCCAATGCCTTGCGATGATACCGGGCGTGTCGCGCTCGGGCTCGACAATCGTTGGCGCCATGCTGATGGGCGTATCCAAGCGCGCCGCGGCCGAATTCAGCTTCTTTCTGTCGATGCCGACCATGGCAGGCGCATTCACCTACGATCTCTACAAGAGCCGCGATCTGCTGAACGCCAAGGACATCGACCTGATCACGATCGGCTTCGTAGCCGCGTTCATTTCGGGTATCTTCGTGGTGCGAGGCCTCTTGGATTTCGTTGGACGTCACGGATACGCGGCCTTCGGCTGGTGGCGAATCATCGTCGGAACGGCCGCTCTGGTCCTGATTTATGCAGGTTACTGACAGTTAGGTACTGCATACTGACCTAATTTTGGCTCTTTCCTGGGTCAACCGCGATGCTCGGTCGCATTTTTATGCCATTTAAGACAGCATTGCTGACTTTTATTTTCCGCAGACCCGGTGTAACCATGCGCACCCGATCCATTCGAAGGGAGGCACGGCCATGGCAAAGGAACGCATGCTCAAGTTCGTCCATACGGCGAAGGAGATGCCCGAGAAGCGTGACGCAAGTGTGCGCTCCCACGACTTCAACGAGATTTATCGCGAGTTCGCCGACGCGAAAGCCGCCGAGCAATCCTCGCGCTGCTCGCAATGCGGCGTGCCCTATTGCCACACGCACTGCCCGCTGCATAACAACATCCCCGACTGGCTGCGACTGACCGCCGCGGGCCGCCTGCAAGAGGCCTATGAGCTCAGCCAGGCCACCAACACCTTCCCCGAGATCTGCGGCCGTATCTGCCCGCAGGACCGCCTGTGCGAAGGCAATTGCGTGATCGAGCAGTCCGGCCATGGCACCGTCACCATCGGCGCCATCGAGAAATACATCACCGACACCGCCTGGGACATGGGCTGGGTGAAGCCCGTCAAACCGGCGGTCGAGCGCGCGGAATCGGTGGGCATCATCGGTGCCGGTCCGGGTGGCCTTGCCGCCGCAGATGTGCTGCGCCGCGCGGGCCTGCAAGTCACCGTCTATGACCGCTACGACCGCGCGGGCGGCCTGCTGACCTACGGCATCCCTGGCTTCAAGCTGGAGAAAGACGTCGTCATGCAGCGCGTCGATCAGCTGGCGCAGGGTGGCGTCGAATTCGTGCTGAACTGCAATGTCGGCGAGGACATCAGCTTTGACGCGATCCGCGGCAAGCATGACGCCGTCATCATCGCCACGGGCGTCTACAAGACCCGCGATCTGACCGATCCGGGCGCGGATGCCGAGGGCATCGTGCGCGCGATCGACTATCTTACCGTGTCGAACAAGCTCAGCTTCGGCGACGAGGTGCCGGAATTCGCCGATGGCACCTATAATGCCGAGGGCAAGAATGTCGTCGTCATCGGCGGCGGCGATACCGCGATGGACTGCGTGCGCACCGCGATCCGCCAGGGCGCCAAGTCGGTCAAGTGCCTCTACCGCCGCGACCGCACGAACATGCCCGGCTCGCAGCGCGAAGTGCAGAACGCCGAGGAAGAGGGCGTCGAATTCGTCTGGATGGCCGCGCCCAAGGGCTTTGCGGGCAATCCGGTCGCCTCGGTCACGGTGCAGCGCATGAAACTGGGCGCGCCGGACGCCTCGGGCCGCCAATCGCCCGAGCCGATCGAGGGCGGCATCTACGAAGAGCCGGCCGATCTGGTGATCAAGGCGCTCGGCTTCGAGCCTGAAGACCTGCCCAAACTCTGGGGTGTGGACGGGCTGGAAGTGACCCGCTGGGGCACCATCAAGGCGTCGTTTGGAACGCATAAGACGAGCCTGCCGGGCGTATTCGCCGTGGGCGATATCGTTCGCGGCGCAAGCCTTGTGGTCTGGGCGATCCGCGACGGGCGCGAAGCGGCCGACTCGGTCGTCAAGTTCATCGACGGCGCGGCGGCGGTTGCCGCCGAGTGATCAGGGTGCATCGGCGGGGTTAGCCATGCCGATGCGCGCCAGCGGTCCGGCGAACTGCCGGACATCATCGGGTCAGCGCGACTGACCCAACAGGTTTCGAAAGGGTGTTTGCGGTGATCGCACGAGCGGCAATTCTGGCAACGGTTGGGGGGCTCTGCGCCGCCCTGCCGGCGGCTGCCGCCTCGTTCACGCCGCCACCCGGATGCGAGCTGGAAATGACCGTGCAATTGCATGACTGCCAGGTCGCAAACCACTATCGCTGCGAGACCGACCCCGCCGGCTATCGCAACATCGCATTTGCCGATGGCTCTGGCGTCTTCTTCATCTCGAAGCTCGACAGCGAGACCCGCTGGATGCTGAGCTACAGCCCCGAGACCGGCGAGATCGACCGGCTGGATCAGGATGGCTCGGCCGATCATGCCTCGTTCAGCGCGCTTCTGGCCGATGGCCGCGACGACTACGACTTCGTCACGCGCAACAACTTCGGCGACGTGCGCCGCAACGTGGGCTACGACCGGCTGACCGGCGAGAGTGTCACCATCGACGGCGTCGTGCTGGAGCGTTGCGAGTTCGACATGACCGTCGAGGACGAGGCCGGGAACTTCCTGGCCCATCGCAAGGGGCTGCAACTGATCAGCCGCAAGCTGCGCCTGTTCTTTGCCGATACCGAGCAATTCGAGAACGTCTTTGGCGACAAGGCCTCGACCAGTATGGCCCCCGTGACCTTCGCCTTTCCCGGCGACGAGGGCTTTGGCGAGACCCGCCCGAAATATGATTGCGACATGCTGATGACCGGCGCGTCGCCCCTGAATGACCGACCCACTCTCTGAGGAGGCACTGACATGACGAAATACGATGAAGCCTGGGTTGCCGCCGAGGAAGCCAAGCGCAAGTGGATGGACGAGAACTCGCTGTTCAAGCTGGACGACGAGAAGGCATCGTGCGGCGTGGGTCTTGTGGTCTCGATCGACGGCAAGGCCTCGCGCAAGGTTGTCGAAAACGGCATCGATGCGCTGAAAGCGATCTGGCACCGTGGCGCGGTCGACGCGGACGGCAAGACCGGCGACGGCGCCGGTATCCACGTGCAGATCCCGGTTCCATTCTTCTATGACCAGATCCGCCGCACCGGCCACGAGCCGAACATGCAAAAGCGCGTGGCCGTGGGCCAGATCTTCCTGCCGCGCACCGACTTCGGCGCGCAAGAGCGGTGCCGCACGATCGTTGAATCCGAAGTTCTGCGGATGGGCCACTACATCTACGGCTGGCGCCACGTTCCGGTGAACACCGAAGTGCTGGGCGAGAAGGCCAACGCCACCCGCCCCGAGATCGAGCAGATCCTGATCCGCTGCGAGAAGGACATCGACGACGAGCAGTTCGAGCGCGAGCTTTACATCATCCGCCGCCGCATCGAGAAAGCGGCAATCGCGGCGCAGATCGCGGGCCTCTATGTCTGCTCGCTGTCCACACGTTCGATCATCTACAAGGGCATGATGCTGGCCGAGCAGGTCGCGGAATTCTATCCCGACCTCAAGGACGACCGCTTCGAGAGCGCCTTCGCGATCTATCACCAGCGCTACTCGACCAACACCTTCCCGCAGTGGTGGCTGGCGCAGCCCTTCCGCATGCTGGCCCATAACGGCGAGATCAACACGATCAAGGGCAACGTCAACTGGATGAAGAGCCATGAGATCCGCATGGCCTCGAACACCTTCGGCGACGCCGCCGAGGACATCAAGCCGATCATCCCGGCTGGTGCATCGGACTCGGGCGCGCTGGATGCGGTCTTCGAGGTGATGGTGCGCTCGGGCCGCTCGGCGCCGATGACCAAGACGATGCTGGTCCCCGAGGCCTGGTCGAAAGCCACGACCGACATGCCCAAAGCCTGGCAGGACATGTATGCCTATTGCAACTCGGTCATGGAGCCGTGGGACGGCCCTGCCGCGCTGGCGATGACCGATGGCCGCTGGGTTTGCGGCGGTCTCGACCGTAACGGCCTGCGCCCGATCCGCTATGTCGTGACTGGCGATGGCATGCTGATCGCGGGTTCCGAGGTCGGCATGGTTCCGATCGACGAAATGAGCGTGCGCGAAAAGGGCGCGCTCGGGCCGGGTCAGATGATCGCGGTCGACATGCGTGAGGGCAAGCTGTACCACGACAAGGACATCAAGGACCGTCTGGCCAACAGCCAGCCCTTCGGCGAATGGGTCGAGAAGGTGGTGGACCTGAACGCATTGATGCGCGATGTGCCGGAGAAGGCGATGTTCTCGGGCGCGGAGCTGCGCAAGCGCCAGATCGCGGCGGGCTACTCGGTCGAAGAGCTGGAGCAGATCCTCGCGCCTATGGCCGAGGACGGCAAGGAAGCTATCGCCTCGATGGGCGACGACACGCCGCCGGCGGTTCTGTCCAAGCAATACCGCCCGCTGTCGCATTTCTTCCGCCAGAACTTCAGCCAGGTGACCAACCCGCCGATCGACAGCTTGCGCGAAAGCCGCGTGATGTCGCTCAAGACGCGGTTCGGCAACCTCAAGAACGTGCTCGACGAAGACAGCAGCCAAACCGAGATCCTGAGCCTCGAAAGCCCGTTCATCGCGAACGCGGAATACGAGCAGATGCTGAAGCAATTCGGCGCCTCGGTGGCGATCATCGACTGCACCTTCCCGGCCAATGCCGATCAGGAAGCCCTGCGCGAGGGGCTGGAGCGCATCCGCGCCGAAGCCGAGGATGCTGTGCGTTCGGGCGCGCTGCATATCGTTCTGACCGATGAGCATCAGGGCCCCGAAAAGGTCGCCATGCCGATGATCCTCGCGACCTCGGCGGTGCATTCGTGGCTGACCCGCAAGGGCCTGCGCACCTTCACCTCGGTCAACGTGCGCTCGGCCGAGTGCATCGACAGCCACTATTTCGCGGTTCTGATCGGCTCGGGCGCAACCACGGTCAACGCCTATCTGGCGCAGGACTCGATCGCCGACCGGATCGAGCGCGGGTTGCTGGAAGGCAGCCTTGTGGACAACATGCGCCGCTATCGCGATGCGATCGACTCGGGTCTGCTGAAGATCATGTCGAAGATGGGGATCTCGATCATCTCGTCCTATCGCGGTGGTCTGAACTTTGAAGCCGTGGGCCTGTCGCGCGCCATGGTGGCCGAGTATTTCCCCGGTATGCATTCGCGCATCTCGGGCATCGGTCTGCACGGCATCCAGCACAAGCTGGAAGAGGTGCATGTCAAGGGCTGGAAGGGCGGTCAGGACGTCATGCCGATCGGCGGCTTCTACAAGGCCCGCCGCACGGGTGAGAAGCACGCCTGGGAAGCACAGACGATGCACCTGCTGCAATCGGCCTGTGACCGCGCCTCCTATGACCTGTGGAAGCAATACTCGGCGATGATGCGGGCCAACCCGCCGATCCATATCCGCGACCTGCTGGACATCAAGACGCTCGGCAAGCCGGTTCCGATCGAGGAAGTGGAATCGATCACCTCGATCCGCAAACGCTTCGTCACGCCCGGCATGTCGCTTGGCGCACTGTCGCCCGAGGCGCACAAACTGCTCAACGTTGCCATGAACCGTATCGGCGCCAAGTCCGATAGCGGCGAAGGCGGCGAGGATCCGGCGCATTTCGTGCCCGAGCCGAACGGCGACAATCCGAGCGCCAAGATCAAGCAGGTGGCCTCGGGCCGTTTCGGCGTGACCGCCGAATACCTCAACCACTGCGAAGAGCTTGAGATCAAGGTGGCCCAGGGCGCCAAACCGGGCGAGGGCGGCCAGCTGCCGGGCATGAAGGTCACCGACCTGATCGCGCGTCTGCGCCACTCGACCAAGGGCGTCACGCTGATCTCGCCGCCGCCGCACCACGACATCTACTCGATCGAAGACCTCGCGCAGCTGATCTACGACCTCAAGCAGATCAACCCGCGCTGCAAGGTGACGGTCAAGCTGGTGGCCTCGTCGGGCGTCGGCACGATCGCCGCGGGCGTGGCAAAGGCCAAGGCCGATATCATCCTGATCTCGGGCCACAATGGCGGCACGGGCGCCTCGCCGGCGACCTCGATCAAATACGCGGGTCTGCCGTGGGAGATGGGCCTGACCGAGGCGCATCAGGTTCTGGCGATGAACAAGCTGCGTGACCGCGTCACGCTGCGCACCGACGGTGGTCTGCGGACCGGCCGCGACATCGTCATGGCTGCGATGATGGGCGCCGAGGAATACGGCATCGGCACCGCCGCGCTGATCGCGATGGGCTGCATCATGGTGCGTCAGTGCCAGTCGAACACCTGCCCGGTGGGCGTCTGCACCCAGGATCCGGCGCTGCGCGCCAAGTTCACCGGCTCGGCCGACAAGGTGGTCAACCTGATCACCTTCTACGCCCAGGAAGTGCGCGAGATCCTGGCCTCGATCGGGGCCCGCTCGATGGATGAGATCATCGGCCGCGCCGATCTGCTGACGCAGGTCAGCCGTGGCTCGGCCTTCCTCGACGACCTCGACCTGAACCCGCTGCTGATCACCGTCGATGGCTGGGACAAGATCGTCTACGACCGCTCGAAGCCGCGCAACTACGTGCCCGATACGCTTGATGCCGAGATCATCAAGGACGGTCACCGCTTCTTCGAGGATGGCGAGAAGATGCAGCTGTCCTATGCGGTCCGCAACACGCTGCGCACCATCGGGACGCGCGCCTCGAGCCACATCGTCAAGAACTTCGGGATGCGCAACGCGCTGCAACCCGACCATCTGACGGTGAAGCTGACGGGTTCGTGCGGGCAGTCGCTGGGGGCCTTTGCGGCGCCGGGCCTCAAGATCGAGGTGTCGGGTGACGCGAACGACTATGTCGGCAAGGGCCTGTCGGGCGGCACCATCGTGGTACGTCCGCCGATGGCCTCGCCGCTGATGGCCAGCGAGAACACGATCATCGGCAACACCGTGCTTTACGGGGCGACCGACGGTTATCTGTTCGCGGCAGGCCGCGCGGGCGAGCGTTTCGGCGTGCGCAACTCGGGCGCCAAGGTTGTGGTCGAGGGCTGCGGCTCGAACGGTTGCGAATACATGACCGGCGGCGTCGCGGTGATCCTGGGCCGCATCGGCGCGAACTTCGGTGCGGGCATGACCGGCGGCATGGCTTACCTTTACGACCCGGAGGGGCTGGCCGAGGATTACATGAACCTCGAAAGCCTCGTGACCTGCGCGGTCAGCCACCCGCATTGGGACGCCCAACTGAAGGGCCTGATCGAGCGCCACGCCAAGGAGACCGGCTCGCGCAAGGCCAGCGACATCCTGCAGAACTGGGAGGCCGAGCGCGCCAATTTCCTACAGGTCTGCCCGAAGGAGATGCTGGTGCATCTGCCCTTCCCGCTAAGCGACGAGCCGCAGGCGATGCCGGCCGAGTAAGCGCCGGCACGCAGTCAGAACGCGAAAGGGCGGGGCGAATTGCCTCGCCCTTCTCATTTCGGGCTTGGCCCAACCAGCCCATTTTGCACAAGATCGGCAGCCGCACGCCATGGGTGCAGCGACCGGCTTGACCAGCAGGGGCCAGCCGTGACTTATGGCGGCATGGCGCAGAAAAAGACCACCACAGGCAGGACGAAACGCAAACCGCGCGGGCAGCAAACCCAGAACCGGGCGCTGTTTGGCTGGCTGTTCAAATGGGCGGCGCGAATCGGCTTTGGCTTCGTCGCGGCGATGCTGGCGCTGGTGGTGCTCTATTCCTTCATCAACCCGCCCACCACGATCACCATGTGGTCCGAGGCGCGACGCCTTGGCGGCGTCGATCAGCAGTGGGCACCTATCGAGGAAATCGCCCCGGTCGTGGCACGCTCAGTCGTAGCCGCCGAAGACGCGAACTTTTGCGAGCATTGGGGCTTTGACATGCGCGCCATCCGTCAGGCCATCGACGAGGGTTCGGGGCGCGGCGCCTCGACGCTGAGCCAGCAGGTGGTGAAGAACGTTTTCCTGTGGCAGGGCCGCAGCTGGCTGCGCAAGGCGATGGAGGCCGCGCTGACCCCGGTGGTCGAGGCGGTCTGGACCAAGCGGCGCATCCTTGAGGTCTATCTGAACGTGGCCGAATTCGATGAGGGCGTCTTTGGCGTCAACGCGGCGGCTTTTCGTTATTTCCGCACGACACCCGATCAACTGACCCCGCGCCAGGCGGCGCTGCTTGCCGCCGTTCTGCCCGACCCTAAAGGCCGCTCGGCCTCGAAACCCTCGTCCTTCGTGTCGCGCCGCGCGCGCTCGATCGAGGATGGCGCGCAGACCATCCGCGTGGATGGCCGCGCCATGTGTTTCGAGCACGACTGAGGCGATCAGCTGCGCGCGTAGACATCCTCGTAGCGGATGATGTCGTCTTCCCCCAGATAGGTGCCGGTCTGCACCTCGATGAGCACCATCGGCACCTTGCCCGGGTTGCGCAGCCGGTGCACCGCACCAAGCGGGATATAGACGGACTGGTTCTCGCTGATCAGGCGGGTGGTCTCGTCGATGGTCACCTCGGCGGTGCCCTCGACCACGATCCAGTGCTCCGAGCGGTGGAAATGGCTTTGCAGGCTAAGCGCCGCGCCCGGATGCACGACGATGCGCTTGACCTGGAAGCGCGCGCCGGTTGCGAGGCTTTCGAACCAGCCCCAGGGGCGATAGTCACGCGGCAGTTGCGTGGCCTGCTTGGCGCCGCGCGCCTTGAGGGCGGCGACGGCCTCTTTCACGTCCTGCGCGCGGTCCTTGGCGGCGACCAGAACTGCGTCCTGCATCGCCACGGCGATGATGTTTTCCAGCCCGATGCCCACAAGCTCGACCCCCTCGGCCTCGGAGCGCAGCAGGCTATCGGCGCAATCGATGGCGGTCGCGTGGTCCGAGCAGACAACGCCCCGCGCATCCGGCCCGCTTTCGCGCCAGACCGCATCCCAACCGCCAAGGTCGGACCACTCGCCGCTGAAGGGGACAACGCTGAGATTTTGGGCCTTCTCCATCACCGCATAGTCGATCGAGATATCGCGTGCCATGCCCCAGGCCTCGGGTTCAAGCCGCACGAAGCCCAGATCGCTGCGCGCCTGGGTGACCGACTGGCGCACAGGATCCAGCAATTCCGGGGCATGTGCCTCGAAGGCGGCCAGAATGTCGGCCACGCGGAACAGGAAAATGCCTGCGTTCCACAGGTAGTCGCCTGCGGACAGCATCCGTTCGGCATTGGCGAGATCAGGCTTCTCGACGAAATTGCGCAGCGCGATTGGCTGGCCCGAGCCGTCGGGCTGTGCGCCCAGATGCAGATAGCCGTAGCCCGTCTCGGGTCGGGTGGGTGCGATGCCGAAGGTGACCAGATCGCCGCGCGCGACGGCCGAAAGACCCGCCTCGACCGAGGCAAGGAACGCCGCAGCGTCCGGGATCAGGTGGTCCGAAGGTGCCACAAGCATGACCGCCTCGGGGTCATGCTGCGCCAGATAGAGGGCGGCCGCCAGCACCGCGGGGGCGGTATTGCGCCCCTCCGGCTCGATCAGGATCGGTCCGGGATCGATCCCGGCCTCGGTCAGTTGCTCGGCCACGATGAAACGGAAGTCATTGTTGGTGATCGTCAGCGGCGGGGCAAAGCTCAAGCCTCCAGCCGCCTGCGAAACCCGCCGCGCCGAGGCCTGAAACAGGCTTTCCTCGCCAATGAGGGAGGCGAACTGCTTGGGGTAGGATTTGCGCGACAGCGGCCAGAGCCGGGTGCCGGAACCACCGCAAAGAAGGCAGGGCGTGATCTTCATTTTGAAACCTGTTCGAAAATCATACCCTTAGATATACAACCCAACCTACGATTGCGCAGCCATTCATACCATCATGGCGTGCATTATTCCGGGGATCGGCGGATCAGAGCCGACCCAGCATCGCCGCAAGCCAGAGCGCGGCGGTACTCGCGCGCGACTGACGGTAGAGCCCGAGGCGCCAAAGAGCTCCCGGTCGCCGCCAGAACGGAGCGCGTCGCACAGCCGCAAAACCAGACAGAAGCGCGCGGTTCTCGGGCGTCAGGCGATGCGCCGAAGCGCTCAGCGCGACGACATTCACGCCGTTCCACTGCCGATAGTGCCCCGCGAGAAGCTGCCCAAGACGGCTCAGCTTCGCCCCCGCGCCGTCATTCGCGCCGATCTCATTGCTGGCGTGCTGGCGGTAGAGCAGGGAGGGGCGATCGTCATGCATCAACTGCGCGCCCGCCCCGGACATAAGCTGATAGATCCACCAATCATGCATGATAACGCGACCAGCCTCGGGTGCGGCGGCGCTGGCCAGTCGGGAACCTGCCGGGTTGAGCAGGATGGTGTTGCCCGCCGCCACATTCTGCACCAGCGCATTGCGGAACCCCAGGGCGCGCGGGCGTGGCAGGGAGATCCGGCGGTGCTCCAGCCGCTCATCGGTGATCCAGGTGCGGCTGCAATAGAGCGCGGGGCCCGCGATGCCCTCCAGCGCGGTGATCCCGCGCGAAAGCCGATCAGGCAACCAGACATCATCCTGATCGGCAAAGGCGAGCCAGCTTGTCGCGGGCACATGGCCTTGCATCCGGCGCACCAGCGATAGGAAGTTCGCACCCGCCCCCTGCTGCGGTCCATCAAGACAGATCACGCGGTGCCCCCGCTGCGCGAAACCCGAAATGATCTCGGACGAGCCATCGCGCGATCCGTCATCGCTGACGATCAGCGTCCAGTTGGTGTGCTCCTGCCCGGCGATGCTGTCGAGTTGCGCGGGCAGGTGCCGCGCGCCGTTGCGCACCGCCATTAGGATCGCGACATGCGGTGCGCTCATCGCGGCCTCACATCATTTGCGTCGTCAGGCTGCTCAGATACCGGCCATAATCGTTCTTGTCGAAACGCGCCGCGCGCTCCAGCAGCCCGAGGTCATCGACCCAGCCCTGCGCATGGGCGATCTCTTCCAGGCAGCCGACCTGCTGGCCCTGCCGCTGTTGCAAGGTACGTACGAAATTGCCTGCGTCGAGCAGGCTGTGATGCGTTCCGGTGTCGAGCCAGGCGTAGCCGCGGCCCATCAGCTCGACGTTCAGGCGGCCCTCGCGCAGATAGCCTTCGAGCAGCGTAACAATCTCCAACTCGCCGCGCGGCGAGGGGCGCACCTCGCGCGCGCGCAGCGGCGCGTCGCCGTCAAGAAAGTAAAGCCCGGTGACGGCATAGGGCGAGGGCGGCTGCGCCGGTTTCTCGATCAGCGCGGTGGCCTGACCCGCCGCATCGAATGCCACGACACCGTAGCGCTCGGGGTCGGCGACGCGGTAGCCGAAGACGGTGCCGCCATCCTGACGCTGGCTGACCCGATGCAGCAGCTCCTGCAGGCCGTGGCCGAAGAAGATGTTATCCCCCAGCACCAGCGCCGAGGGCGCGCCGTCAAGGAATTCCTCGGCCAGCAGATAGGCCTGCGCCAAACCCTCGGGGCGCGGCTGGACGATGTATTCGAGGCTGAGCCCCCATTGGCTGCCATCGCCGAGCGTACGGCGGAACTGCTCTTGATCCTGCGGGGTGGTGATCACCGCGATTTCGCGAATGCCCGCCAGCATCAGCACCGAGAGCGGGTAGTAGATCATCGGCTTGTCATAGACCGGCAGGAGCTGCTTCGAGATACCGATGGTGATCGGGTACAGTCGCGTCCCCGATCCACCGGCGAGGATGATGCCTTTGCGCTTGCTCATGCGGGGTCTCCGATCTGCGGGATGATGCGGGAAAGGGCGGCGCGCCAGTCGGGCCGGGACAGGCCGAAGGCGGCAAGCCCGGAACAGTCGAGCCGCGAGTTGGCGGGGCGGCGCGCCGGGGTGGGGTAGGCACTGGAGGGGATATCAGCCACGCGGCAGGGCAAGGCGGCCTCATCCACGATGGCGCGGGCGAACTCAGCCCAACTCACGTCGGGGGCGCCGGCAAGGTGATAGGTGCCCGAGCGCGCCGGATCATGGATCAGCGTATGCGCGATCGTCAGGCAGGCGGCGGCGATGGCATCGGCGGGGGTGGGGCCGCCGATCTGATCGGCCACGACGCTGACGTCGTCGCGCCCGCGCCCAAGCCGCAGCATGGTTCGCAGGAAATTCGCGCCATGGGCCGAAAACACCCAGGAGGTACGCAGGATCGCATGGCAGCCGTTGGCGGCGCGCACCGCCTCTTCGCCCGCGCGCTTCGATCGCCCATAGGCGCCGAGCGGCGCGGTAGCCGCCTCGGGCGCGAAGGGATCGCAACCTGCACCGTCAAAGACGTAATCCGAGGAGATATGAACGAAGGGGATATCCAGCGCCGCGCAGGCCCGCGCCATGGCTCCCGGCGCCGTCGCATTGACGCAGGTAGCGATGTCCTCGTTCTGCTCGGCCAGATCGACGGCAGTCCAGGCGGCGGCGTTGATCACGGCGGCAGGCCGGATCGCGCGGATGGCGGCGGCGCAGGCGGCAGGGTCGGTCAGATCGGCCTCATCCCTCCCCAGGAACCGCGCGCCGGGGGACAGCAGGCGCAGCTCGCGCGCGACCTGCCCGGACTTGCCGAACACGAGGATCATGCCACGACCCCCAGACGCTGGCCGACGCCGCGGCGGTGCTGCAGGGCGCGCCACCAGGGCTCGTGTGTCAGATACCAGTCAACCGTGCGCGCGAGCCCCTCTTCTACGCTGACTGAAGGGCGCCAGCCCAGCTCGGACCGGATGCGCGTGGGGTCGATGGCGTAGCGTGCATCATGGCCGGGCCGGTCGGCGACGAAGGCGATCTGATCGGCATAGGGTCGCGCGCCGGGGCGACGATCATCAAGGATCGCACAGAGCGACTGGACAAGGTGAAGGTTCGTGCGCTCATTCTCTCCACCGATGTTGTAGCTGCGGCCCGGGCGGCCCTTTTCAAGCGCCAGCAAGAGCGCCTCGGCGTGGTCCTCGACGTAAAGCCAGTCGCGGATCTGCGCGCCAGTGCCATAGATCGGCAGCGGTTTGCCCGCGAGGGCGTTGAGGATGATCACGGGGATCAGCTTTTCAGGGAAGTGGAACGGCCCGTAATTGTTCGAACAATTGGTCAGCAGCACCGGCAGGCCGAAGGTTTCGTGCCAGGCGCGCACCAGATGATCCGACGCGGCCTTGGACGCCGCATAGGGCGAGCGTGGATCATAGGGGCTGTCTTCGGTGAACTTCACCGCCGGGTCGGGCGGGAGCGAGCCGAAGACCTCATCGGTCGAGACATGGTGAAAGCGGAAATGCTCGGGGCGGCCAGAGCGTTCCCAATAGCTACGTGCGGCTTGTAGCAGGATCATCGTGCCGGTGACATTCGTGTCGACGAACACGCCCGGCCCGTCGATCGAGCGATCCACGTGGCTTTCGGCTGCAAGATGCAGCACCGCATCGGGGGCATGGCGGCGAAAGATCGCTTCAAGCGCCACCGGGTCGCGAATGTCTGCGTGCTCGAACGCGTAGCGCGGGCTTTGCGCGACCGAGACGAGGTTGTCGAGGCAGGCGGCATAGGTCAGCGCGTCGAGATTGACCACCGAATGGCCCCGCGCGATGGCCAGCCGCACCACTGCCGAGCCGATGAACCCGGCGCCACCGGTAACAAGGATCTTCATGCTGCGGCCTCCAGATAGCTGAACGGGGATTTCGCGTCGCGCAAAAGGGGCGCGGCGGCGTCCTTGGTCGACAGGATCGCCTTTGCCGGGCCGATCCCCCAGTCGATGCCGATCTCTGGGTCGTCGAAGCGCACCGCGCCGTCACATTCGGGCGCGTAGTAATCCGAGCATTTGTAGATGATCTCGGTCCCCGGTTCGCGGGTGACGAAGCCATGCAGGAAGCCCGCCGGGATCAGCAGCTGGCGCCCGTTCTCGGCGCTCAGTTCGACCCCGAACCACTGGCCGAAGCTCGGGCTGCCACGGCGGAAATCGACGGCCACGTCGAAAAGCCGCCCGCGCCCACAGCGCACCAGCTTGGCCTGCACATGGGGCGGCGCCTGGTAATGCAGCCCGCGCACCGTGCCGACCTGCGCCGAGACGGAATGGTTATCCTGCACGAAGTCGATATCGATCCCGGCCTCGGCCAGCCGCCGCCGGTTCCAGCTTTCGCTAAAATATCCCCGCGCATCGCCATGGCGCGCGGGCGTAAGCAGCAAGACACCGGGGAGGCACGTCGTTTCGATCTGCATGGCCGGGTTCCGTTCTGGAATCAGTTACGTTCCCGGCCAGTTCAGTCGATCGAGCCTAAGATAAGCTTAACGTAAACAGCGCGAACGTGCGGTTAGCGGCGGCTCAACCACGGCGCGGAATGATCGCGGCCAACGTCATTCCAGAGCGACAGGATTGCCATGACCGATACCTCCGCCATTCTCGGCCTGCCCTATATCATGCCCTCGCAGGCGCAAAAGCACGTCACCCATAACGAGGCGCTGCGCCATCTCGATGTCATTGTGCAGCTTGCGGTCGTGGCGTTCGACGCAACCACGCCGCCTGCCGTTCCCGTGGCAGGAACGGTTCACGCGCTGGGCCCGGGCGCGACCGGGGCTTGGGCGGGGCAGGTGGCGGGCACGCTTGCGGCCTATCTGGACGGGGTGTGGAACTTCTTCGCGCCGCAGGATGGCTGGATCGCGGCGGCGGGGGACGATGTGCGCGCCTATGCGGGCGGTGAGTGGGTGCGCGTGGGCGCGACGCAGATGCTCGAGGGGCTCGGGATCGGTACGACTTCGGATGCGACGAACCGCCTCTCGGTCGCCGCAGATGCGACGCTGCTGAGCCATGCGGGGGCGGGGCATCAGCTCAAGCTCAACAAGGCGGGCAGCGGCGACACGTGCAGCCTTCTCTTCCAGAGCAACTGGGCGGGTCACGCCGAGATGGGGCTGGTGGGCGATACCGACTTTGCCATCAAGACCAGCGCGGACGGGGTGAGCTTTACCCCCGCGCTGCGCCTGAATGCGGCAAGCGGGATCGCCTCGGGCGCGGCGGTGCAATCGGGACGCACCGACGCGACAGAGGGGCGGCTGATGGCGGTCGGGGCGTTCGGCCTTGGCTCCATGGCCGCCCCGGGCGTGGCTGATCTCGACGCGACCGACCTGCCCGCCGGGTTCTATGGCGTCAGCCAGAGCGCGACCGGCACCTTCCCGGCAGGTCTGCCCGCAGGTTCTGGCGCGGTGATGGAGATCCTGCGCTACAGCACCGATTTCGCGCGACAGATCCTGCGGCCTGCCTTTGCCGCGGGCGCTGTGTGGGAGCGTCTTCTGATCAACGGGGTCTGGGGTGCCTGGCGGCAGGTGGGGTTGCCTGCCATGCTGGGCACGGTCTCGCAATCGGGGGGCGTTCCCACCGGGGCGGTGGTCGAGCGCGGCTCGAACACCAATGGCGAGTATGTCCGTTGGGCCGATGGCACGCAGATCTGCACGCGCACGGTGACGGGGATGGCGGTCAGCACGGCGGCGGGGGCGATTTGGACCTCGGGTTCGCAAAGCGCCAGTTTCGCGATGCCCTTCGCCGCAACGCCCGTGGGCAGCGGCTCGGTCACCAGCTCGGCGAACGCCTGGGTCAATGCGCGCGCAACCTCAGCCACGCAATGGGGTTTCTCGGCTTTCGCCACGGGGTCTCTGACCGGCCAGAGCGTCGCCCTGATGGCTACCGGCCGCTGGTTCTGACGAAATCGCATCACCGAACCGCCTCGCCATCGTGCGGGGCGGTTGCCTTTTTGCCCCGCTATGCCCAAGTTGCAGCCAAGCGCCGGACGCCCGGCCAGCCGCAAGGAGCAGAGCATGACCGAGCCGAGAATCGTCACCGTGGGCAATATCGCCATTGGCGGACAGGAGCCGATCGCGCTCATCACCGGGCCGTGCCAGTTGGAAAGCCTCGACCACGCGCGGATGATGGCGGAGAAGATCGCCGAGGCCTGCGCGCCGACCGGAACGAAGTTCATCTTCAAGGCCAGCTACGACAAGGCCAACCGCTCCTCGATCAAGACGCAGCGCGGCCTCGGCATGGACGCCGGCCTGACGATCCTGTCGAAGATCCGCGACGAGTTCGGCTGCCCGATCCTGACCGACGTGCATGACGCCGCGCAATGTGCGCCTGCGGGCGAGGTCTGCGACGTGCTGCAAATCCCCGCCTTCCTGTGCCGCCAGACCGACCTGCTGCTGGCGGCGGGCGAGACCGGGCGCGCGATCAACGTCAAGAAGGGCCAGTTCCTTGCGCCTTGGGACATGGCCAATGTCGCCGAGAAGATCGCCTCGACCGGGAATGGCAACATCATGCTGTGCGACCGCGGCACCTCCTTTGGCTACAACACGCTGGTCACCGATTTCCGCGGCCTGCCGATCATGGCGCAGACCGGCTATCCGGTCGTGTTCGATGCCACCCATTCGGTGCAGCAGCCGGGCGGGCAGGGGATGACCTCGGGCGGGCAGCGCGAGTTCGCGCCGGTGCTGGCGCGCGCGGCCTGCGCGGTCGGCGTCTCGGCGCTTTTCATCGAGACGCATGAAGACCCGGACAACGCGCCCTCGGACGGGCCGAACATGATCCCGGTCGATCAGATGGCAGGCCTGATCAAGACGCTGCGCGCCTTCGACGCGCTGCAAAAGGGCCTCTGATCAGCCAAGCCGCGTGCGCAGTTTCGCAAGGTAGTTCTGCAACAGCCGCGCGGCCTCGGCCTCGGTCGCAGCCTCGGTATAGCAGCGAAACTCGGGCGCATTGCCCGAGGGACGCAGATGCACGATGGCGCCGTCCTCGAAACGCACCCGCAGCCCGTCGGTCAGATCGAGCGATGCTTCAGCGCCGTTTTCGGTGAAGAACCCGGCCCGGGTCGGGGCATTGTCCCGCAGATCGGCGATGAAGCGGGCAGAGACCTCGGGTTCGATCCCGGCGATGCGGTCAGAGGCGGTGAAACGCGCAGGCAGCGCCGCCACCAGATCGGCCACTGGCCGCTGCGCGCTGCGCGCCGCCGCCAGAACCGTGACAATCGGCAAGAGGCAGTCGCGCGTCATCAGCGGCGCTATGACACCCGCAGGGCCGCGCGCGGCAAATCCCAGAAGAAAGCCGCCGTTCGCCTCATATCCGCAGATACGCGCGGCGGGGTCAGTGGCCAGGATCTCCTCCATCGCCGCGATCACATAGGGCGATCCGATGCGGGTGCGCGCGATCCGTGCGAATTCGGGCATCGCGTCAATCATCGTGTTCGACGATACCGGCGTGCAGATCACATCCGCCCCAAGCGCGCGCGCCGTCAGCGCGCCCAGCACATCGCCCGGCACGACCTTGCCCGAGGCATCGCAGAGCATCGGCCGGTCGGCATCGCCATCGGTCGAGACCAGCGCATCGAGCCGGTTCTGCGCGCACCACTCTGCCAGACGCGCGCGCGTGTCCGGGTCCACCGCCTCGGTATCAACGGGGATGAAGATGTCCGAGCGCGCCAGCGCGATAACCTCGGCCCCCATCGCGCGCAGTGCCGCACCCAGAAGATCGCGCGCGACCGAGCTGTGCTCATAAACCCCAACGCGCAGGCCGCTTAGCGCGGCATGGCCGAAGGCCTCGGTATAGCGGCGCTGGTAGGCCGCGCCCGCCTGACTGCCCGATATACGCGTGCCGCCGCCGGGGCCGGGCGCTGCGCCCAGCGCCGACAGGATGCGCGCCTCGTCGTCTTTCGTGATCTCGCCTGCAGGAGTGTAGAACTTCAGCCCGTTGCGGTCGGCGGGGATATGGCTGCCGGTGACCATGATCGCCGCATGGCCCGCACCCATCGCGGCAAGCGCCAGCGCGGGCGTGGGCAGCGCGCCGCAATCAATCGCGCTCAGACCCGATTGCTCGATGCTGCCCATGACCTCCTCAGCGATCGCGGGTGAGGAGGGGCGCAGATCCCAACCCACATGCACCGCCCCGCCATGCGCGCAGCTTGCCAGAAAGGCGCGCGTGTAATCGGCAACCAGGTCGGGCGTCAGTTCGGTCACAAGGCCGCGCAGGCCGGAGGTGCCAAATTTGGGCGGCATGGTTGTGAACTCCCAGGGCTTGATCGCGGCGACTATGCGACAGCGGGGCGGGGGGCGCAATCGGGCGGGCGGGGCGGCAAAACACGGTTCACGCAATCTTAAGAGGTCGCGCCCTAACCTCGCGCCACCCCAACGAGCGACCGGCCCCATGACCCCATTCATTTACATCACCCTCGCCGTATTTCGTCCCGACCCCGGCTATCTTGAGGCGCAATTGCAATCGGTTGCGGCGCAGGAGGGGGTCGAAACCCACCTTGTCGCGGTGATCGCGGATCGGGTCTCGGGGCCCATGGTCGCGCGACTTTGCGCCGATCTGGGTCTTGGCCTGACATTGGTCAGCCCCGACAACAATCTCGATTCGGTGCGCGCCTTCGAGGCCGGGCTGGCCCGCGCGCTGACCCTGTCGGAAGAGCAAAACCGCCCCGACGCGCTGTTCGCGCTGAGCGATCAGGACGACATCTGGCACCCTGACCGGCTGGTGCGCGGGGTTGCCGCCTTGGGCGAAGGCCCGGCGATGCTGGCGCATAGCGACGCGCGGCTTGTCGATGCGCAGGGCGCGGTGATCCACCCCTCCATGTTCGCCTATGAGCGGCGCGTCCGGCGCCCCGGCCTGCGCGGGCTGCTTTATCGCAACACGATCACCGGGATGACCGTGCTGATGCGCCGCGCGGTGCTTGAGATCGCGCTGCCCTTCCCGGCGCAGGCGGGCATCCATTTCTACCATGACCTATGGCTTGGGCTGGTGGCCGAAGCGGCGGGGGGCGTGGTGCTGATCGACGCGCCGCTGGTCGATTATCGCCAGCACGGCGCAAATACGGTCGGTGCCGTCTCGCGTGAGCCCTGGCGCCTGCCGCGCTTCGACAAGGTCTGGCTGCGCCGCCATGCGACCAGCTACGCGCTGGCGCGCTATCTGGCCAATAGCACCTATCTGCGCATGGCCGAGGCCGTGGCGAGCGGGCGACTGGCCGATGGGACCGCACGGATCGCGCCGATCCGCCCCTACCTGCGGCGGCTGCGCGGCGCGGGCAGCTTTGCCGCCGACGCGCTGCGGCTGACGCTGCGCGGCCAATTCACGCGCGCCCGGATCGCCGGAAGCTTTGCCGTGGTTCATTTCGGACGTGCCGTCTGGGCTTTGCGCCGCACCCTTGACGAGGGGCTTAACCCCGCGCTGGCCCGGTTTGACGAGCGGCTCTATTCCCTCTCGCCCGGCGTTGCGCCGCGCGCGGTCGAACCTGCGCCCGCGCCCCCAGCGCATCCGCTGAAAAGTTACCGTGAGCTGATCGACCTGCGCAAATCGGCGCGCTGGACCCCGGTCTTCGAGGCGCCCGGCCCGGCCATCGTGGTGCTCGTGCCCACCCTCAACCCGACCGAGATTTTTGCCGGAATCGTTACCGCCCTCGACATCGCCATCGGTCTGGCCGAGCGCGGGTTGACCGTGCGCCTTGTTGCCACTGACCTGCCGATGGCCGCTCCCGCAGCCTCGCGCGCATTCGTGCTGAACCGGATGAGCGCGGCGGGTCAGGCCTTGGCCGCGGCCGAGCGGATCTCGCTGCATTGCGGGGCGCAAAGCGCCAGTTTGCCGCTGCATCGCGGGGATCGCTTTCTGGCGACGGCCTGGTGGACGGCCCATGTCGCCGACCGGTTGATCCGCCAGCATGGCTTGCACCACGACCGGTTTCATTACCTGATCCAGGATTACGAACCTAATTTCTACGCTTGGGGCCCGGAATATGCCGATGCGCTGGCCAGCTACGGGCTGAACTTCGCTCCGATCTTCAACACGACGCTACTGCGCGACTATTTCCAGCAAGAGGGCTTCACTTTTGCCGGTCGGCAGGCGCTGGCCTTCCACCCCGCCATCGACATCGACCGCTACAGCCGGGGCCAGCGCCGCACCGCGACAGGGCCGCGCAGGCTGGCGCTTTACGGTCGCCCCGAGGTGCCGCGCAACATGTTCGCGACGGGGCTTGAGGTCATCGCCCGCTTCATCGAGGCCGAGAACCTTCAGCCCGGGCAGATCGAGCTGGTCTCGGTCGGGCTCAAGCATGGGAACGTCAACATGCCCAACGGGCTGCGGCTAATCAGCCTCGGCAAGCTGCCCTATGAAGATTATCCGCAGTTCCTGCTCGAGACCGATGTCGGACTGTCGCTGATGTATTCTCCGCACCCCAGCCATCCGCCGATCGAGATGGCGGCCTCGGGCGTGCGCGTGGTCACGAATAGCTTCGGGCCGAAAGATCTGGGCAGGCTTAGCCCGGCGATCCTTTCCGCCGCACCCGAGGTGCCCGCGCTGAGCGCAGCCCTTTCACGCGCCTGGCACCGCACCCCGGTGAGCGCACAGGAACGACAGATCTCGCTCAGCGGCCTTGGCCTGTCGCCCGAGGCGATGATCGACGCATTGGCAGCCGAGCTTGGCGCCGGGCTGCCGCAACACGAACGGATGGTTTCATGAAACGCCAGATATTGCTCCACGTCGGATCGCCCAAATGTGGCTCGACCTACCTGCAGCAGGTGATGCTGAAGAACCGCGCGGCGCTGCTGGATCAGGGCATCCACTACCCAAAGCCGCCCGGCAATCACCCCGGCAATGCGGCTGATCTGAAGGATATCGATGCCGCGCGCCTGACCGCGCTGTTTGAGGGGCAGAGCCATACCGTGGTGCTGAGCCATGAAGACCTTTACGCCCTGCCGCAGCATGGCAGGGCGCTGGCGGATCTGGCGCAGCGGGAGGGGATCTCGGTCCAGGTCATCGCCTTCCTGCGCCCGTTCAGCGAGTTCATGTTCGGCGATTACTCGCAATTCATGAAGCAGCAATTCGAACCGTGGCTAAGCGCGCGCAACCCCTATGACGGGCTAGATTTCGACGCGTTCACCCGACGCCGCGCCGCGATGATCAAGCCTGCCGCCTATCTGCGTGGCTGGGCGCGGTTGTTCCCCGAAGCCCCGCCTGTCATCGCAAGTCATCGCGCGATCCGCACGACGCTCGAGGGACTGCTGGGCGCCGATACCGGCATCGACTGGGAGGTGAATCGCAACCTCACCAACCCCTCGCTACGGATGGAGGATTGCGACGCGATTGCCGAGGCGATGCGCGACCCGCAGGTCAGCCCGTCCGAGATCCGGGCGCTGCTGCGCGCGGCCTTTCACCGCGTGACTGAGTTCGACGCCGGAAAGACGCAAGCGCGGATCGAGATGGCGGAGCAAGCCTTTGCGCCCCAAAACGCGGCGCTGCTGCGCGGTTTTGGCTACGACAACCGCAGGGCCTAGTCCTCGGCCTCGGGCGCGTTCATCAGGCGCTGATGGTGGGCGATGGCAGCCTCCACTTCCTCATGGAAGTGGAGCCTGCCGTCCTCCAGCACGCAGCCATGGTCGCACAGGCGCCGCACCTGACCCATGGCGTGCGACACGACGATGGCGGCGCTGTCTTGCAGGCGCGCCTCGAACAGGGCCTCGCTTTTGGCTTTGAAGGCGGCGTCACCCACCGCCGTGACCTCATCGACAAGGTAGGTGTCGAAGCGGATGCCCATCGAAGAGCCGAAGGCCAACCGCGAGCGCATCCCTGAGGAATATTCCCGCACGGGCTGGTGGAAATGCGCCCCAAGCTCGGCAAAGTCAGCGACGAAATCGACCAACTCGTCTGTATCGATCCCGTAGACCCGCGCGATGAAACGCACGTTCTGCACGCCCGTCAGATCGGGATGGAAGCTGCCGGCAAAACCCACGGGCCAAGACACCGAGCCGCGCCGCAGGACCCGCCCCGCATCGGGGTCGAGCGCGCCCGAGATCATCCGCAGAAGCGTCGATTTCCCCGCCCCGTTGCGGCCCAGAATTGCAACCGCCCGGCGCGGCGGGAAGATCGTGGAAATGTCCTGCGCGACGATCTTGCGCCCCGACCGGGTGCGAAAGCTCTTCGACAGGCCGCGCAGCTCGATCATCGCCGGTCCCGCAGCGCGTAATAGGCCATGGCCAGGATCGACCAGCCGAGCATCAATGCCCCCGCCACCGCCGCAAGCAAAACGAAACGGCGCGGATATTCTGCGGTCTCGGCCAGTGTCGGCGGGACATGGCTGGCAAGGTAACGGGTCTTGCGCTGCGCCTCGGCCAGTGCAGCGTCATACGCGGCCAGCGCCGCGAGATAGCTTTGTTCGGCAAACTGCAGATCGACAGATAGCGATTCATATTCCCCCACCAGCTCCGGGAAGGCCTGCGGATCGCTGGCTTCGGCGCGGCCGAACTGGCTGCGCTCGGCCGCCAAACGCTCGCGTATCACGGCCGCTTTCTGGCGCGCCTGAACCACGCGCACATCCTGCGCGGAGGTGTTCTCAAGCAGGAGGTCCAACTCGATCAGCGCAGCGGCAAGCTGTTCCTGAAGCGTGTTGAGCAACCCCGCCCGTCCCTGCGCATCGCTTGCCGGATCGACGATCTGGGTGCGGCTGCGGAATGCCGTGAGCGCGGTACGCGCCGCTTTGAGCCGCGCAATCGCCTTGTCGCGATCCTCGCGCGCGTTGCGGATCGTATCCTCGCGCGCGATGGCCGAGAGGCGATTGATCAGCGCGCTGCTCTCCTCGTAGATCGCGGTGGCGATGGCCTGGGCGTCGGAGGGATCGAAGGCCTCGACACGTAGCTCGATCAGCCCGGTTGCGCCGTCGTGATAGACATGAACCTGCCGCTGCCAATGGGCCGAGAGCGCCTCGATCCGCCGATCCGTGCCAAGGCTGAAGACCGGATCGTCGGGCCGGGTGAAGGCCGCCGCCAGATCGACGCGCCGATCCACCGCGCGCACAAGCGCCGGACTCTGGATATAGTCCTGCAGGATATCGCCATCCTGCGGCCCGGAACTGCCCAGCTCGGTCAGCCCGCCGAGGAGCTGCACGGCGGCGCCGACCTCATGCTTGCGGACGGAAAAGGCCATGGTGCTGGCGAACTGATCGCGCGCCACGGCGAAAAGATAGGCGGCCCAGAGGCAGGCCGGGATCACGACGCACAGCACGAAGGTGCCGATCAGCCCGACATGACGCCGGCGCAGGCGCGCGGGCCCCGCCGCGGGGCGGATCTGCGCCACGGTTCGCGGGGTTTCGAGCGGGACTGTGGCGCTTTGCATGGCGTGGCACCCTTTGCTGCGGGACATCCGTATTCCCGCAGCTTGGGCCGGTTGCGCTTAATTTGACGTTAAGCGCGGCAGGATATGCAGGGCGCATGACCGTCGCGCCCCTTCCACCTCGTCCCGCCCAACCGCCCCGCCGCCGCGGGGCCGGGCGCGCCATCGCGGCGCTGATCCTGCGCGAGATGAGCACGAGCTACGGGCGCTCGGCGCTGGGTTATCTCTGGGCGCTGCTCGAACCGGTTGCGGGCATCATGCTGATGGCCTTCCTGTTCTCGCTTGCCTTCAGCGCCCCGCCGCTTGGGACGAATTTCGCGCTGTTCTATGCATCGGGGATTCTCCCGTTCCTGGCCTACCTGGATATCAGCCAGAAGGTTGCGGTGTCGCTGCGCTTCTCGCGTGCGCTGCTGGCCTATCCGGGGGTGACGTTTCTTGACGCGGTTCTGGCGCGCTTTGCGATCAACGCGGTCACGATGGTGACGGTGGCGCTGGTGATCTACGGGCTGCTCTTCTCGATCTACCGGATCAACGCGATCCTCGACCTGCCCGCTATCGCGTTGGGCTTTGCGCTATGCTTTGCGCTGGCACTGGGGGTTGGCACGCTGAACTGCTACCTGCTCACCGCCTTCCCGCTGTGGGAGCGCGCCTGGGCTGTGCTGAACCGGCCGCTGTTCATCGTCTCTTGCGTGTTCTTCGTTTACGATTCGGTGCCCGAGCCCTATCGCGGCTGGCTGTGGTGGAACCCGTTGGTGCATGTCATCGGCCAGACCCGCAAAGGGTTCTATGCGGGCTATGAGGGCGCCTATCTCTCGCCGCTTTACGTGCTGACGGTTTCGGCGATCTGCTTTGCGGCGGGGCTGATCGCGCTGCGCCGCTATCACCGCGATATCGCGCCGTTCTGAGCCGCTCAGATGAAGATGAAGTCGGACGCGTCGAGGTCTTCGATCCAGAAATGCTCCAGAAAGATCGACTGGCCCGCGTAGGAAATCTCGACCCCGCCATCATGGGCTGAAATATCGAGCGCGCCGAACCGTGAGCCGCCGACCGGGGTCACGCCCATCAGGCGGATCTTGTCATAACCATCCGCGAAATCGGTGATGACATCGGTTTCGCCTGCGAAATACTCGTTGAAGACGAAGATATCGAGGCCCGGCCCGCCGGTGATCCGGTCGTTGCCCTTGCCGGAGTTGATCGTGTCGTCGCCGGTGCCGCCGTCGATCAGGTCATTACCATAGCCCCCGGCGATGAAATCCTTGCCTGCGCCGCCCAGCAATGTGTCATCGGCCTCGCCGCCGCCAAGGCTATCGTCACCATCCCCGCCGATCAGAATATCGCGCCCCGGCCCACCGCCGAGGTTATCATTGCCCGGCCCGCCATCGACCCTGTCGGCGCCATAGCTGCCCGCAATCTCGTCATTGCCCTCGCCGCCATAGCATTCGTCGTCGCCCGGCCCGCCGCTCATGTTGTCATGGCCGCCCTCGCCATAGAGCAGGTCATTGTGCGGCCCGCCGCCAAGCGTGTCGTTGCCCTCGCCACCGTAAAGCACATCATCGCCATCGCCCCCGCCCAAATCGTCGTTGCCCAATTCGCCGTAGAGCACGTCATTGCCCTCGGCCGCGGCGATCGTGTCATCGCCATCGCCGCCATAAAGCCAGTCGTCGCCCTCGCGCCCCAGAAGCGAGTCATCCCCGGCGTGGCCGTAGATCGTGTCGTTGCCGCCATCGCCATCGAGGAAGTCATTCGACGAACTGCCCGCGATCAGATCGGCCAGATCGTCACCCACGATGATCAGCGGCGCGGTTCCGTTGACGGGTGGCGGCGGGTCGGGTTCGGCCGGGGGGAGGGTTCCGCTTTGCAGCGGACCGACGGTGACGGTGACATGCGTGCCCCCCGTCGTGATCAGCTGCGCTATATCGGATTGCGTCAGCGGCTGGCCCGAGGCGCTGCGCAGGATCAGGGTTTCCTTCCCAAAGCTCAGGATACCGCCGTCGCTGGTCGGCACGAACTGCGCCTGACTGGCGGAGTAGAACCCGCTCCACGCCGACAGGTCGATCCGGTCAAGGCCCGGCGCGATATCGGTGATCGTGTCGCTTTTCCCATCGGCGCGCAGCACGAAGATATCGCGCCCCGCTCCGCCCGAGAGCACCTCGGACCCCGTCCCATCGCTTAGTATATCGTCGCCCGCGGTGCCGCTCAGGCTGGTACCCGTGGCCTGCGCGACGATGCCGAAGCTGGACAGATCGACACTATAGCTGCCCAATCCTGCCTCGGCCGAAGCAGTGGTGAAGATACGCAGCGTGTCGCCCTCGATCACTGCGGCGAGGGCGCTAATATTGTCGAGCACCGCCGCGCCGGTGTCGGCCAGCGTGCCCAGATGCACAAGGCGCCCCCATCCGGTCAGCGCGAACAGGCTAAGCCCGTCATCGCTGCCCGCCACCACCACGAAAGCATGGCTGTCATCCGAGACAACTGCCATCTGCGTCAGGCCCGCAAATCTGGTGCCCAGATCGTCGATCACATGGTCAGTCACGCTCAGCGCGCCGCCCGCCCCGACCGCCATCACGGTCAGCGAGGATGACCCCGCCGCGCCCACCACCAGATAGGCACCCCCGGCCAGTTGCGCCGCGCCAAGCGCCGTGACGGTATCGAGCGGCACGGAGTCGAGCTTACCGAGGTTTGATACGGCATTCAGCGTGCCGCCCGCACCAAGCGCATAGCCGGTAACGCCATCCTCGGTCGCCGAGCCCACGAAGACATAGCTTTGGCCGCCCACGCTCAGCCAGGCCATATCCGAGATCGCGCCGGCATGGGTCTCGGACGTATCGGCGACGGTCTGCACCGGGGTCAGCGCCCCGTTGGCCCAGGTGAATACCGTCAGGCCCGCGCCGCTTGCGGGCGCTGCCACCAGGTAGGCCTGCCCGCCCGAACTAACCCCCAAAAGCGACACCGCCGAGATCTGCGAGGGCGCAAGCGACAGATAACCGGATTGAGCGCTGTGATTGCCGATCAGACTGCTGGCGAAGGCGGCCTCGATCTCTGCCACCGACAGGCTGCCCGCGCGGCCCGCGATGGTGGCGGCCAGCCGCGTCTCGGTCAGGTGGTAGCGCTCCAGAAGCAGGCTGGGCGTGCCGGTTTCGCCAATGCCGAAGATATAGCTCGCGCCAAAGCCGTAATCGGCCACGGTGATCTGGCCGTCCGCGCTGAGCAGGATCGAGGCCATGGGCGAGGGCTGGCTCAGCCCGCCCCCGTAGATCGTCCCGGTGAAAACCAGATTCGACGCCATGCGCCCACCCCTGCCAGCAAGAAACCTCTGGTTGCGAGTGTCACCGATAGCCGTTTCGCAAGTGTTGACGGTGCCGGGTCAGGGCCGGATTTGCCGCTCAGACCCGATGATAGGGCGTGCCCGCCACGATCTGCCCGGCGCGGTAAAGCTGTTCGGCCAGCATCACGCGCACCAGCATATGCGGCCAAACCATCCGCCCGAAGCTGAGCGACCAGTCAGCGCGGGCGCGCAGCGCGGGCGCGATGCCATCGGCCCCACCGATCACGAAGCTCACATCGCGCGCCTGATCGCGCCAGCCTGCCAGTCGTTCGGCAAACTCGGGCGAAGAGACCAGATCGCCGCGCTCGTCGAGCGTGACCAGAACCGACCCCGCCGGGATCGCACGATCCAGCAGCGCGGCCTCGGCCTCCATGCCGAGGTTCTTCTTGTCCTCGACCTCAATGACTGAGGCCGGCCCGAGCCCGAACGCCCGGCCGGCCTTGCCGAACCGTTCCAGATAGTCGGAGATGAGCTCCAGCTCGGGGCTCTTGCGCAGTCGGCCGACCGCGCAGATCGTCACTTTCATTCAGACGCGCCCGCCAGCCGGCATCCACATCTTTTCGAGCTGGTAGAACTCGCGCACTTCGGGGCGGAACACGTGGACGATCACGTCCTGCGTGTCGATCAGCACCCAGTCGCCCTGATCCTTGCCCTCGATCTTGCAAAGACGACCGAACTCGTCCTTGAGACGCTCGGTCAGCTTCTCGGCGATGGCGCCGACCTGACGCGAGCTGCGCCCCGAGCAGATGACCATGTAATCGGCAATCGACGAGCGACCGCGCAGGTCGATCGTGACGATATCCTCAGCCTTGTCATCTTCGAGGGAGGAAAGGACGCGCGCCAGAAGCTGGTCGCTCGTCACTTCGGCACCTGCCAGCTTGGCCGTCATGAGTGCCACCTTTGCGCCGGAACTGCCGGACGCGACAGATAAATGAGACAGGACATTGTCCTCCAGAGGTTCAAGCGCCGCCTTTGCCCCGGCGCCGGGCATAATAAAAACGTAACATCGGCGGGGCCAAATCTCAACTTCCGGCCTGCGGATTTTCGCCGCTGGCCGTTGCGTCGGACGTGGGCCCACCGAGAACCCGCACTTCGCGCTGCGGGAAGGGGATAGAGATTCCGTTCGCGTGGAACGCATCCCAGAGCGCCAGATACACGGCTCCGCGCACATTGGTAAGCCCCTCGACGGGGTCTTTGATCCAGAATCTGAGCACATAATCGACAGAACTCTCGCCAAATCCGGTGATATGGCACACCGCAGGGCGCGATCTGAGCACGCGCGAGACTGACTGCGCCGCACTGACGGCCAGTTCGCGTACCTTGTGCGGGTCGTCGTGATAGGAGGTGCCGAAGGTCAGGTCGATGCGGACGAATTCGTCGGAATGGGACCAGTTGACCACCTGCCCGGTGATCAGATCCTCGTTCGGGATCAGGTATTCCTTGCCGTCGCGGGTCACCACGCTGACATAGCGCGCGCCGAGCGAATTGATCCAGCCGAAGGTGTCGCCGATGCTGATCACGTCGCCCGGCTTGATCGACTTGTCGAGCAGGATGATCACGCCCGAGACAAGGTTCGACACCACCTTCTGCAAGCCAAAGCCGAGACCCACGCCGATGGCGCCCGACAGCACGGCCAGACCGGTCAGATCGAACCCCACCGATTTCAATCCGACAAACAGCGCCGCGCCGTAGAACAAGACCTGCATGACCTTGATCACCAGCTCGCTCATCGAGGGCGAGATGTCGGTATTGGCCCGGATACGCGCGGTGGCGCGCCGCGTGACCGCCCGCGCGCCGGAAACCAGCAGCGCCGTCAGCACCATCGCCTTGAGAACCGCCAGTGCCGAAAGCCGGAAGTCGCCAATCGTGATCGCGGCACTGTCGAGCAGCCCCGCGGCCTCGTCCGCAAAACCCAGATAGTAAAGCGCGACATAGATCCATACGCCCCAGGTCACGATCCGCCGCAACAGATCGTTATGGATCAGCCGCGCGAGCATGCCGACCACGAGCCAGGCCGTGACCAGCGTCGCCGCGAGCACCACGATGAAGCGGCGCGAGTAGAAGGGGCTCAGCTCGCTCAGCACGAACACCGCCGACCAGGCGAGCAGGATGAAGATCACGCCGCGCAGGCGCTTGCGAAAGATGATGGCGCTGCGCAGCTGCCGGGGGCTGAGTTCGCGGTTGCGCGCCCAGTCGTCCACCTTGGGCGCAAGCCAGATCCGGCCCAAATGCGCAATTCCGAAACAGACAAGGATGATTGCGAGTTGCCACAGCCGCGAAGGCAGGATGAGCGAGTGGAAGAAGATCTCCACCTGGTGCCAGATCGACTGGATGGTCTTGAGCGTCTCCGGGTTGATGAAGTCCACGTGGCCCTCCCTGAAACCACGATACAGGCAAATCAATTCCCGCCAACACGGTTTCTTTCATTGCCAGACTCGCTCGGGGCGCTTATTTAGCGGCGCATGAGCCGAATTATCGACATGGATGACCGCGCCCGCCTGCGCGAGCGCTTCTACGGCGAAAGCCGTTCCATCCTCGCCCGACTTTGATGTCGGCGCGGGGCCGCGATCATGCGTCCCTGTCGCCTGCGGTCGCCCCTTGCCGGCGCGGCCGCCTGCCCTGACCAATTCACAGCCATCGAAAGAGAGAGCCATGTCCGCTCCCAAAACGCTCTATGACAAGATCTGGGATGCCCACGTCGTTTCCCAGGACGAAGACGGCACCTGCCTGCTGTATATCGACCGCCACCTGGTCCACGAAGTGACCTCACCCCAGGCCTTCGAAGGCCTGCGCATGGCGGGCCGCCCGGTGCGCGCCCCCGAAAAGACCATCGCCGTGCCGGACCACAACGTTCCGACCACGCTCGATCGCGTCTCGGGCGTGATCGCCAACGAGGAAAGCCGGATCCAGGTAGAGGCGCTCGACAAGAACGCCAAGGATTTCGGCATCAACTACTATCCGGTGAACGACATCCGTCAGGGCATCGTGCACATCGTCGGCCCCGAGCAGGGCTGGACGCTGCCGGGCATGACCGTCGTTTGCGGTGACAGCCACACGGCCACCCACGGTGCTTTCGGCGCGCTGGCCCACGGCATCGGCACTTCGGAGGTCGAGCACGTTCTGGCGACGCAGACGCTGATCCAGAAGAAATCGAAGAACATGAAGGTCGAGATCACCGGCAAGCTCAAGCCCGGCGTGACCGCCAAGGACATCACACTCGCCGTCATCGGCCACACCGGAACCGCCGGCGGCACCGGCTATGTCATCGAGTATTGCGGCGAAGCGATCCGCGATCTGTCGATGGAAGGCCGCATGACCGTATGCAACATGGCGATCGAAGGCGGCGCCCGCGCTGGCCTGATCGCGCCGGACGAAAAGACCTTCGAATATGTCAAAGGCCGCCCGCACGCCCCGAAAGGCGCGCAATACGAGGCCGCGCTGAACTGGTGGAAGACGCTCTTCACCGATGAGGGCGCGCATTTCGACAAGGTCGTCACCATCCGCGCTGAAGACATCGAGCCGGTCGTGACCTGGGGCACCTCGCCCGAGGACGTGCTGCCGATCTCGGCCGTCGTCCCGGCGGCGGAAAGCTTTACCGGCGGCAAGGTCGATGCGGCCAAGCGCTCGCTCGACTACATGGGCCTCGAGCCCGGCCAGAAGCTGACCGACATCAAGATCGACGTGGTCTTCATCGGTTCCTGCACCAACGGCCGCATCGAGGATCTGCGCGCCGCCGCCAAGGTGGTGAAGGGCAAGAAGCTCGCCAACGGCGTGCGCGCCATGGTCGTTCCGGGCTCGGGCCTCGTGCGTCATCAGGCCGAGGAAGAGGGTCTGGATCAGATCTTCACCGAGGCCGGGTTTGAATGGCGCATGGCAGGCTGCTCGATGTGCCTCGCGATGAACCCCGACCAGCTGGCCGAGTACGAGCGCTGCGCCTCGACCTCGAACCGCAACTTCGAGGGCCGTCAGGGCTACAAGGGCCGCACCCACCTGATGAGCCCCGCCATGGCCGCCGCCGCCGCGATCACCGGTCACCTGACCGATGTGCGCGAGCTGATGGCCGCAGAAGAAATCGCCTGAGGAGCCGCGACGATGGAAAAGTTTCAAAAAGTGACCGGCATCGCGGCGCCCATGCCGCTGGTAAACATCGACACCGACATGATCATCCCGAAGGTCTTCCTCAAGACGATCAAGCGTTCGGGCCTCGGCGTGAACCTTTTCGACGAGATGCGCTATGACCGCGCGGGCAACGAGCTGCCCGACTTCGTGCTGAACAAGCCGCAGTACCGCGACGCCTCGATCCTGATCGCGGGCGACAACTTCGGCTGCGGTTCCTCGCGCGAGCACGCCCCCTGGGCGCTGGCGGATTTCGGCATCAAGGTGATCGTCTCGACCTCGTTTGCCGACATCTTCTTCAACAACTGCTTCAAGAACGGCATGCTGCCGATCGTGCTGCCGCAAGAGCAGGTCGATCTGCTGATGAAGGACGCGGAAAAGGGCGCCAACGCGCGCATGACCGTCGATCTGGAGAACCAGCAGATCACCACCTCGGATGGCGTCACCATTCCGTTCGAAGTGGATGCGTTCAAGAAGCACTGCCTGATCAACGGTCTCGATGACATCGGCCTGACGCTCGAGAAGGTCTCGGCCATCGATACCTTCGAGGCACAGTCGGCGCAGTCGCGTCCCTGGGTCTGATCCAGTTAGTGGCCTTAAACCACTGATATACAAGATATTGGGCCGCCCTCTGGGCGGCCTTATTTTTGCACCATTCTTGGTGCAAAGCGGCACCAGTCACTGGTGATTTGTTTTAAATTTGCGAGGATGGTGATTGAAAGATTGCCTGCCAATCCGGAATTGGGCAAAATGATGGCAAGAATGAGGCAGTCCGCCATAATCCGGCGGCAACAACATGGGACAAGGGGCCGGCATCGTATCGGAACCGTCCGTGGTGAGGGGTTAGAGCGGTGATTTCACGCATTGCAGGGGCTTTGCTGCGCGCAATTCTCGTGGGTCTGGTCATCGTGACCCCCGCGCTTCTGCTTCCTGCCGTGTCGCGCGATACTGTCCAGATCGTTGCCCTCGTATCGCTCTTCGCGGCGATGTTCATCCTGTTCGAATACGCCTCGGTCTATCCCGGTCTGGTCGAGTTCCGCGATGCGCCGCCCTTCAACCGCATCCGGTTCCTGGCCCTTGCGGGGATCATCATCACCCAGTCGCTGATCATCCTTGACCGGTTCGAACCCTCGACCCTGACCCAGTTCGTCGATGTGGTCAGCGCAAGCCTCGCCTCCAAGCTCGACTTTCCCTATAGCCCGGTGCGCATCCTCTCGCTGATGCTTCCGCGTGGCACCGACCCGGCGCATGTGGAGCTGCTGCGCACCGTAGGCGGGATCAGCTACCTGATCTCGATCACCACGCTCGGCCTCTTTATTCTGGTGATGCGTCTGGCGGGCTGGCCGACCGCGCGGGGCGGCTTCAACGTCTGGGTCAACCTGCCCACCTTCGACCCGACCGTCGGCGGCGACGTGGTCGAGCAGCTGCGCCGCGACAGCTGGGCCAATATCGCGTTGGGCTTCCTGCTTCCCTTCATCATTCCGGCGATCCTCAAGGCGATCTCGACGACCTTCGAGCCGATCACGCTGGAAACGCCGCAAACGATGATCTGGACGGTGACGGCATGGTCTTTCCTTCCGACAAGCCTGTTCATGCGCGGCCTCGCCATGGGGCGGATCGCCGACATGATCGAGGAAAAGCGCCGCCTCGCGGTTGGCTCGGGCTATCTGGCGGCCTGATCGCCCTTGCTCTGGCCGGGCCTGCTGCCGCTGAAACGCTTCGCATCGCCACCTGGACGCCCGATCTGACCCGCAAGGGGCCGGGCTTGCTGCTGCGCGATATTGACGAAGGCAAGGATGCGCAGATCGCTGCCGCCATCGCGGTAATTGCCGAGACTGACCCCGATATCCTGCTGCTGACCGGCTTCGACTGGGATTTCGACGGCGCCGCGCTACGCGCCTTTGCCGATCGGCTGGCCGGGGCGGGGGTGGCCTATCCGCATCGCTTCGCCGCGCGGCCCAATAGCGGCATGGCCAGTGGTCTCGACCTGGATGGCGATGGCAAGACGGGCGGCGCGGGGGATGCACAGGGCTTTGGCCGCTTCTCAGGCGAGGGTGGCTTGGCGCTGTTGTCGCGCTATCCGATCGAGGTCGAAGCTGCGCAGGATTTCTCGGGCTTTCTCTGGCGCGACCTGCCGGGCAACCTGATCGACGGTGCGGGCCTTTCGCCCGAGGCGATGGCCGTGCAGAGGCTTTCATCGACCGCGCATTGGGATCTGCCGCTGCGCGTGGGCGGCCAAAGCCTGCACCTGCTGGCCTGGGCCGCGACGCCACCGGTTTTCGACGGCCCCGAGGATCGCAACGGCCGGCGCAACCACGATGAGGCCGCCTTCTGGCTGCGCTACCTCGACGGCGATCTGCCCATGACCCCGCCCGAGGGGCCTTTCGTGCTGCTCGGCGACGCGAACCTCGACCCGGTGGATGGCGAGGGCCGCCCCGAGGCACTGCGCGCGCTGCTGGCCCATCCGCGCTTGCAAGATCCCCGCCCCGCCAGCTTGGGCGCGGCCATGGCACCGCAGACCGGACGCAATGCGCAGCATGGGGGCGAGGCGGCGCTTGATACTGCTGATTGGGACGATGCGCGCGTTGGCAATATGCGCGTCGATTATGTGCTGCCCTCGCGCGATCTGGCGGTGCGCGGCGCGGGCACCTTCTGGCCCGCGCCCGAGGCGCCGATGGCGCGCACAGCCGCAACCGCCTCGCGCCATGCTCTTGTCTGGGTGGATATTTCGCTGCCCTGAGGCGCATTTCCAAGGCTTGTCTTGACCCGGCGGCGGGCATTGGTTAGGCCGCTTCCAACCAATAGACGTTGGAGAAAACGAATGGCCAACCCTTCCATCCTCATCCTTGCCGGCGACGGTATCGGCCCTGAAGTCATGGCCGAGGTGAAAAAGATCATCAGCTGGTACGGCGACAAGCGCGGCCTCGTTTTCGACGTGAGCGAAGACCTCGTCGGCGGCGCCGCCTATGACGTGCATGGCAAGCCGCTGGCAGATGAGACCATGGCCAAGGCGCAAGAGGTGGACGCGGTTCTGCTGGGTGCCGTGGGCGGCCCGAAATACGACAACCTCGACTTTTCGGTGAAGCCCGAGCGCGGCCTGCTGCGCCTGCGCAAGGAAATGGACCTGTTCTCGAACCTGCGCCCGGCGCAGTGCTTCGACGCGCTTGCCGATTTCTCGTCGCTCAAGAAAGATGTGGTCGCGGGCCTCGACATCATGATCGTGCGCGAGCTGACCTCGGGCGTCTATTTCGGCACGCCGCGCGGGATCTTCGAAGAGAATGGCGAGCGCGTGGGGATCAACACCCAGCGCTACACCGAGAGCGAGATCGAGCGCGTTGCACGTTCGGCTTTCGAACTGGCCAAGCGCCGCGGCAACAAGGTCTGCTCGATGGAGAAGGCCAACGTGATGGAATCGGGCATCCTGTGGCGCGAAGTCGTCCAGCGCATCCATGACGAGGAATATCCCGAGGTCGAGCTGTCGCATATGTATGCCGACAACGGCGCGATGCAGCTGGTGCGCTGGCCCAAGCAGTTCGACGTCATCGTGACCGACAACCTCTTTGGCGACATCCTCTCGGATTGCGCGGCGATGCTGACCGGCTCGCTCGGCATGCTGCCCTCGGCCTCGCTTGGCGCGCCGATGGAGAACGGCCGCCCGAAAGCGATGTACGAACCCGTGCACGGCTCGGCCCCCGACATTGCCGGCCAGGGCAAGGCCAACCCGATCGCCTGTATCCTCAGCTTCGCCATGGCGCTGCGCTACAGCTTCGATCAGGGCGACGAGGCGACCCGCCTTGAAAAAGCGATCGAGAAGGTGCTGGCCGATGGCGTGCGCACCGCTGACCTGATGGGCCCTGAAGGCGGCACCGCAGTTTCGACCGTCGAGATGGGCGCCAAGATCATCGAGGCACTCGACGCAAGCCTCTGATCAGCGGCTGACAGATTTGGAACGGCGCGGAGAAATCCGCGCCGTTTTGCGTTGCGACCTTGCCAAATGCGCCACCCCGGGCGTATGGGAGCGCTAACAGGAGGGTTGCGATGCACGCAGGCAGATCCAACAGCAAGGGGGCGGGGCTCGCCCTGCTGGCGATGGCGATCTACGCGACGCATGATGCCGTGGTGAAGACACTGGGAGAGCGGTACTCCGCGGTTCAGATCATCTTCTTTGCCGCGCTGCTCAGCTTTCCGATCCTCTCGCTCATCATGCTCAAGGACAAACGCGAGGGCCATCTGCGCCCCATCCATCCCTGGTGGGTGCTGGCGCGCGCGATCTGTACCGTGATCACCGGGGTCTGCGCGTTTTACGCCTTCTCGCATCTGCCGCTCGCTCAGGTTTACCCGATCCTCTTCGCGATGCCGCTGCTGATCACGATCCTCGCAATTCCGGTCTTGGGCGAGAAGGTCGGCCCCCATCGTTGGGCGGCGGTGATCATCGGGTTGCTCGGGGTGCTGATCGTGGTGCGCCCGGGGCAGGCCGAGCTGGGCCTGGGCCATATCGCCGCGATGACCGCAGCGCTCTGCGGCTCGGTCGCGTCGATCATCATCCGCAAGATCGGCAATGAAGAACGCTCGGTCGTGATGCTGCTCTCGCCGCTTCTGGGCAACTTCCTTGCCATGGGGGCAGTGCTGCCGCTGGTTTGGGTGCCACTGGAGCTGCGCGATCTGGGCTTGCTGGCGGTGGTCGCGCTCTTTGGTCTGACGGGGGCCTTCCTGCAGATCCTGGCCTATCGCGAGGGCGAGGCCGCGATCGTCGCGCCGATGCAATATTCGCAGATCGTCTGGGCGGTGATCTACGGCTGGTTCTTCTTTGGCGAGGGGATTGACGGGCCAACGATGCTTGGCGCGGGCGTCGTCATTGCCTCGGGCACCTATATCGTCTGGCGCGAAAGCACTGCGAACGTGTCGCAAAACCGCCCCGTGCTGCAAACCCGCGGCCGCACGGAAACCGTGACAACGCCGCGCTCGTCGCTGTTGCAGCGCGCGCTGAACCTGACCGGTCGCAGCGGCACAAGGTAACGGAAAAGACGCAGAATCCCCCTTGCAAATGCCGGACGGAGTCGGTAACTCGCCTCCACACGGTCGGAGCGTAGCGCAGCCTGGTAGCGCACCTGCTTCGGGAGCAGGGGGTCGGAGGTTCGAATCCTCTCGCTCCGACCAATTTCCCGACTATGGAATGCCACGTTAGTATTCCTTTTTTTACCACTATGCTTTCTGTGGCAGGCGAAAATCCGAACAAGCGAACTACAGCATCACGGCGATATTGTGCGTTCGGCAGCTTCCGCCGGCTGTTGGTCAAAGCCTTAGGGTTCGGCCTGAAGTAGATTGCCCCGATCCGCGAAGGCCTCGCAGCGATACGAAATCCGAAGTCAACTTGGCTTGCGCATGACGTCGCCCCGAGATCTTATCAAGCGCGAGCAAGACGTCTGGCGTGAGTTTTGCCCCTTTTGGGAGAAACGCGGCCGCTCGCTGCGCGCGGCACCGAAGGCTGCTCTGCTGGGCAAGGCTTCCGTTTGCGCCCGAAGGATCAGTGTCCGCTCAACGAATGGCCACACCCGCTGACGACATCCGCTTTTCAGCGCCTTCTGTCGGCGCGGCTGAGAGAGTACCATCCCTCACGACGGTGACATCATAGCCGCGGTTTCGGGCAGCCAGCGCCGTCTTCTGCACACAGTAATTAAAGTCTAGTCCAACAAGACGCAGCTTGCCTACGTCGAGGCGCTCCAATAGCGCATCCAGCTCACCGGTTTCAAATGCGTCTTGAACGCGCTTTACAACGATCTGGTCAGGGAGAGACGAAAACGGCTCCGCAAGATCGGTCCCATCACTGCCTTCTATCGCCTGCCCCTTCATCGTAAGCCTCGCCACTGCCTTCGTGGAAGGGATCGACCACTCCTGACGGACGGCAATGACGGGGTGGTTTTGGGCCCGCGCAGCCTCTACTTCCTTGTAAATGACGGCGGCAGCACCTTCTTTTGCTGCGTCCGAGTAAGGGCCGCGTTCCCAGAAAACCGACTGCAGATCAATCAGCAGAAGGGCAGATGCATCCCGGTTGCGTATCGTTTCTCCGACACTGACCGAACCGATGCGTCTTACACCGTTGCCGAGCCAGAGTGTGAGAACGAGGGCCACAATACCCAAGACAATGCCGAGCGTCATTCGCTCTCTCCTGTTTGGTTTTTCAAGCTGTCCACCACTGCGATTACGACCTGAAGTGCCGTAGAGATGTCCTCACTGCTCAGGTTCGTACCAACCTCTTCCATGAGCTTCAGTTCCTTCGAAATGATCTTTTCGATGAGGGTGCGGCCGTGATCGGTCAGCGCCAGGATCGGCGAGCGTTTGTGACGAGGGTTCGCGCGTTGCTCAACGAAACCGGAGGCCAGCGTTTCGTTGCACATGATCTGGACGTATTGCCGTTTGATTTCGAGCCTTGCCGCAATCTCTGGAACGGTCTGCTCTCCGTGTCTGTGGAGGATCTCCAGAACGGCCCGCATCCGGACTGTAAGGCTGGTTCCCACCAGACCAGCTTCAACGCAGGCCTCTGCGGCTTGCATGAGCGGGCGCGACATCCAAATCAATCGATGAAGGTGTTCTGCTGTCATAGTGACACTATACATGTCAATATGACAGGTGCAATGTCATTGCTGGGAAGGACATTGGTTCTTCGTGCAGTATCGGCAGGAGCGGGCTCAAAGCAGACTTGCGGCTCGCCGACGCCCCGACCGCGTTTCCACACAGCCTCGGCCGCAATCAGCCGAGCCTAGATTTCAACGTGGAAGGCGCGGGAATAGATTGTCGTTTATTTAAGAATTTCGATCTTGTCGAAGGCGACTCGACTCTGCGGGGAACCATCAGAATTAAGGATCAAGGCACCGACAATCACACCCAGGTCAGGCTGATACAGCCTTTCAGTTCGGATGCTGGCGGTTCCACTTAAAGATAGGATATCTCGAACGACTGTTACCTTGTAGCGACATCCACCGATCCGCACCCGGTCGCGCCGAACCACTTCGGCTTGCAAACGCCCAGACTGGTTTGCTGCGCCTGATAGCGCCACCGCGACGTCAATCTTGGCGCCGACAGCGCTAGGATCGAACGTCGCGAGCTCTGCAGGAAATTTCAAGGCCAGTGTCGCAGTACCAACTCGCCGCACCGCGAATACTCCATTCAGATAATCGGTCTGGATTTGCTGTGCTGCGCCGTCACGAACCATAGTCCTGTCTTCGCGGATCGAACCACCGGACCGCTTGCTATAGACGACATCCATAAGCGGATCTGCTCGCACCAAATGCAGCTTATCTCCGACCTTGAAATCTCCGCCCGTGGGACAGGCTGCATGCATGGGTGCGGCAACAACACCTAGCCAAACGATTATTCCAATGGCCCAAAAGTCCATAATATGCTCCCGGAAGCCTAGCAAATTTGGTCAACGCTCTGGTTCACGCCCAACTTGCCAGAACCGCAATAAGTGCGCGTATCAGATTGCATCCAGCCGCAAACAGCAAAGAAAATCAATCAGTCTCGAACGGCAATAGGCGAGATGGTTCCGCTTGTTTGCGCAGGTCACGGGGCGTTCCTATTCTGGTGTTTGATCCCACGGTTTGATGGTGCGATCCATTCGTGGGAATGGAAGGAAGCGCTATGGGACAGGTTCGTCACGGCTGCGCCACGACCACGCACGCCGTCAGAGCTGCAATACAGCGATCGCAAGCTTCGACCGCGGCGCTAGGCCGGGAACCCGGGGTCAACCCAAAGATTGTCACGAGTTGGCGAAAGCGCGAGACGGTGGAAGATCACAAAACGGGGCGATGGGATCCGCGCTCCACTGTTCTGAGCGAAGAAGAAGAGGCTATGGCGGTTGCTTCCCAGCGGCACACGCTGTTGCCGCTGGACGACTGCCTCTAAGCCCTGCAGCCTTCGATTCCACACCTAACCAGATCAGCGCTTCGCCGATGCCTTCAACCCCATGGCATCTCGCGGCGACCGGATGTCGACGGGGACAAACCCAAGCATCAGCGCTTCAAGCGCTACCCCATCGGCTTCTTTCACATGACATCGCAGAACCGTAGACCGCTGAAGGCGGTTATATCTCTTCGTTGCCATCGATCGGACCAGCAGGTTCGCGGCCACCCAACTCGTCGACAAAGCAGATAGACGGAGGGCGTGGGCGTTCCTAGCGCATCTGCTGGAGGCGGTTCTCTACCGCATCCACACGATCCTGACCGATAACGGCATCCAGTTCGCCGACCAACCCAGGAACCGGAATACCGCCTATTCCCGGCAAATGTGCTTTGACATGATCTGTGAGGCGAACGGAATCGAGCACTGCCTGACCAAGCCCAACCATCCATGGACCAACGGTCAGGTTGAGCGCATGAACCTCACGATCAAGGAGGCCACCGTCAAACTCTTCCACTACGACAGCCACGACCAGCTCCGCACCCATCTCGAGGGCTTCATGGCGGTATACAACTTCGCTCGCTGGCTCAAGACCCTCAGCGGTCTGACGCCCTAAGACCATATCTGCAAGATCTGAATTTCAGAGCCGGACAGATTCATCGTCAATCCGATCCACCAGATGCCGGGACGGAACAACTAGCCAAGACAGCCTCCTTTCTGCGCGGGTATGTCCAGCTGTCTTCATCAAGCCTCCCAAATTTGCCTTCAACAGGGGCTTTACGGCCGGGTTCACATTGGCCTCGCGTCTTGTTGCGCGCCCGCGGCGCGCCTGCCCCGGCATTCCACGCTCACTCCCTGGCGAGGGGAAACCGTCGCAGTTGCCCGTGGCGCTGCGGGCGCGTAAAAGGGCGCGAACCCTACAGGAGGCCCCGATGACCCGTCCGAAACCTGTCGTGCTGTGCATTCTCGATGGCTGGGGCGAGCGCGCCGAGATCGAGGGCAACGCGCCTGCGCAAGCCAACACCCCCAACCTTGACCGCGTCTTCGCAACATGCCCCAAGGCCACGCTGATCACACATGGCCCCGATGTCGGCCTGCCGACCGGGCAGATGGGCAACTCGGAGGTTGGGCACACCAATATTGGCGCGGGTCGCGTGGTGGCGATGGATCTGGGCCAGATCGACCTCGCGATCGAGGATGGCTCGTTCTTCCGCAACGAGGCGATCATGAAGTTCACCGAGGCGGTGAAGATCGCTGGCGGTCGCGCGCATCTGATGGGGGTGATTTCGGATGGCGGTGTTCATGGCCATATCGAACACACGCTGGCCGCCTGCAAGGCGCTGGCCGGGGCAGGCGTTCCGGTCGTGGTCCACGCGATCACCGACGGGCGTGACGTGGCCCCTGACAGTGCCGCGCGCTTCATCGACGATTTCGTGGCGCGTCTGCCCGAGGGCTGCACCCTCGGCACGGTGATCGGTCGCTACTGGGCAATGGACCGCGACAACCGGTGGGAGCGCGTGGGTCTGGCTTATGACGCCATGGTCAAGGCCGAGGGGCTGCATGCGGCCACGCCGGCCGAGGCCGTCGCGCAATCCTATGCCAAGGGCGAGGTGGACGAGTTCATCAAGCCGACCGTGATCGCGGGCTACACCGGCACCGCCGATAATGACGGCTTCTTCTGCCTGAACTTCCGCGCCGACCGCGCGCGCGAGATCCTGCGCGCGCTCGCCGAGCCGGGCTTTGCCGAGCTGGATACCTCGGCCCGTCCGAAGTGGTCGGCGCTGCTGGGGATGGTCGAGTATTCGGTCGATCACAGCAAATACATGGACACCGCTTATCCCAAGCGCGACATCGTCAACACTTTGGGCGAGTGGGTCTCGAAGCAGGGGCTGACGCAGTTCCACCTGGCCGAGACCGAGAAATACCCGCATGTGACCTTCTTCCTCAATGGCGGCAAGGAAGCACCGTGGGAGGGCGAAGATCGCTTCATGCCGAAATCGCCCAAGGTCGCCACCTACGATCTGCAACCCGAGATGAGCGCGCCCGAGGTCACCGACAAATTCGTCGAGGCGATCGAGAAGGGCTATGACCTGATCGTGGTGAACTACGCCAACCCCGACATGGTCGGCCATACCGGCAGCCTGCCCGCCGCCATCGCCGCCTGCGAAGAGATCGACCGCGATCTGGGCCGCGTGCTGGCCGCGCTGGAAAAGGCCGGGGGTGCGATGATTATCACCGCCGACCACGGTAACTGCGAAACCATGATCGACCCGGTGACGGGCGGCCCGCACACGGCGCATACCACGAACCCGGTGCCGGTGGCGCTGGTCGGCGGCCCGGCGGGGGCCACGCTGCACAAGGGCCGTCTGGCCGATCTGGCGCCGACGCTGCTTGACCTGATGCAACTGCCCGTGCCGCCCGAAATGACCGGCACCTCGCTGATCGGGCGGTGATGCGCGCCACGCTTCTTGCCTGGATGCTGAGCGCCTCGGCGGCGCTGGCCAGCCCTGCCGCCGACAGCGCGTTGCAGGCGGCCGAGGATCTGCGCGCCTCGATCACTGCATTGGATGAGGCGCAGACCAAGGCCGACCGCATCGCCGCGCTGACCGAAACGCTGACTGCTTATGAACGTGGCCTCGGTGCGTTGCGCGACGGCTTGCGCCGCGCCGTGATCCGCGAGCGCGAGATCAGGGCCGGGTTCGATGCGCAGCGCGACCAGATCGGGCGGCTTCTGGGTGTGATGAGCACGATGGAGCAATCCGAAGGGCCGCTCTTGCTGCTGCATCCCACTGGGCCTCTTGGCTCGGCGCGCTCGGGCATGGTGCTGGGGGCAGTGACCCCGGCTTTGCAGGCCGAGGCAGAGGCGATGCGGGGCGAGCTGGAAGAGATCGCCACCCTGCGCGCCCTGCAAAAGAACGCGGCCGCGGTGCTGGAGGGCGGGCTTGCCTCGGCCCAGGCGGCGCGCACCGCACTGAGCGAGGCGATCGCGCAGCGCAGCGCCCTGCCGGGGCGTTATCTGGAAGACCCCGAAGATCTGCGCCTGCTTGTGGAAAGCGCCGACACGCTGGAGGGCTTTGCCACCGGGCTGACCGGCCTCGACTATGACATCGGCCCGCCGCTTGAGGATTTCGCCAGCGCCCGTGGAACGTTGCCCCTTCCGGTCATGGGATCGGTGCTGCGCAAGTTCAACGAGGCCGACGCCGCAGGCATCCGCCGCCCCGGCCTTTTGATCGCCACGGCCCCCTCCGCGCTGGTCACCGCGCCCTGGCCTGCGACGATCCGCTACCGCGGGCCGCTGTTGGACTACGGAAATGTGATGATCGTCGAGCCCGCAGAGGGCTATCTTCTGGTTCTGGCGGGGCTTGGCACGGTCTATGGTGAAACCGGCGATGTGCTTGAGCGCGGCTCTCCCATCGGGTTGATGGGTGGCGCCGAACCGGGCGCACAGGAATTCGGGGCGGAATTCGTTCAGGCGGCGCAAGATGGCGGTGGCGCAGGACGGACGGAGACGCTTTACTTGGAATTGAGAGAGGGCGATGCGCCCGTGGACCCCGCCGCGTGGTTCACCCAAACCAGAGACCAGTAGGATCAAGGGTTAAGAATGAAGAAGTTCGTGATGGCCGCAATTGGCGGCACCGTTGCCGGGGCGCTGATCTCCACGCAGATTGCAGCCCCCCTTCTGGCCCAGGAAGCGGCCAAGCCGGTGTCGGTCTATGAGCAGCTCGACCTGTTCGGCGACATCTTCGAACGCATCCGTCAGGACTATGTCGAGCAGGTGGATGACAAGAAGCTGATCGAGGCCGCGATCAACGGCATGCTCAGCTCGCTCGATCCGCATTCGAGCTACCTGCCGCCCGACGATTACACCGACATGAAGGTGCAGACGCGCGGCTCGTTCGGCGGTCTGGGGATCGAGGTCACGCAGGAAGAGGGCTTCGTCAAGGTCGTCTCGCCGATCGACGGAACCCCCGCGGCTGCGGCCGGCATTCAGGCGGGCGATTTCATCACCCATGTGGATGGCGAAAGCGTGCTGGGGCTGACGCTCGATCAGGCGGTGGACAAGATGCGCGGCCCGGTCGGCAGCGAGATCTCCATCACCGTCGTGCGCGAAGGCACGCCCGAGCCGTTCGACGTCGCCATCACCCGCGATACGATCAAGCTGACCGCCGTGAAGAGCCGGGTCGAGGGCACCACCGTCGTGCTGCGCATCACCACCTTCAACGACCAGACCTTCTCGAACCTTGAGGAGAACCTCAAGAAATCGGTCGAGGAAGCGGGCGGCATCGACAAGGTGAACGGCTTCGTCATCGACCTGCGCAACAACCCGGGCGGGCTGCTCACGCAGGCGATCTCGGTTTCCGATGCCTTCCTGAATGCCGGCGAGATTGTCTCGACCCGCGGCCGCAGGGCTGAGGAAAGCGAGCGTTTCAACGCAACCCCGGGCGATCTGGCGCAGGGCAAGCCGATGGTCGTGCTGATCAATAGCGGTTCGGCCTCGGCTTCCGAGATTGTTACCGGCGCGCTGCAAGATCATCGCCGCGCCATCGTTGTCGGCACGAAGAGCTTCGGCAAGGGCTCGGTGCAGACCGTGATCCCGATCCAGGGCGAGGGCGCCATGCGCCTGACCACGGCGCGCTACTACACGCCCTCGGGGCGCTCGATCCAGGCGCTTGGCATCGCGCCCGATATCGTCGTGGAACAACCCGCTCCGCCGCCGGTGACCGAAGAGGAAGACGAGGACAAGCGCGCCCCGCGCTCCGAGGCCGATCTGCGCGGCGTTCTGTCGAATGACTCGATGACCGACGATGAAAAGCGTCAGGCCGAGGAAGAGCTGAAGAAAGCCGAAGATGCCGCCAAGCTGCGGATTGAGGATTACCAGCTCGCCTATGCGATCGACATTCTCAAGGGTCTCTCGGCCATCGCCACCGCGCCCGAAAGCATCGTGGCTGCGCCCGCGAACTGATACCGGGGGCCTTCGGGCCCCCTTTTTTCTTGCCACGGATACCCCCAATGACGCCCGAACAGATCGCTGCGCTGCCCTATCGCAAGAATGTGGGGGTTGTGCTGATCAACCCGCAGGGGCTCGTGTTCACGGGCCAGCGGCTCGACAGCCAAGTGCCCGCCTGGCAGATGCCGCAGGGCGGGATCGATGAGGGCGAAAAGCCCAAAGAGGCCGCGCTGCGCGAGTTGTGGGAAGAAACCGGCGTGCGCCCCGATCTGGTCGAAAAACTCGCCAAGACGCAGGACTGGATCACCTATGACCTGCCCGCCGATCTGGTGGGCAATATCTGGAAGGGCCGCTATCGCGGGCAGAAACAGAAGTGGTTCCTGTTCCGCTTCCTCGGCGATGACAGCCAGGTCAACATCGCGACCGAGCACCCCGAATTCGCGGTCTGGTCGTGGAAGCCCCATACCGAGGTGATCGAAGGCATCGTGCCCTTCAAGCGCGCGGTCTACGAGGCGGTCTTCGCCGAGTTCCGCGACTTCTTCGCCTAGAAATCCAGCCCGAGGTCGAGCGTGCGCGCCGAATGCGTCAGCGCCCCCGACGAGATGTAATCCACCCCGGTCGCGGCTACTTCGGCGATGCGCTCAAGGCGCATGTTGCCCGAGGCCTCCAGCACCACGCGCCCCGCGTTGAGCGCAACGGCCTTGTGCAGGGTGGGGGTGTCCATGTTGTCGAGCAAGATGACATCGGCGCCGCCGACCTCCAGCGCCTCTTCAAGCTGCACAAGGCTGTCCACCTCCAGCTCGATGCGCATCATGTGGCTGCGCGCGACACGGGCGGCCTCAAGCACGGCGCGGATGCCGCCGGCGGCCGCGACGTGGTTGTCCTTGATCAGGATCGCATCCGACAGGCCGAAGCGGTGGTTCGAGCCGCCGCCATGCGCCACGGCCATCTTTTCCACAACGCGCAGACCCGGCGTCGTCTTGCGGGTGCAGGTCACGCGGGCCTTGGTGCCCCTGGTTTGCGCAACAAAGGCCGCCGTCATCGTGGCAATGCCGGTCAGTCGGCCCGCGAAGTTCAGCGCGACGCGCTCACCCATCAGGATCGAGCCCGCATCGCCCTCGATCGTCATCAGCGTCTGGCCCGGCGCACAGGGCTGACCATCGGCCACCAGCGTTTCGACCTTCAGGCCGGGATCGACAAGGCGGAAGGCGATCGCCGCGATCTGCATCCCCGACACCACGCCCGGCTCGCGCGCATTGAGCCGCGCGACATAGCGCGTGCCCGCCGGGATCACTGCGCGGGTCGTCACGTCGCCCATCGGCGTCAGGTCTTCGGTCAGCGCCGCGCGGACCAGCGGTTCGAGGATGAAATCGGGAAGCGTCGCGGTCATGTTTCCTCCAGCGCGCGGGTGCGGATCTCCAGCGCCTCAGCAAGGGTCATATGGGTGCGTTCGGCCTGCGCCGGATCGGCCTGCGGATAGTCCGAGCGGTAATGCCCGCCCCGGCTTTCCCGGCGCCTGAGCGCGGCGGCGGCAATCAGCGTCGCCGTCGCGGTCATGTTGCGCATGGATTCCGAGGTCGCCTCGGCCTCGATCCCGGCGATCACGTGCAGGGTATCGGTCAAGCCCTCGGCGTCGCGCACAACGCCCACGCCATCGGTCATGGCGTGACGCAGGCACGCCACGGCGGCCTCGTCAATCGCCTCGGTGCCCGGCGGGAAACTCAGCGTCACCAGATCGGCCGGGGCGGGCGCGCCAAGCGCCTTGCCGATGCCAAGCGCGCAGATCCGGGCATAGACCAGCGCCTCCAGCAACCCGTTCGAGGCCAGTCGGTTCGCGCCATGCAGCCCGGTCGAGGACGCCTCGCCGCAGACCCAGAGGTTATCCAGCGACGCGCGCCCCTCGTGGTCGGTATCGACGCCGCCCATGTGGTAATGTGCGGCGGCGGCAACCGGGATCGGCTGCGAAACAGGGTCTATTCCAGCGCGTTTGCAGGCCTCGGCCACGGCGGGGAAGCGGGTCAGAACCTCGTCGCCCAGCACTGCGCGGGTATCAAGCGCGGGCTCGCGCCCGGCCTGACGCTCAAGGTAAACGGCGCGGGCCACGATGTCGCGCGGCGCGAGTTCAGCCAGTTCATGCACAGCCAGCATGAAGCGCTCGCCGCGGTTGTTGATCAGGATCGCACCTTCGCCGCGCAAAGCCTCGGTCGCCAGTGGCGCCGGGTCTTCGCCGGTGGCGATGGCGGTGGGGTGGAACTGCATGAATTCCGGATCGGCGATGCGGGCGCCCGCGCGGGCCGCCATGCCGATGACCTGCCCGCGAATGCGCGGCGGGTTGGTGGTGACGGCGAACAATCCGCCCGATCCGCCGCCCGCCAGCAAAACCGCCGGAGCGCGCACCAGCGTACGTCCCGAGGGTTCATGCGCGCGCTCGACCCAGACGCCGGTGACCTTGCCACCTTCGACCTCAAGCCCCGAGGCGATGACGCCCTCGGCCACCTGCACGGACGGGGTCTGGCGGACCTCGGCGATCAGGGTCTGCATGATCTCACGCCCGGCCTGGTCGCCCTTGACGCGCACGACGCGCGCGGTCGAATGCGCGGCCTCGCGCGACATGACATAGCCACCCGACGCATCACGATCGAAGGGCGTGCCCAGATCGGTCAGATCGAGGATATGGCGCCGCGCCTCTGCGGTGACCAGTCGCGCCACCTCGGCATCGACGGTGCCTGCGCCGGCATATTTCGTATCCAGCGCATGAGCCTCGGGCGTGTCGCCCTTGGCCATCGCGGCAGCAACGCCACCCTGCGCCCAAGCCGACGATGCACCTTCACCCAGCGTTTCGGGCGAGATCACCAGAACCGGCCGCGGCGCAAGTTTCAGCGCCGCATAAAGCGCGCCCAGACCCGCGCCGACGATGATGACGCGTTGGGTCTCGATGGTGGTCACTTGGCAATTTTCCGCGACAGCTCGATCATCCGCTCGACTGCGATGCGCGCCTTGGCAGCGATCTCGGGATCGACGAAGACCTCAGCCTGACCGCTGTGCAGCGACCAGAGGATCTTTTCGAGCGTGATCTTCTTCATATAGGGGCACATGTTGCAGGGGCCGACGAAATCGACCTCGGGCAGGGCATCTGCGATGTTCGAAGCCATCGAACATTCGGTGACCAGCATCGCCTTTTGCGGCTTTTCGCGCTCGACATAGCTGATGATCCCTGAGGTCGAACCCGAGAAATCCGAAACGCTGACGACCGAGGGCGGGCATTCGGGGTGTGCGATCACGCGGGTGTCGGGGTTCCATTTGCGGAACTCGGTGATGTCCTCGGCGGAGTATTGCTCGTGCACGATGCACGAACCGGCCCACCAGACGACCTTCTTCTGCGGCACCTGCTTGGCTACGTTCTGCGCCAGATACTGGTCGGGCGTCATGATGACGACGTCGCTCTCCATTGCGGCCACAATCTGGGCCGCGTTCGACGAGGTGCAGCAGATGTCCGAGGCGGCCTTCACCTCGGCAGTGGTGTTGACGTAGCTGACAACCGGCGCGCCCGGATATTGCGCGCGCATCGAGGCGATGCCCTCGGCGGTGATCGACTCGGCCAGCGAGCAACCCGCCGCCATGTCGGGGATCAGCACGCGCTTGGCAGGGTTCAGGATCTTCGAGGTCTCGGCCATGAAATGCACACCGCATTGCACGATAGTGCCAGCCTCGACCTTGGTCGCCTCGATCGCCAGTTGCAGGCTGTCGCCGACCACATCGGCCACGCCGTGATAGATCTCGGGCGTCATGTAGTTATGCGCCAGGATCACCGCGTTCTTCTCGGCCTTAAGCCGGTTGATCGCGCGAATATAGGGGGCGTAGCGGGCGAAATCGACCAGCGGAACCACGCGATCCATCTTGGCATGGATGTCGCGCATCTCTTCGGCCAGCGCCATCGAGGGCGCGAGGTCATAGGCCTCGGCCAGCGTCGCGCGCATCGCAGCAAAGTCCAGCATGGGTATCCTCCCCCAAAACCGAGAACGGAGTTGCATGTAAGGGTAATGGCGTTGGGGTTAAATGGGAAAAATGCCTTTTGTAACGCATTTGTTGTAAAATACGGCCCTTGGGTCAGGCAAATCGCTTCCAGATCGCGCTATCGCCCAGCTTGGCGACGAAGGCGCCGTGCGCCTCGGCCTCGGCCTCGGTGATGCGTGGGGGCAGGGGTGCGGGGCGCGCATGGGGCCGCCATTGCTCAGCCGCGCCCTGGCCCTGGCTGTCCGAGGCCTCGATCGACAGGCCAAAGCCCGGCTGGCGGCCACCGATCAGTTCCAGATAAACCTCGGCCAGGATTTCACTGTCGAGAAGCGCGCCGTGCAGCGTCCGCGCCGAGTTGTCGATGCCGAAGCGGCGGCAGAGTGCGTCGAGCGAGGCGGGCGAGCCGGGAAACTTGCGCCGCGCGATCATCAGCGTGTCGAGCGCGCGATCGTTGGCGATCAGCGGCTTTTTCACCCAGCTCAGCTCGGCGTTGAGGAACTTCATGTCGAAGGCGGCGTTGTGGATCACGAGCTTCGAATCCGGGCCGATGAAATCGAGGAAGTCCTGTGCGATCTGCCCAAACTTGGGCTTGTCGCGCAAGAAGTCGTCGCCAAGGCCGTGAACCTCGAAGGCCTCTTTCGGCATGGCGCGTTCGGGGTTGATGTACTGGTGATATGTGCGCCCGGTGGGGACGTGGTTGAACAGCTCTAGCGCGCCGATCTCGACGATCCGATGCCCTTCCGAGGGTTCGAAGCCGGTGGTTTCGGTGTCCAGAACAATCTCACGCATGGCCGCCCCTGATCTGCGCAATCAGGTGTCGCACGGCGGCGCGGGTCTGATCAAGCGTCAGGGTCTCGATCACATGATCGGCGCGGGCGCGTTTCTCGGCATCTGGCAACTGGCGCGACAGGATCATGGCCAGCTGTTCCTCGCTCATCTGTCCGCGCGCCAGAACACGGGCGCGCTGCACTTCGGGTGGGGCCGAGACCACAAGCACCGCATCGCAAGCCGCATCAGCGCCGGTTTCATACATCAAGGGAATGTCGAGCAGGATCAGATCGGCATCGGCATGTTGCGCGATGAAGGCGCTGCGCGACGCCGTGGTCAGCGGATGAACGATGGATTCAAGCCGGGGCAGAGCCTGTTTATCGGCCTGCAATGCCTCGCGCAGGCGAGCGCGATCAACCGCTTCATCCACGACCACACCGGGGAAGGCGGCCGCAATCGGGGCCACCGCCGCGCCGCCCGGGGCGTACAGCGCATGCACCGTGGCATCCGCATCCCAGATCGGCACGCCTTCCTCGGCGAACATCTGCGCGGTCGTGGACTTGCCCATGCCGATGGAGCCCGTCAGGCCCAGAAGAAACGGGCGGCTCATGCGCGCAGGACCGCGTCGCGCAGCTCTTGCGTGACCTCGGGGCGTTGGCCAAACCAGCGCTCAAACCCCGGCACGGCCTGATGCAGCAGCATGCCCAAACCATCGACCGTCGCGCAGCCCATCGCCTCAGCCTCTTGCAGAAGATGCGTGCGCAGGGGTGTGTAGACGATGTCAGTCACGACAGCAGACGGCGAGAGCGCATCAAGCGGCACCCGGAACTCGGCCTTGCCGTCCATACCAAGCGACGAGGTATTCACCACCGTCGCAGCACCCTCGAGCATATTGCCCGCCTGCACCCAGTCATAGACAACAACGCGGGCGCCGAACTCGGTGCGCAGGTTCTCGGCGCGGGCGCGGGTGCGGTTGGCGATGCGAACCTCGGGGCAGCCGACCTCAAGCAGCGAGGCAACGATGGCGCGCGCCGCGCCGCCCGCGCCAATCACCGCCGCGGGCCCCGCATTCGGCTGCCAGCCCGGCGCACCGTCACGCAGGTTGGCGATAAAGCCGTAACCATCGGTATTGTCGGCATGGATCTTGCCATCGGGGCGGAAGATCAGCGTATTCGCAGCCCCGATCAGAGCCGCGCGGTCCGAGACGACATCGGCAAGCGCCAGCGCAGCCTCTTTATGCGGGATGGTGACGTTGCAGCCGACAAAGCCCGCCTTGGGCAGGGTGCGCAGCACGGTTTCCAGATCGTCCCGCGCCACATCCATCGGAATGTAGTGCCCCTTGATCCCGTAATGCTTCAGCCAATAGCCGTGCAGCGCGGGCGAGCGCGAATGGGCAATGGGCGATCCGATCACTCCGGCCAGAGGAATTCGGGGGTGATCCGTCATGTCGTCAGCTCTCCTCGCGCGCGCAGCCAGTTCAGAAATTCGATCAGGGGCAGGCCCAGGACGGCAAAGTAGTCGCCTTCGAGGCTCGAGAAAAGCCGAACGCCCTCCTCTTCCAGCTTATAGCAGCCGACTGCGTGGCGGATGCTGTCCCAGTTGCGGGCCACATAATCGGCGATGAACTCGTCGGACAGAGGATGCATGGTCAACCGCACCTCGGCCACGTGCCGCCAGAGAGGGCGACCATCGCGCATCGCCACCAGCGCCGAAAGCAGCCGATGCGTGCGCCCCGACAGCGCGCGCAATTGTTCAACGGCCTCTTCCGGACTTTCGGGTTTCGCGAATATGCGGCCCTTCAACTCCAGCACCTGATCGGCCCCCAGTGTCAGCACGCCGGGATTGGCGGCCGAGACCTTGGCGGCCTTCATCTCGGCCAGCGTATCGGCCACGTCGCGCGGGTTCGCGCCTTCGGCTTCCAGCGCATGGCGGATCATCTCTTCATCGATCCGGGCAGGGCGGGTTTCCACCACCAGCCCCGCATTGCGCAAAAGCTGCGCGCGGATGGCGGATTGCGAGGCAAGGATCAGCGACAGGCTCATGTGGATAACACTCGGGAGAAGCCTCGGGGAAAGGCTGTGGGTGCAATTGTGGGTTTCATTTCCTCCCCAATGACGGGGGCTTTTGTCAAGGAAAGGCGCGAATTCTCCACCTGTGGGACCGGCTTCGTGGCAAATGTGGGATTTTTGCACTGTCCCCAGAGATCTCGTAGGCTATACGCAGAGATATCAACCACTCAGAGCGGCACAATATATTGTTTTTACGTGCGTTTTTAGTATTTTCCACAGAGTCGAGGTGGCACTGCGGAAGATCTGTCCAGACTCTGGATAAGTTCTGAAGAACCCTGTAATCCACATGACCCACAGGGCCTACATCCATCATCATCTTTTCTTTTATAAAGAATCTTATTTAGAAGTAGCCTGCGGCAAGCGAGGGACCCATGACCGACATCCTGTCCGACTACTACCTTTGGGTGAAAAGCTTTCACGTGATGTCCGTGCTCGCCTGGATGGCCGGGCTGTTCTACCTGCCAAGGCTTTACGTCTATCATGTCGAGGGGCTGAAAAAGCAGGGCGTGGTGCGGGACTCGGACATGGACCTGCTGTTCCGCCATCAGGAGCGGCTGCTGCTCAAGGCGATCATGAACCCCTCGCTGATCGCGAGCTGGCTTTTCGGCCTGATGCTGGTCTTCACGCCTGGGATCGTCGATTGGGGCAGCGTCTGGCCCTGGACCAAGGCGGCCTCGATCCTGGGCATGACATGGTTCCATATGTGGTGCGCGCGGCAGCGCAAGGCGCTGGCCGATGGCTCAAACACGCTCAGCGGCCGCCAGTACCGCATGATGAACGAGGTTCCGACGCTGTTCATGGTGGTCATCGTCATCTCGGTGATCGTGAAATTCTGAGCATTCGTTGACTCAACGGGCCCGAGCGCGTAAATGCGGGGCAAGCCCCGGCCGTCCGGCCGATCGGTTCTTCGGAATATTTCTCTGATTTGCGCGCCGGCCCCGCCGGTGCTGGCACCGTTACAAGGTGGGATTCCCCATGAGCACTGAACGCTTGAACCTCTCTGACCTGAAGGCCAAGAGCCCGAAGGACCTGCTGGCCATGGCCGAGGAATGGGAGATCGAAAACGCCTCGACCATGCGCAAGGGCGAGATGATGTTCTCGATCCTGAAAGAACATGCCGAGGACGATATCGTGATCGGCGGCGATGGCGTGCTTGAAGTGCTTCAGGACGGCTTCGGCTTCCTGCGCTCGCCCGAGGCGAACTACCTGCCCGGCCCCGATGACATCTATGTCTCGCCCGAGATGATCCGTCATTTCAGCCTGCGCACCGGGGATACGGTCGAGGGCATCATCCGCGCCCCCGGCGAGAATGAGCGTTACTTCGCCCTTACCGGCGTCGAGCAGATCAACTTCGAAGACCCGGAGCGCGCGCGCCACAAAGTCGCCTTCGACAACCTCACGCCGCTCTATCCCGATGAGCGCCTGAAGATGGAAATCGAGGATCCGACGATCAAGGATCGCTCGGCCCGGATCATCGACCTGGTGGCCCCGATCGGGAAGGGGCAGCGTTCGCTGATCGTGGCGCCGCCGCGCACCGGTAAGACGGTGCTGCTGCAAAACATCGCCCACTCGATCGAGAAGAACCACCCCGAGTGCTACCTGATCGTTCTGCTGATCGACGAACGCCCCGAAGAAGTTACCGACATGCAGCGCTCGGTGAAGGGCGAGGTGATCTCGTCGACCTTCGACGAACCGGCGACGCGCCACGTGGCCGTGGCCGAGATGGTCATCGAGAAAGCCAAGCGTCTGGTCGAACATAAACGAGATGTTGTGATCCTGCTCGACTCGATCACAAGACTTGGTCGTGCCTATAACACTGTCGTGCCGAGCTCGGGCAAGGTTCTGACCGGTGGTGTGGACGCCAACGCCCTGCAGCGCCCCAAGCGTTTCTTCGGTGCGGCGCGGAATATCGAAGAGGGCGGCTCGCTCACCATTATCGCCACCGCGCTGATCGACACCGGCTCGCGCATGGACGAGGTGATCTTCGAAGAATTCAAGGGCACGGGTAACTCGGAGATCGTGCTCGACCGCAAGGTGGCCGACAAGCGCGTCTTCCCGGCGATGGATATCCTCAAGTCCGGCACGCGCAAGGAAGACCTGCTGGTCGATCAGAAGGATCTGCAGAAGACCTACCTGCTGCGCCGCATCCTCAACCCGATGGGCACCACGGATGCGATCGAGTTCCTGATTTCGAAGCTCAAGCAGACCAAGACCAACGGCGAATTCTTCGAGTCGATGAACGGCTGACGCCCGGAGGGGCTCATGGACACGATCTTTGCTCTGGCCACCGCCCGCGGCAAGGCGGGGGTGGCGGTCATTCGCATTTCGGGCCCGCGTGCCTGGATCGCGGCCGAAGCGCTGGCGGGCAGCCTGCCAGAGCCGCGCGTGGCCGGGTTGCGTCGGTTGCGGCTGGGGGCCGAGGACCTCGATGAGGCGGTTGTGCTGTGCTTCCAGGCTGGCGCGAGCTTTACCGGCGAGGACGTGGCCGAGCTGCATATCCACGGCGCCATTGCCACCGTCGCGGCGGTCTTGCAGGCGCTTGGCCGGATCGACGGGCTGCGACTGGCCGAGCCCGGTGAATTCACCCGCCGCGCACTGGAAAACGGGCGGCTGGATCTGGCGCAGGTCGAAGGGCTTGCCGACCTGATCGACGCCGAGACCGAAGCGCAACGCAAGCAGGCACTGCGGGTTCTGTCGGGCGCCGTGGGGCAGGTTGTCGATCAATGGCGCTCCAAACTGGTGCGCGCCGCCGCGCTGATCGAGGCGACCATCGACTTTGCCGATGAAGAGGTGCCGGTCGATGTTTCGCCCGAAGTGCTCGATCTGATCGGGGGCGTTGCGCAGGACATTCGCCGCGAGTTGGGGCGGCTTTCGGCGGCAGAACGCATTCGTGAGGGGTTCGAGGTTGCCATCGTCGGCAATCCGAACGCGGGCAAATCCACGCTTTTGAATGCGCTGGCGGGGCGGGAGGCGGCGATCACCTCGGAGATCGCGGGCACGACGCGCGATGTGATCGAGGTTCGGATGGATCTGGCCGGGCTGGCGGTAACGCTGCTCGATACGGCCGGGCTGCGCGAAACCGAGGATGTGGTCGAGGCCATCGGTGTGCGCCGCGCATTGGAGCGCGCCGGACAATGCGATCTGCGGATCTTTCTGCTCGATCAGGATGAAATCCCGCTGATCCAGCCGCAGGACGGTGATCTGATCGTGCACGGCAAGGCCGATCTGCATCCGGTCGAGGGGATGTCGATCTCGGGCAAGACCGGGAAGGGGTTGGATCGGCTGATTGCCGAGATCACCGCGCGGCTTTCAGAACGGGCCAGCGGCGCGGGCGTCATGTCGCGGGAACGGCATCGTGATGCGCTGATCCGCGCTATTGGGGCTTTGGAATCGGCGCAAGATGAGGTATTGCGCGGGGGCGAGCGGGCCGAGCTTGCGGCCGAAGGATTGCGGCAGGCGGCACGGGCGCTCGAATCGCTGTTGGGGCGGGTGGATGTTGAACACCTGCTTGACGAGATCTTCGCCAGCTTTTGCATCGGCAAGTAGGAGTGTTTCACGTGAAACATTTTGACGTCATCGTTGTCGGGGGCGGTCACGCCGGAACCGAGGCTGCCCACGCCGCGGCCCGCATGGGTGCGCGCACCGCACTGGTGACGCTGCGCGCGGATGCGATTGGGGTGATGTCCTGCAACCCGGCGATCGGCGGTTTGGGTAAGGGCCATCTGGTGCGCGAGATCGATGCGATGGATGGCGTCATGGGCCGCGCGGCCGATATGGCGGGCATCCAGTTTCGTCTGCTGAACCGCCGCAAGGGCCCCGCGGTGCAAGGCCCCCGGACGCAGGCTGACCGCAAGCTTTATCGTCTGGCAATGCAAGGCCTTACGGCCGAGCAGGCGAACCTTGAGGTGATCGAGGGCGAGGCCGCCAGCTTCATGACCGCGGGCGGTCGGATTGCCGGCGTGCGCCTGGCCGATGGGGCTGAGCTTCCGGCGAAAGCGGTGGTGCTGACCACCGGCACCTTCCTGCGTGGGTTGATCCATATTGGCGATCAGAAACAGCCGGGCGGTCGCATGGGCGACAAACCCTCGATCTCGCTCGCCGACAATCTGCGTGATCTGGGGATCGAGACGGGGCGCTTGAAAACCGGCACGCCACCGCGTCTGGATGGCCGCACCATCAAGTGGGAACTGTTGGATATGCAGCCGGGCGATGATGAGCCCGAGCTGTTTTCTTTCCTGCACCGCGCGCCTTTCGTAAGGCAGATTTCCTGCGGGATCACGCACACGAATGAGCAGACGCATCAGATCATCCGCGACAACCTTTCGCGCTCGGCCATGTATGGCGGGCATATCGAGGGGGTGGGGCCGCGCTATTGCCCCTCGATCGAGGACAAGATTGTGCGCTTTGCCGACAAGACCTCGCACCAGATCTTCCTGGAGCCCGAAGGGCTGGACGATCACACCGTCTATCCGAACGGGATTTCGACCTCGCTGCCCGTCGATGTGCAGGAGGATTATGTCCGCTCGATCTACGCTCTGGAGGATGTGAAGATCCTCCAGCCCGGTTACGCGATCGAATATGATTACGTCGATCCGCGCGCTCTGACGCAAAGTCTGGAGCTGCGGAGCCAGCCGGGCCTGTTCCTGGCCGGGCAGATCAACGGCACGACCGGTTATGAAGAGGCCGCCGCGCAGGGTTTGGTCGCCGGCCTGAACGCCGCGCGGGTGGCGGTAGGGCAGGAGCCTGTGCAGTTCAGCCGCACCAACAGCTATATCGGTGTCATGATCGACGATCTGACGACGCGCGGCGTGACTGAACCCTATCGCATGTTCACCTCGCGCGCCGAATTCCGCCTGTCGTTGCGGGCGGATAATGCCGACCAGCGCCTCACGGGCTTCGGCCTCGACCTTGGCTGTGTGGGTGAAACCCGCCAAGCGGCCTTCGAGAGCAAGATGGAGCAGCTGGCCTCGGGCCGCGCGCTGATGGAGGCGCTGACGCTGACGCCGCGCGAAGCGGCGGCGCACGGTTTTGCCGTCAATCAGGATGGCGCGCGGCGCAGCGCCTTTGCGCTGTTGTCCTTCCCGGATATCGCCCTGCCGGATCTGGAGCGGATTTTCCCTGATCTGTCGGCGCTGGCCCCGGAAATCTCGGCGCAGCTGGCTAAGGATGCGCTTTACGCGAATTACGTCGCGCGGCAAGAGCGCGACGTTGAGGCGATGAAGCGCGACGAGAATTGGGAGATCCCGGCGGATTTCGATTACGCAGCGATGTCCGGCCTGTCGAATGAGTTGAAGCTGAAACTGTCGCGCGCACGCCCGCAGACGCTCGGGCAGGCGGCGCGGGTGGACAGCGTGACTCCGGCCGCGCTGACGCTGATCTTGGCCAAGTTGCGCCAGATGAAGCGGATGAAAACTGCATGAACGATCCGAAGGAAGCCCGGCTGGCCGCGGTGCTCGATGTTTCACGTGAAACATTCGACCGCCTGAACGCCTATGAGGCGCTGCTGAAAAAGTGGAACCCGGCGATCAACCTGGTATCCGCGCCAACCCTCGCACAGGTGTGGGAGCGCCACTTCCTCGATTCCGCTCAGGTTTTCGCGCTGGCGATGCCGCGCGCGGGGCATTGGGTGGACCTCGGCAGCGGTGGCGGCTTTCCCGGGCTGGTGATTGCTGCAATTGCGGCGGAACTGGCGCCCGATCTGACTGTGACTCTGGTCGAAAGCGACCGGCGCAAATCGGCTTTCCTTGCCACGGTTTCGCGCGATCTCGGGCTGAACACCCAGGTAATTGCCAAGCGAATCGAAGAGGTTGAGCCCCTTGGCGCCGATTTCCTGAGCGCCCGCGCTCTGGCCTCGCTTGATGCGCTATTGGGCTTTGCCGAGCGGCACCTGCGGCCTTCCGGCACCGCTTTCTTCCCGAAGGGCGCGAAGTGGCGCGATGAGCTTGCCGAGGCCCGGAAAAGCTGGTCCATTTCCCTCAAAACCCATCCGAGCATGACCGATCCCGAAGCCGCGATTCTCGAGATCACAGGAGTTCAGCGTGTCTGATCCGACCCGTCCGCCAGGGCCGAAAATCATTGCCGTCGCGAACCAGAAGGGCGGCGTGGGCAAGACCACCACAACGATCAACCTCGCCGCCGCCCTTGCCGAGCAGGGCTTTCGCGTGTTGCTCGTCGATCTCGATCCGCAGGGGAATGCCTCGACCGGGCTTGGGATTGAGCCCGAGGATCGCAAGCACAGCACCTATGACCTGCTGCTCGACGATGCGCGGCTCAAGGATGTGATCTTGCCGACGGCGGTGGCGGGGCTGTGGATCAGCCCGGCGAACAGCGACCTGTCTTCGGCGGATATGGAGCTTGTCTCACTCGAAAAACGCAGCTTTTTGCTGCATGACGCGCTGCGCCAGCCGGATATCGACGCCTTCGCCTTCGATTACGTGCTGATCGACTGCCCGCCCTCGCTCAGCCTGCTGACGGTCAACGCGATGGTCGCCGCGCATTCGGTGCTCGTGCCGCTTCAGGCCGAATTCTTCGCGCTGGAAGGGCTTTCGCAGCTGATGCTGACGATCCGCGAAGTGCGCCAAAGCGCCAATCGTCTGCTGCGGATCGAGGGTGTTATCCTCACGATGTATGATGTTCGCAACAATCTGTCACAACAGGTTGAGGCCGATGCCCGCGCGACCCTGGGTGAGATCGTGTTCCGCACGATGATTCCGCGCAATGTGCGCGTGTCCGAAGCGCCGTCTTACGCGCTGCCGGTTTTGCAATACGATACCGCCTCGCGCGGGTCGGAGGCCTATCGCGCCCTTGCGAATGAACTGATCGCGCGTCACCTTGTGGCAGATAAGAAGGGGTGAGGATATGAGCGACAAGAAAATCGAACGCCGGGGATTGGGGCGCGGGCTGTCCGCCCTGATGGCCGACGTGAACCTGACGCGCTCCGAGCCCGAAGCCGCGCCGCGCCGCGCCGAGAACGTCATCCCGGTCGAGAGGATCGAACCCAATCCTGATCAGCCGCGCCGCGATTTCTCGCCCGAGGCGCTGGAGGAACTGGCGGCCTCGATCCGTGAAAAAGGCGTGATTCAGCCGCTTCTGGTGCGCCCGCATCCGCGCAAGCCGGGCTCTTACGAGATTATCGCCGGCGAACGCCGCTGGCGCGCGGCGCAGATGGCCCAGGTGCATGAGCTTCCGGTGGTTGTCCGCGAACTCGACGATACCGAGGTTCTTGAGGTCGCGATTATCGAGAACATCCAGCGCGCCGACCTGAACCCGTTGGAAGAGGCGCTTGGCTATCGCCAGCTGATGGACCGCTTTGGCCATACGCAGGAGAAGGTGGCCGAGGCGCTCTCGAAAAGCCGCAGCCATATCGCGAACCTGCTGCGTCTGCTGCAACTGCCCGACGAGGTGCAGGGAATGCTGCGCGAAGGGCGGCTGACGGCCGGCCATGCGCGCGCGATGATCACCGCGCCCGATCCGGTCAAGCTGGCACGCGAGGCGGTCGAGAAAGGCCTGTCTGTGCGCGAGGTGGAGCGCTTTGCCAAGCAGGACGCGCCGAAACCCGGCCGTGCCTCGGGCGGCGGTTCGGGCGCGCGAGCGCCCGAGAAAGACGCTGATACGCGGGCGCTGGAATCGGATCTCTCCGCAACACTTGGTATGCGGGTCAATATTGACCACAAGGGAGAGGAGGGCGGCCAGCTCTCGATCCAGTACCGCGATCTTGATGAGCTGGATCAGATTTGCCAGCTTCTCAGCGCATTGCGCTAAGCCCTAGCCGTTCGGACGCGTCCAGATGAACAGGGTAACGCCCGCGAGCGCGATGGTCTGAATCGTCAGAAACTTCGTCGGAAAGCCCAGAACAACCGCGAGGATCAGGCTTGCGACGATGGAGATCGTAGCGGCCCATTTGCCGCGCGCGGAAATCGCGCCCCGATCGCGCCAGTCCGCGATGGCAGGGCCGAACTTCGGGTGTTCGAGCATCCAGTCGTGCAGGCGTTCTGACGAACGCGCAAAGCAGAAGGCCGCAAGCAGCACGAAGGGAACTGTGGGCAGCAGCGGCAGGAAGACCCCCAGCAGCCCAAGCCCAAGGCTGATTGATCCCGCGATGAGCCAGAGCACACGCATCAGGGCATCAGCTCCCGAATGACGGCATTCAGGACGGCGCGGCCATCCTTGGTGACCAGAATTCGACCCTGTTCCAGCGTAATCATGCCGATTTCTTGCAAAGCAGACAGCTTGCCTGCGTCCAGATCCTGCCCGCTCAACGCGCGATAGCGCGCGGGGTCGATACCCTCGGCGAGGCGTAGGCCGAACAACAGGAACTCGATCGCCTGCTCGTCGAGGGGCAGCGCCTCGCGCAGGATCTCGCCCGAGCCGCGCTCTTCGACCAGAGACAGCCAGCGGGCGGGCATCTTCTCGGTATCGGTGGCGCGGCGCTGGCCGTTCAGCGTCAGGCGGCCATGCGCGCCGGGGCCGATACCCACATAATCGCCGTAGCGCCAGTAAATCAGATTATGGCGGCTTTCTGCGCCGGGGCGGGCGTGGTTCGAGACCTCATAAGCGGGCAGACCGGCCGCCTCGCAAATCTCCTGCGTACGCAGGTACATATCGGCGGCCTTGTCGTCATCTGGCAGGCCGCGCAGCTTTCCCGCCGCGTGGCGCAGGCCGAAGGCGGTGCCATCCTCGATCGTCAGCTGGTAAATCGAGAAGTGATCAACCGCCATGGCCAGCGCCTCGCGCAGTTCAGCCTCCCAAGCGGTCAGATCCTGATCCTGGCGGGCATAGATCAGATCGAAACTGACGCGGCCGAAGTGCTTGCGGGCGATATCGAAAGCCGCGCGTCCCTCGGCCACGCTATGCATCCGCCCGAGCCGCCGCAGATCGTCGTCATTGAGCGCCTGCATCCCCATCGAGACACGGTTGACCCCGGCCTCGGCATAGGCGCTGAAGCGGCCGGATTCGATGCTGGTGGGGTTGGCCTCCAGCGTGATTTCGACGTCATTGGCCAGCCGCCACGTCGCGCGCACCTTGTCGAGAATGTCCGAGACGAGCTGCGGCTCCATCAGCGAGGGCGTGCCGCCGCCGAAAAAGACCGAGTTCAGAACCCGGTCCCCGGTCTGCGCCCCGACGCGCTCAATCTCGGCCAAAAAGGCTCTGTTCCAGCGGTTTTGGTCGATTTCTGCGGCTACATGGCTGTTGAAATCGCAATAGGGGCATTTCGAGGCGCAAAACGGCCAGTGCAGGTACAGCCCGAACCCGCCGTTGCGCCAGTCCTCGGTCATCCCTTGAACGCCGTGACTTCGATTTCGATCTTCATCGCCGGATTCACCAGCCCTGCGATGATCATCGTGGCGGCGGGGCGGATCTCGCCGAAGGTTTCCGAAAGGGCGGGAATGATTTCTTCCATATAGGCGCCGTCGGTGATGATGTAGGTCGCCCGCACCACGTCATTGAGCGAAAAACCCGCGCCCTCAAGCACCGATTTGATCGTGGCGAGCGTGTTGCGCGCCTGATCGAGAGCGCTGTCGGGGAAGATCTTGCTGACCGGATCGGCGCCGGTGGTGCCCGCGACAAAGCACCAGTCGCCCTGAACCACCGCGCGGGAATAGCCGAGCTTGGGTTCGTAGGGCGATCCGCCCGAGATGTTCTTGCGTTGGCTCATGTCAAACCTCGAAACAGGTAATGAGTTTGCGGAAAGCGTCAGCGCGGTGGCTGATTTCGTTCTTCTTGGCCGGGTCCATCTCGGCAAAGGTGATCTCAAAGCCTTCAGGCTGGAACATCGGGTCATAGCCGTGGCCCTGCTGGCCGCGCATCGGCCAGACCAGCTGGCCCTCGGCCTTGCCCTCGAAAACCTCGTCATGACCATCGGGCCAAGCGAGAACGAGGGTCGAGCGGAAGCGCGCCGTGCGGGGAAGGGGTGCGGATTTTGCCTCGCACTCCGCCCAGGTGCGCGTCATCGCCTGAACGAAATCGCGCCCGTTCGGGGTTTCTGCCCAATCAGCGGTATAGACACCCGGCGCGCCATCCAGCGCATCGACCTCGATCCCACTGTCGTCGGACAGCGCGGGCAGGCCGGTCGCCTTGGCCGCCGCGTGGGCCTTGATCCGGGCGTTGCCAACAAAGGTCGTCTCGGTCTCGGCGGGTTCGGGCAGGTTCATCTCACCCGCGCCGACGACCTCGATGCCATAAGGCGCCAACAGGGCGCGCATCTCGTCGAGCTTGCCCTTGTTGTGCGTCGCCACCAGCAGCTTGCGGTCGGTGAACTTTCTCATGCGGCGGCGGCCTTTTGCACTGCAACCAGCGCGTCGATGCCGGCCTCGGCCAGATCCATCAGCTGGTTCATCTGATCGCGCGAGAAGGTGGCGCCCTCGGCCGACATCTGCACCTCGATCAGTTTGCGCGAACCGGTCATGATGAAGTTGCCATCGGTGCCAGCCTCGCTGTCCTCGGCATAATCCAGATCGCAGACCGGTTGACCGGCGTAAATCCCGCAGGACACCGCCGCGACGTGATCGACCAGCGGGTCCGAGGTGATCAGCCCGGCCTTCAAGAGCTTGTTCACCGCAAGGCGCAGCGCAACCCAACCCCCGGTGATCGAGGCGCAGCGCGTGCCGCCATCGGCCTGGATCACATCGCAATCGACGACAATCTGACGCTCGCCCAGGGCCACGCGATCAACGCCCGCGCGCAGCGAGCGCCCGATCAGGCGCTGGATTTCCTGCGTGCGGCCCGATTGCTTGCCCGCCGCCGCCTCGCGCCGGTTGCGCGAGTTCGTGGCGCGCGGCAGCATCCCGTATTCGGCGGTGACCCAGCCAAGGCCCGACCCCTTGAGGAAGGAGGGCGCGCGGTCCTCAATCGTGGCGGTGCACAGAACATGCGTATCGCCCACCTTGATCAGGCACGACCCTTCGGCATGTTTGGTCACGCCGGTCTCGATTGAAATCGGGCGCATTTCGCTTAAATTCCGTCCGGAGGGGCGCATGATCGGTCCTTTCGTGTGTTTCGTCCCATTTGAGGCCCCCGGCCTCGCGATGCAAGCCCCGAAGGCGTGATTGACGCGGCCCCGCAGGCAGCCTTTACTCTGCACCTATGAGCCCGCAGATGACCGAACAGACGAAACTGTTGACCGAGCTGAACGACCGCTCGCGCGAGGTGTTTCGCCGCGTGGTGGAAAGCTATCTTGAAACCGGCGATCCGGTGGGCTCGCGCAGCCTGACGCGAACGATGAGCGAGAAGCTCTCGGCGGCGACGATCCGCAACGTGATGCAGGATCTCGAGTATCTCGGCCTTCTGGGCAGCCCGCATGTCTCGGCGGGCCGGATCCCGACGCAGACGGGGCTGCGGATGTTCGTCGATGGGCTGATGGAGATCAGCGAGCCTGCCGCCTCGGACCGCGCGGCGATCGAGGCGACGGTCGGCGGCGATCCCGATGTGGGCACGCTTCTGGATCGCGTGGGCTCTGCGCTGTCGGGCATCACCCATGGCGCGAGCCTTGTGCTGACACCCAAGCACGAAGCGCCGATCCGGCATATCGAGTTCGTCTCGCTTGGTGCCGAAAGGGCACTCGTGGTGCTGGTCTTTGCCGATGGGCAGGTCGAGAACCGGGTGTTCACGCCGCCGATGGGCCAGACGCCCTCCTCGATGCGGGAGGCCGCGAACTTTCTTAATGCCATGGCCGAGGGGCGCACCCTGTCAGAGCTGCGTGAGCATATCGCGCGTCAGATCGTTCTGCGCCGGCAGGAGCTGGACCGGCTGGCCGCCGATCTGGTCGAGGCGGGGCTGGCGCAATGGGAAAACAAGGGCGAATCCTACGAGCGGCTGATCGTGCGCGGGCGTGCCAACCTGTTGGGGGATGAGCTGGACCTCGAGCGCGTGCGCAGCCTCTTTGATGACCTGGAGCGCAAGCGCGACATCGCCGAGTTCCTCGATCTGGCCGAAACCGGCGATGGTGTGCGCATTTTTATCGGTTCCGAGAACAAGCTTTTTTCACTTTCGGGTTCCTCTTTGGTCGTCTCTCCCTATATGAACGCGGATCGAAAGATCATCGGCGCGGTCGGGGTCATTGGACCCACGCGGCTCAATTACGGGCGGATCGTGCCGATCGTGGATTATACAGCGCAACTGGTCGGGCGTATGCTCTCCGGCCGGGGCAAAGGATGAGACGCATGAGCGAGAAGAAAGACGAAATGGCCGAGGATCAGGCGCAGGTCGAGGAAGTGTTCGAGGATGTCCTCGAAGAGGCCGTGGATGAGCTGGAAGCGCTGCGGGCTGAACGCGATGAGATGCGCGACCGCTTCATGCGCGCGCTGGCCGATGCGGAAAACTCGCGCAAGCGGGCCGATCGCGATCGTCGCGAGGCCGAGAATTATGGCGGATCGAAGCTGGCACGCGACATGCTGCCGGTGTTCGACGCGCTCAAGCGCGCGCTCGATGCGGCATCGGACGAGGTGCGGGTGCAGGCCGCGGCTCTGATCGAGGGCGTGGAGCTGACGCAGCGCGAGTTGCTGAACGTGTTCGGCCGCCACGGCGTGAAGGCGATCTCGCCCAAGGTCGGCGACAAGTTCGATCCGCTGCTGCACGAGGCGATGTTCGAGGCGCCGGTGCCGGGGACGGTTGCTGGCGATATCATCCAGGTGATGGATGACGGCTTCCAGCTGCATGATCGCTTGCTACGACCGGCCAAGGTCGGCGTTTCCTCAACGCCGAAGAGCTGATGGAGAGGCCGGGGGCTTTGCGCCCCCGGACCCCCGCAAGGTATTTATCCCAAGAAGAAATCAGTCCTTGAGCAGGGCGCGGAGCGCGTAGAGCGCATCCATGGCCTCGCGCGGGGTCATCTCATCTGGATGGAGCGCGCGCAGCTGTTCCTCGACCGGCGATGGGCCTTTCGCCGGGGCGGGCGGCGGGGCTGCGGCCGAGAAGAGCGGCAGATCGTCGATCATCATTTGTTTTTTTGCGCCGCCCTCGCGTTCGCCTTTTTCCAGCGCGTCGAGCACGACGCGCGCGCGGGCGACCACCGAATCCGGCAGGCCCGCAAGGCGTGCGACCTGAACGCCGTAGGAGCGGTCGGCGGCGCCCTTGCGGACCTCATGCAGGAAGATGACCTCGCCCTCCCATTCCTTGACGGTGACGGTGGCGTTTTCGACGCCATGCAGCTTGGCTGATAGTGCGGTCATCTCGTGGTAATGGGTGGCAAAAAGGGCGCGGCAACGATTGACGCCGTGCAAATGCTCCATCACCGCCCAGGCGATCGAGAGGCCGTCATAGGTGGCGGTGCCGCGGCCGATCTCGTCGAGGATGACAAGGGCGCGATCATCGGCCTGATTGAGGATGGCGGCGGTTTCGACCATTTCGACCATGAAGGTCGAGCGGCCGCGCGCGAGGTCGTCTGCGGCGCCGACGCGGCTGAAAAGTTGGCTGACAAGGCCGATATGGGCGCGGCGCGCGGGCACGAAGCTGCCCGCCTGAGCAAGAAGCGCGATGATCGCGTTTTGCCGCAGGAAGGTCGACTTACCAGCCATGTTGGGGCCGGTGAGCAGCCAGATTGCCGGGGTTTCGCCGCTGGTCAGGCCGCAATCGTTGGCGATGAAGGGCTCGCCTGCGCGTTTGAGCGAGGCCTCGACAACCGGGTGGCGGCCTCCCTCGATCTCGAAGGCGCGGGAGTTGTCCACGGTGGGTTCGACCCAGCCTTCGCCCGCCGCCAGATCGGCGAAGGCGGTAGCAAGGTCGATCTCGGCCAGTGCGCGGGAGGCTTCGCCGATCGGGCCGGAATGGGCAAGAATGGCGCCTTTGAGGCTGTCATAGAGCCGCTTTTCGATTTCGAGCGCGTGGTTCCCGGCGTTCAGGATGCGGGTTTCCAGCTCGCTCAGCGCCACGGTAGTAAAGCGGACCTGGTTCGCCGTCGTCTGTCGGTGGATGAAGCTTTCGTTGAGCGGCGGGGCCAACATTTTCTCGGCATGGGTCGCGGTGACCTCGATGAAATAGCCCAGAACGTTGTTGTGCTTGATCTTGAGGCTGGGGATGCCGGCCTGATCGCTGTATTGCGCCTGCATCCGGGCGATGACACCGCGGCCTTCGTCGCGCAATTGCCGGGTCTGGTCGAGTTCGTCGTCATAGCCCGGCGCGATGAAGCCGCCGTCACGCGCGAGCAGGGGCGGCTCGGCCACCAGCGCGGCGTCAAGCAACGCCACGAGGTCATCGTGACCGACCAACGCACTGGCCGCATCGCGCAAAAGCGCGGGCGCGTCTGAGTTTTCAAGCCGTTCGGCCAGTGTCAGTGCCTGGCCGAGCCCGTTGCGGATGGCGGCCATGTCGCGAGGGCCGCCGCGGTCCATGGCAAGGCGCGAAAGCGCGCGGTCCATATCGGGGCAGCGGCGCAGATCGGCGCGCAGATCCTGCGCAAATCGACCCTGTTCCAGCAGAAAAGAGATCGATGCATGTCGCGCGTGGATCTGATCAAGGTCGCGCGAGGGGGCAGAGATGCGACGCTCCAACAGACGCGCGCCGCCTGCGGTGACGGTGCGGTCGATGGTTGTCAAAAGCGATCCCTCGCGCCCGCCCGACAGGGCCTGCGTCAGTTCCAGGTTGCGCCGGGTGGCGGCGTCGATCTGCATGAGGCGGCCGGCATCCTCGCGCACCGGGCGGCGCAGCAAGGGCAGTTTCCCGCGTTGTGTCAGGTCGAGGTAGTCGACAATCGCGCCCATGGCGGAAACTTCGGCGCGGGTGAAGGTGCCGAAGGCCTCAAGCGAGCCCACAGCGAATAGATCGCACAGCCGCTTTTCGGCGCCCTGGCTGTCAAAGCTTGAGCGCGCCAGGGGGGTCATCGAGGCGCGCAAATCAGAGACTATTTCAGTGCAATCGGCCTCTTTTACGTCGCTGACCAGAACCTCGCGCGGGCTAAGGCGGGCAAGTTCGGGGCCGAGGCGGGTCAGCGGGCAGGGCATAACGCGGAAATCGCCGGTCGAAATATCGACCCAGGCCAGCGCGCCCTCATCGCGCACCTCGGCCCAGGCGGCGAGGAAGTTGTGGCGGCGCGCTTCGAGCAGGCTTTCCTCGGTCAGCGTGCCGGGGGTGACCAGCCGCACGACGTCGCGCTTGACCACGGATTTGGAGCCGCGCTTCTTCGCTTCGGCCGGATCTTCGAGCTGCTCGGCGATGGCGACGCGAAAGCCCTTGCGGATCAGGGTCAGCAGATAGCCCTCGGCCGCGTGCACCGGCACGCCGCACATCGGGATCTCTTCGCCCAGATGCATCCCGCGTTTGGTCAGCGCGATATCGAGCGCCGCCGCCGCCGCGACGGCATCGTCGAAGAACATCTCGTAGAAATCGCCCATCCGGTAAAACAGAAGCGCGCCGGGGTTCGCTTCGCGGATTGAGAGATACTGCGCCATCATGGGCGTGACGGTTTGGTCGGACATTCTTCCCCCTGCCTTTGCGCAGACCCTACAAAACGGCGAAAACCTCTGCAAATCCATTGAGACGTGCGGGGCAAATCGTTAAGAGAGGCGGGCCTGTAGGAGGATTGGCCCAATGTCCACCAAGAACCGTATCACGCCCGAAGAGGCGCTGGCTTATCACCTCGATCCGCGTCCGGGGAAATATGAGATCACGGCCTCGAAGCCGATGACCACCCAGCGGGATCTGAGCCTGGCCTATAGCCCCGGCGTCGCGGTTCCGGTCGAAGCCATCGCCGAGCGCCCCGAGACCGCCTATGACTACACGGTCAAGGGCAACATGGTCGCGGTTGTGTCGAACGGCACGGCGATCTTGGGGCTTGGCAACCTTGGTGCGCTGGCCTCCAAGCCGGTGATGGAGGGCAAGGCGGTTCTCTTCAAGCGCTTCGCGGATGTGAACGCGATCGATATCGAGCTTGATACCGAGAATCCCGATGAAATCATCCAGGCCGTCAAGCTGATGGGCCCGACCTTCGGCGGTATCAACCTTGAAGATATCAAGGCGCCCGAATGCTTCATCATCGAGCAGCGCCTGAAGGAAACCATGGACATCCCGGTGTTCCATGACGACCAGCACGGCACCGCTGTGATCTGCGCCGCGGGCCTGATCAACGCGCTAGAAATCTCGGGCAAGAAGATCGAGGACTGCAAGATCGTTCTGAATGGCGCGGGTGCTGCCGGCATCGCCTGTCTTGAACTGGTCAAGGCCATGGGCGCGCGGCACGACAATTGCATCATGTGCGACACCAAGGGCGTGATCTATCAGGGCCGCACCGAGGGCATGAACCAGTGGAAATCGGCCCATGCCGCCAATACCGAGGCGCGCACGCTGGAAGAGGCAATGGTGGGCGCCGACGTCTTCCTGGGCGTTTCGGCCAAGGGTGCAGTGACGCAGGATATGGTCGCCTCGATGGCCGATAACCCGGTCATTTTTGCCATGGCAAACCCCGATCCGGAGATCACCCCCGAAGAAGCCCATGAGGTGCGCGAGGATGCGATCGTCGCCACGGGCCGTTCGGATTACCCCAACCAGGTGAACAACGTTCTGGGCTTCCCCTATCTGTTCCGCGGCGCGCTCGATATCCACGCCCGCGCGATCAACGATGAGATGAAGATCGCCTGCGCCCGCGCGCTGGCCGATCTGGCGCGCGAGGATGTGCCCGACGAGGTCGCGATGGCCTATGGCCGCAAGCTCAGCTTTGGCCGCGACTACATCATTCCCACGCCCTTCGACCCGCGCCTGATCCATGTGATCCCGCCGGCGGTCGCGAAGGCGGGCATGGAGACCGGCGTTGCGCGCCGCCCGATCATCGACATGGAGGGTTATGCCCAAAGCCTCAAGGCGCGGATGGACCCGACCGCCTCGATCCTGCAAGGCATCCATGCACGCGCGCGCCAGGCGCAGGCCAAGATGATCTTTGCCGAGGGCGACGATCCGCGCGTGCTGCGCGCGGCCGTAGCCTATCAGCGCGGCGGCATGGGCCGGGCGCTGGTTGTCGGGCGCGAGCATGACGTGCGCGAAAAGCTTGAGGCCGCCGGTCTGGGCGACGCCTATCGCGAGCTGACCATCGTCAACTCGGCGAACTCGAAGCATATCGAGACCTACAAGGAATTCCTCTACAAGCGCCTGCAGCGTCGCGGCTTTGACCGGCACGATGCGCATAAGCTGGCGATGCGCGACCGGCATGTGTTTGCCGCGCTGATGCTGGCGCATGGCCACGGCGACGGGATGATCACCGGCGTGACGCGCAAGTCTGCCCATGTGCTCGAACTGATCAACAAGGTCTTCGACGCGAAGCCCTCGGACGGTGCGGTTGGGATCACGGCGCTGCTCAGCAAGGGCCGCATCGTGCTGATCGGCGATACGCTGGTGCATGAGTGGCCGAGCGAGAACGACCTGGCCGATATCGCCACCCGTGGCGCACAGGTTGCCCGCGCTCTGGGGCTTGAGCCGCGCGTGGCCTTCGTATCCTTCTCGACCTTCGGCTACCCGGTCTCCGAGCGCGCTTCGAAGATGCACGAGGCGCCGCGCATCCTGGACGCGCGCGGGGTCGATTTCGAATACGATGGCGAAATGGCGGTGGATGTGGCGCTCAACCCCGAGGCCATGGCGCAATATCCGTTCTGCCGCCTGTCGGGTCCGGCGAACGTGCTGGTGGTTCCGGCGCGGCACTCGGCCTCGATCTCGGTCAAGCTGATGCAGGAAATGGGTGGCGCGACCGTGATCGGCCCGATCCTGACCGGTGTTCCGGCGCCGTTGCAGATCTGCTCGACCGTTTCGACGGTGAACGACATCCTGAACATGGCGGTCATCGCGGCCTGTCGTCTGGGTCAGTCCAAGTAAGCGATTTCCGGGGGTTTACCGCCCCCGGCGCCCTGTGGATAGTTGCGCAAGCAACGGGAGGGCGCCATGGCGATCTACAATCTCGGCTCGATCAACGCAGATCACTTCTACCGGCTGGCGCATCTGCCCCAGCCGGGCGAAACGCTGGCTGCGCAATCTTATGCGTTGGGGCTGGGCGGCAAGGGAGCGAATCAATCCGTTGCCGCCGCGCGGGCCGGGGCCGAGGTGCGCCATATCGGTGCCGTGGGTGCAGATGGCCGCTGGATGGCCGCGCGCCTCGCCGGTCTGGGGGTGGATTGCGGCGCGGTTTTCGAACTGGCGGAGCCCTCGGGCCATGCGATCATTCAGGTCGATGAAGCGGGCGAGAACGCGATCGTTCTTTACCCGGGCGCGAACCGGGCGATCGCGGGCGAAGATGTGCGCCGCGCGCTGGCTGGCGCAGGCCCCGAGGACTGGCTGATCTTGCAAAACGAAACCTCGGCGCAGGTCGAAGCGGCCCGTTTTGCGCAGGAACAGGGTCTGTTTGTGGTCTATTCCGCAGCTCCGTTCGAGGCCGAGGCCGCGCATGCCGTGATGCGCTATGTCTCGCTTCTGATCCTCAATGAGGTCGAGGCCGGGCAACTTTGTTCGGCGCTGGGTGTGACGCTGGCCGATCTGCCCGTGCCGCATGTTCTGGTCACGCTCGGCTCGCGCGGTGCGGTCTGGCACGATCTGGGCGCGGGGGCCGAGGTGCGCGTGCCCGCCTTCCCGGTCAAGCCGGTCGATACCACGGCGGCGGGGGATACGTTTGCGGGCTATCTTGTCGCCGGACTGGCAGAGGGGCTATCGCCTGCCGCCGCGATGCGCCTTGCCGCCGGGGCTGCGGCGCTGAAAGTGACACGGGCAGGAACGGCCGATGCCATTCCCGCCCGCGATGAGGTTAACGCGTTCCTGGCCGCTCAGCCGAGCGAATAGCCCGTTCCGCGGACGGTGCGCACCGGATCCGAGCCACCAAAGGCCATCAGCGCCTTGCGCAGACGCCCGACATGCACGTCGATCGTGCGGGTATCGACATAGATATCGCGGCCCCAGACCCGGTCGAGCAGCTGATCGCGCGTCCAGACCCGGCCCGGTTTTTCCATCAAGGTGGACAGCAGGCGGAACTCGGTCGGCCCGAGTTTCAACTGCTGGCCGTCACGAAACACCCGATGTTCGGCCGCATCGAGCAAAATATCCTCGAATTGCAGTCTTTCGCCCATCGTGGCCGGTCGCGTTCGACGTAGCTGAGTGCGCAAACGCGCCATCAGCTCGACCACAGAGTAAGGCTTGACGACATAATCATCCGCCCCGGTTTCGAGGCCGCGCACCCGATCCGCCTCTTCCGAGCGGGCCGAGAGCATGATGATCGGAATCGAGCGCGTTTCCGGGTTGGCCTTGACCCGTCGGCAGATCTCGATGCCGCTGACATTGGGTAGCATCCAGTCCAGAACGATCAGGTCGGGCTTTTCTTCACGCACCATCAAGAGCGCCTCGTCCCCGTTCACCGCCATGGCGACGCGGAAGCCTTCGGCCTCAAGGTTGTACTGCAGAACTTCACGCTGGGCCGATTCATCCTCGACCACCAGCACGCAGGGCTGTTGGGCGGGGCTCATGGCTTAACCCTCCGCTGCATTGAAATCGCTCACGCTCTCGGTTTTCGGGCGCGATTCCTCGGGCAACTGGCCGGTGACCAGATAGATCACCTGCTCGGCGATGGCGGTGGCGTGGTCGCCCATGCGCTCGATGTTCTTGGCGATGAAGTGCAGGTGCATGCAGGCGGTGATGTTGCGCGGATCTTCCAGCATGTAGGTCAGGAATTCGCGGAACAGCGCATTGTACATCTGGTCCACCTCGACGTCGCGGGCGCGCACGTCGGCGGCAAGGGCGGCGTCGCGCTGGATGTAGCTGTCGATCGCGTCCTTGAGCATCGTTTCGACCGCCTGGGCCATGCGCCGGATCGCGCCGGTCGAGCCGTTGATCGCGGGCGTCGCCATGACCACCTTGGCGCGTTTGGCGGTATTCTTTGCATGATCGCCGACGCGTTCGAGATTGCCGGCAATCTTGATGACCGTCAGCGCCACGCGCAGATCGCTTGCCGCAGGTGCGCGCAACGCGATCAGGCGTGCAGCATCGACGTTGATGCGTTCTTCAAGCTCGTCGATGGCCTTGTCGCGTTGGCGCACGGCTTCGGCCAGTTCCTCGTCGCGGGTTTCGAGCGCGAGCGCCGAATCAAGGATTTGCGCCTCGACCATGCCGCCCATCTTGACGACAGAGGCCTGAACCGATTCGAGGTCGCGGTCGAAGGCGGTAAGAATATGTTGGCTCATCGTCGTCTCCCGTCAGCCGATCCGGCCGGTGATGTAGCTTTCAGTGCGCGGATCTTTCGGATTGGTGAAGATCTGCGTGGTATCGCCAAGTTCCACCAGGTTGCCGAGATGGAAGAAGGCGGTGCGCTGGCTGACGCGTGCGGCCTGCTGCATCGAGTGGGTCACGATCACCACCGAGAAATTCCCGCGCAGCTCATCGATCAGTTCCTCGACCTGGGCCGTCGCGATCGGGTCGAGCGCCGAGCAGGGTTCGTCCATCAAGAGAACCTCGGGCGAGGTCGCCACTGCGCGGGCGATGCACAGGCGTTGCTGCTGGCCGCCCGAAAGCCCGGTGCCGGGCGAATCGAGACGGTCTTTGACCTCGTTCCAGAGCGCGGCCTTGCGCAGGCTCGATTCCACCACCTCGTCGAGTTCCGCCTTGTTGCGGGTCAGGCCGTGGATCTTCGGGCCGTAGGCCACGTTGTCGTAGATCGACTTGGGGAAGGGGTTGGGCTTTTGGAACACCATGCCGACCTTGGCGCGCAGTTGCACCGGATCGACCTTCTTGTCGTAGATATCCTCGCCATCGAGCAGGATGTCGCCCTCGACGCGACAGACGTCGATCGTGTCGTTCATCCGGTTGAGGCAACGCAGGAAGGTTGATTTCCCGCAGCCCGAGGGGCCGATGAAGGCCGTCACGGTCTTGTCGAGAATGTCGATGTTGACGTCCTTGATCGCGTGGGAGGTGCCGTAATAGACCTGCACGTCGCGGGCGGCGAACTTGATTTCAGTGGCCTCCAAGGCTCTCTCCGTCAGTGTCATGTCGTTCATGTCCGTGTTCCCTACCAGCGCCGTTCGAAACGCCGGCGCAGAATGATTGCCAGAATGTTCATCGTCAGCAGGAATACGAGCAGTACGATGATGGCCCCGGAGGCGCGTTCAATAAAGGCCGGATCGGCGCGTTGGGTAAAGTTGTAGACCTGCACCGGAAGCGCCGAGGCAGGGTCGAGAAAGCCTTCCGGCGGTGCCCCGGGATAGTCGCGAACGAAGGCCACCATGCCGATCAGCAGCAGCGGGGCGGTCTCGCCCAGTGCCTGGGCCAGACCGATAATGGTGCCCGTCAGAATACCCGGCATGGCAAGCGGCAGAACGTGGTGGAAGACGGTCTGCGTTTTCGAGGCGCCGACACCAAGTGCTGCATCCTTGATTGAGGGCGGCACTGCCTTGAGGGCCGCGCGGGTCGCGATGATGATCGTGGGCAGCGTCATCAGCGTAAGCACCAGCCCGCCCACGAGCGGCGAAGACTGCGGCATGTTCGCGAAATTGATGAACACCGCGAGGCCGAGAATACCGAAGACGATCGACGGCACGGCCGCCAGATTGGCGATATTGACCTCGATCAGATCGGTCCAGCGGTTCGTCGGCGCGAATTCCTCAAGGTAGATCGACGCAGCCACGCCAAGCGGCAGCGACAGCACCAGAACGATAATCATCATGTAGAGCGAGCCGAGGATCGCAACGCCCAGACCAGCCGCCTCGGGGCGCAGTTCGGACGCGTCCGGATCGAAGATGAAGCCCCAGTTGAAGCTCAGCCCCAGCAGGTTCGCGGCGCGCATCTTGTCGGCCAGCTCAAGCTGTGCGGGGCTGACGTTGCTGTCGAGTGCGGCGCTCTCCATCGTCACGCGGCCTTTGAAGTAGCCGTCGATGCGACCGTTCGCCAGCGCACGGAAGGTGATCGTCTGACCCACCAGCTCGGGATTGGCGAGCACCTTGTTGCGAAGCTGGGCCGGGGCCTCTTTCGAGATCAGACCGCCAACATCCTTGGCGCTCATCCCCTCGGGGATCAGCTTTTGCTCGGTCAACTCGGCGATCAGCGCTTTCTCCAGGATCTTCTGGTAGCCGATCGTGGTGACCTTGGCCATTTCGGCCGGATCGCGGTTGCCCTTCTTGTCGAGCGTCGCGGCATCAAGCGCCACCGGCATCGTCAAGAAGGTCTGGCGGAACGCCCCAAGGCCGGTGCCGAGCACCGAGGTCAGCAGGACGATCAGCGCCAGCACGCCAAAGCCGACGGCGGCCATGCCATAAATGCGAAACCGGGCCTCGGATGCGTTGCGGCGTTTGGTGCGTGCATCGGTCTTGTAGAGCGACGTGCCGCTATTGGTCGATTCGGCGGTCATTCGTATTGCTCCCGGTATTTGCGCACGATGTAGAGTGCGAGAACATTGAGCCCCAGCGTGAAGACGAACAGCGTCAGGCCAAGCGCAAAGGCAACCAGCGTCTCGGGCGAGGCGAACTCGGTATCGCCGGTCAGCTGGCTGACGATCTTGACGGTCACGGTGGTCATCGCGTCGAACGGGTTGAGCGACATTTTCGCCGCCGCGCCCGCGCCCAGAACCACGATCATCGTCTCACCGATGGCGCGCGAGGCGGCCAGAAGGATCGCGCCGACGATGCCCGGAAGGGCTGCGGGCAGGATCACCTGCTTGACGGTTTCCGATTGCGTGGCGCCGAGACCATAGGAGCCGTCGCGCAGCGATTGCGGCACGGCGTTGATGATGTCATCCGAAAGCGAGCTGACGAAGGGAATCAGCATGATCCCCATCACGAGGCCCGCAGTCATCACCGAGCTTGACGAGCTGCCGATCCCCATTGGCTGTGCGAAGAAGTCACGCAGCATCGGACCCACCGTGATCAGCGCGAAAAGACCGTAAACGATAGTCGGGATGCCGGCCAGGATCTCGATCATCGGCTTGGCGACCGCGCGAACCCTTTTCGACGCATATTCAGCAAGATAGATCGCGGCGAAGATACCCACCGGCACCGAGACCAGCAGCGCGATCAGTGAGACATACATCGTGCCCCACAGAAGCGGCCAGATGCCCAGATCCGAGCCGCCGCGGAATTGCGGGTTCCACACGGTGTTGAAGAAGAACTTGTCCGCCGAATAGAGGCGGAAGAAATGCACCGTCTCGAAAACAAGCGACAGCACGATGCCGACCGTGGTCAGGATCGCAACGGTTGAGGCCGCGATCAGCAGGTAGCGCACGAAGGTTTCCGACACGTTGCGGGCGCGGAAATCAGGCGAGATCCGGCGCAGCGCGAAGGCCATGCCAGCCAGGGCGAGGGCCAACACCAGACCGCTCATCGACAGCGAGCTGGCCGCCGACAGGTCACGATAGTTGCGCGCGGCCTCGACGACCGAGGGGCGGACGTCATTGCCGAGGGCCACGCCCGCGCTGGCAAGCTCGCCGCGGATATCGTCATGGGCGGCCAGTTCCGGCTCGGTCATGCGGCCTTCCGAGACGACGCGCTCGATCCCATCCGCGATGCGGCGGACATCGGACATCACAAGGCCGACGCTCGAACCCTCGGGGATATCTGCGGGGGCGATCGTTCCGGCAACGCGGTTCTCGATGACGATGGGCTGGATCAGCAGCCACAGGCCCAGAACGAGGAAGGCGGGAACAGCGGTGAAGAGAAAGACGGTCTGCCCGTAATATCCGGGCAGCGAGTGCAGACGACGGGCGTCACCCGCCACCTTGGCGAGAGCAAAACGCCGCCCCAGAAAGAATCCGGCGGCGGCCAACGCGGCTACGATCAGCGACAGAATGCCAAGGCTCATTTCAGGCTCCTGGAAGGAGGAGGGTGGCGCCCGAAGGCGCCACCCGTCAGATCAGTTCAGCGGACCCATCGCGGTCTCGGCGGCAACCATTTCCTGGGTCGCGGCCAGTTCCGGGTCCGAAACCAGACCGTATTCAGCCAGCGGGCCTTCCGGGCCAGCCATATCGTCCGACACGAAGAACTCGATGTATTCCTTCAGGCCGGGGATAACGCCCAGGTGCGCCTTCTTGACGTAGAAGAAGAGCGGACGCGACACCGGGTAGTCGCCCGAGGCGATCGAGTCGACCGAGGGGACGATGCCGTCCATGGTCGCCACTTTCAGCTTGTCGGTGTTGTTCTGGTAGAACGACAGGCCGAACACGCCGATGGCGTTCTTGTTGGCGTCGATGCGCGAGAGGGTCTCGGTGTAGTCACCGTCGATATCGACCGAAACGCCGTCGGTGCGCAGGTTGAGGCACTTCTTGGCGCCTTCCTTCTCGTCGCCGCCAGCGGCAGCGGTAAAGGCTTCGAGCGCGCCGGTGGCCTTGCAGCCGGCTTCCAGAACCTTCACGTCAAACACTTCGCGGGTGCCGTGCTTGGTGCCTGGGATGAAGGCCAGGATGTCCTGTGCGGGCATGGCGGCGTTCACGTCGGCCCAGGTCTTGTTGGCGTTGGCAACCAGCGCGCCGTCCTTGACGACCTCGGCGGCCAGCGCGTTGTACCAATCGGCCGGGGTGAAGGCGAAGTCGGCGCCGTTGATGTCCGAAGCGAAGACGATGCCGTCATAGCCGATGCGGACTTCCATGATTTCGGTCACGCCGTTGGCGGCGCAGTTGTCGATGTCCGACTGCTTGATGCGCGACGACGAGTTGGCGATGTCGATGGTGTTCTCGCCCACGCCTTCGCACAGCTTCTTGCGGCCAGCGCCCGAACCGCCCGATTCCACGACGGGGGTCGGGAAGTCGAAGTTCTCACCGAAAGCTTCGGCGACGATGGTTGCGTAGGGCAGCACGGTCGAGGAACCTGCCGACTGGATCTGGTCGCGGGCGTAGGCGCCCGACGCCGAGGCGGCGATGATCGCCAGGGCCGATACGGTGAACTTCACGGTTTTCATGGATCACTCCTGAATTCTTGAACTGGGCCGTTCGTGGCCTCGGCGCCCCTCGTAAGAGCTTCGCGTGACGCTTATGCAAAAGTAGTGTGACAGTTGCATGACAAGCCGAAACGGCCTGTCATTCGCGCGCAATGGCGGCGGCAATCAGCGCGGGAACCTGCGGATGTTCGCCGATCGCGGGCAGGAGCGGGCCGTTGAAAGCAGCCTCCTCCAGCGCCTCGGGGATGTCGTTTTCCACATGGCCTGCGCGCAGGGCGAAGAAGGGCAGGCACAGCCCGCGCAGCGATTGCGCCGCGATATTCGCAAGGAACGGGGGCTCTTCGATCAGCGCCACGCGGATGCGCCAGAAGGGCAGGCTGCGGCGCAGCGTTTCGGCCATCGCATAGGTCGAATCCTTCGAGCGATGCGCGACCTTCGAACCGTGGCCGACAAGGATCAGATCTGCCGATTCAGGCTCTAATCCGGCCTGAATCGCGGCATCGTGACAGGTCTGTGCGATCAGGGCGGGCAGATGCGGATCAAGGCCGAAGGGGCGCATGTGCCGCGCGGAAAGCCCGGCCTTGGCCAGTCGGCGGGGCAGTTCGCGCCGGGTGAACCAGCCCTCGGCCATGAAGAAGGGATAGACGAGCGGGTCGGCCAGCCCCTCGAAGGCAGTCTCGAGCGCGCCGGGACAGGCAAGCGTTGCGGCGCGCACGGTATCATCTGGGCAAAGCGCACCCACCCGCTGCGCAAGATCCTGTAGCGCCGCCTCCTGCGGGGCGGGATCGGAGGGGGAGCCATGGGCGACGATGACGATCTGCTTCATAAGCGCAACTTAGTGCCTTTGCGGGCCGGGGCAAACCTCAAACATTAACAGCGCGATAATGATAACGCATTGAATTTGAAGTGTATTATCGGCATGAGGCGATTGCCTCGAGTCGCAGATACCTCTACGCAGGGCGTACCGGCCAGGATGGCCAGGTCCTCATTCAGTTTCACCGGTGGTGCGCAGGGGTGCGCCTGGGGGTGACGAAGGGTCCTGGTAAGGGGTTGCCGGGACCCTTCGACGTTTGAGGGTCAGGGCGCGATACCGCCAAGCTCGCAGACGATCTTCCATTCCTCTTCGGTCACCGGCTGCACCGACAGGCGCATCGAAGTGACAAGCGCCATCTGCGACAGCCGGGGGTCATTCTTGACGTCGGCCAGCGTGACGGGGCGCGCCAGCGGTTTCACCGCGCGAATATCCACGCAATCCCACCGCGGATCGTCACTGGTCGAATCGGGGTGCGACTCGGCACAGACCTCGGCAATACCGACGACTTCCTTGCCGATGTTCGAGTGGTAGAAGAACCCCCGATCGCCCACTTTCATGGCGCGCATGTTGTTGCGCGCCAGGTAGTTGCGCACGCCGTCCCATTCCTCGCCCGCGTCGCCCTTGGCGACCAGATCGTCCCAGGAAAACTTGTTCGGCTCGGATTTGAACAGCCAATACGCCATCAGCCGATCACCTTCTTCCATTCGGTGACCGAGACGCTCTCGAAAAGCCCCGCGGCGGCATAGGGATCGCCTGCGGCCCAGGCCTGCGCGGCCTCAAGGCTGTCGGTCTCAAGGATGACCAGCGAGCCAGACATCTGTCCCCCTTCAAGGAACGGGCCGGCCATCTTCACGATGCCCGTCGCCTCGATATAGGCAAGATGCGCCGCGCGGGTGTCGAGGCGGGTTTGCAGGTGGCCGGGCTTGTCGCGGCAGATGACGGCATAGAGCATGGGTTACTCCTCTTTCAGCGGGCGCGAGAGCAGCGCCTGAACGGCTTCGGAAACGGTGATCTGGCGGTCGGCCAGGGCGGTGATCATGGTCGCGATCGGCATGTCGATGATATGCTTTTGCGCCAGAATAGAGACTGCTTTGGCGGTTGCCACCCCTTCGACGGTGATCGAAGTGTCGAAATCCTCACCCGCGCCGAGCGCGCGGCCATAGCGGAAGTTGCGCGACTGGACCGAGGTGCAGGTCAGCACCAGATCACCAAAGCCCGACAGGCCCGAGAGCGTCTCGGCCCGCGCACCCATGGCGGTGGCGATGCGGCTCATCTCGGCGAAGCCGCGCGTCATCAGCGCCGCGCGCGCCGAGTCGCCCAGGCCCGCGCCGATGACCACGCCCGCCGCGATGGCGATGACGTTCTTCAGCGCGCCGCCCAGTTCCGCCCCGGTGGTGTCGGTGGTGCGGTAAAGCCGCAAGGTGGGGGTGGATAGTTCGCGTTGCAGCGCCTCGCCATCTTCGGCGCAGGCCAGCGTCAGCGCCGTGGGTAGGCCGCGCGCGATATCGGCGGCGAAGCTCGGGCCAGTCAGGATGGCGGCACGGGCCGAGGGGCTGGCGGCGGCGATCAGCGCGGTCGGTCCCTGACCGCTTTCAAGGTCAATCCCTTTCGAGCAGGCGACGAGCGTCTTGCCCTGCAGCAGTTCCGCATGGGTGGCCAGAAAGCCGCGCATCTGCTGCATCGGCATGGCAAGCAGGATCGTCTCAGCCTCGGTCGCGACGCTGATGTCGGCGGTCGCCGCCACTTTGCGGGGCAGGTTCACACCGGGCAGGCGGCGCTCATTCCGGCCGGTCTCTTGCATCAGCGCGGCGTGATTGGCGTCGCGCGCCCACAGCGTGACGGGCCCGGTTTGCGCCAGCGTCACCGCCAGGGCCGTGCCGAATGCGCCTGCGCCCAGAACTGATACCGTCACGCCTTCGCTCCTTTCTTGCCCGAGCCGAGCAGGGCCGGGGCGCTTTGATCGAGCGGCCAGCGCGGCCGCGCGGTCAGATCCATGCCGTCGCGCGCGCCGGTGCGGAAACGCTCGATGCCCGCGAAGGCGATCATCGCGGCATTGTCGGTGCACAGGCGCAGGGGGGGCGCGGTGAAGGCCACGCCCATCTCGGCCGAAACAGTCTCTAATGCGGCGCGAATGGCCTTGTTTGCCGCGACGCCCCCGGCGACCGCAAAAGAGGGCTGGGCAGGGTTGAGGTCCAGGTACTGCACCAGCGCGCGGCGCGATTTTTCGGCCAGCGTGTCGCGCACGGCCGCCTGGAACGAGGCGCAGAGATCGCGCCGCACCTGACGCGGCAACCCGCCGTGCTCCACCACCACCGCGTCGCGGGCGCGCAGAAGGGCGGTCTTGAGGCCGGAGAAGGACATATCGCAGCCGGGGCGATCAAGCAGCGGACGCGGGAAGGCGAAGGCCTTCGGATCGCCCTGCGCCGCTTCGGCCTCGACCACGGGGCCGCCGGGTTGCGGCAGGCCAAGAAGCTTGGCGGTCTTGTCGAAAGCCTCGCCGGGGGCGTCGTCGATGGTGCCGCCAAGCCGTGAGAATTCCTCGGGGCCATGGGCGATCAGGAACTGGCAATGCCCGCCCGAAACCAGAAGCATAAGATAGGGGAAGGCCAGATCGTCGGTCAGGCGCGGCGTCAGCGCGTGGCCCGCCAGATGGTTCACACCGATCAGCGGCAGCCCGCTGCCTGCCGCGAGCCCCTTGGCGCACATCACCCCTGACATGACGCCGCCGATCAGGCCCGGCCCCGCCGTCACAGCGATACCGTCAAGATCGCGCAAGCCAAGACCGGCCTCGGCCAGTGCTTCCTCGACGCAAAGATCAAGCTTCTCGGCATGGGCCCGCGCCGCGATCTCGGGGACGACCCCGCCGAACGGGGCGTGCAGCTCGGTTTGGCCCGCGACGACCGAGGACAGGATCTGCGCACCATCGGGCCCGACGCGCACGACGGCGGCCGCCGTGTCGTCGCAACTCGACTCGAGCCCGAGAAAGGTGAGATGCTGTTTCATGCCGCTCCGGTTGCGCCTGTGTCCCTTCGCAGGTAACACCGGGGCATTGATCGCACAATCCCGGGGCTGCCCGTGACAGCGCAAAGCAAGATGTTTCCGGTTCTGCTGCTGACCCGCCCCGAGGCGGCCTCGCGCCGTTTTGCGATGCAGTTTCATGATCGCTTCGGCCCGGATTTCAGCGTGGTGATCGCGCCCCTGATGGAGATCGTGGCGCTTGCGCCGCCGATCCCCGAGGCGCAGGCGCTGATCTTTACCTCGCAAAACGCGGTGACGCCGCTGGTCGCGCTGTCGCCCGCGATGGGGCGGCGGGCCTATTGCGTCGGTGCACGCACGGCGGATGTGGCGCGCAAGGCCGGGTTCGAGGTGATCGAGGGCCCCGGTGATGCGCGCACGCTCATGCCGATGATCGCCAAGCACCACCAGGAGGGCCGCCTGTTGCACGCGCGGGGCGTCGAAGTGGCCGTGGCGGTGGCCGATATCCTGAGCACGGCGGGGTTCGAGACGCTTGAGGCCGTGGTCTATCGGCAAGAGGCGCGCCCGATCGCGCCCGACTCGCTTGCCCTTTTGCGCAAGGCCGGGGTGATTCTGGCGCCGGTCTTCTCACCCAAATCCGCGCGGCTTCTGGCCGGGCTTGGCCTGCACCGGCTGCAAATTGCCGCGATCAGCCCTTCGGTGGCCGAGGCATGCGCGGAAATCGGCCCCGATCGGCTGGAAATCGCGCCCTCACCGGATGCCGAGGGGATTCTTGAGGCTCTGGCGCGGCTTATTGGCTCAGGCAATGCTGCTTGAGACGCTGGCGGGGCGCTCATAGATTGATATGGTGGGGCGGGGCTACCCGAGGCCCACAGGTTTGAGGAGGGATTGGCCGTGGCGGACGAAAAGACGCAGAACCCCGAGATCGCAGATGCGGAGCAGGGGAAGGATACGCCCGATGCGCCCTTCGTTTTGATCACGCCCGCGACCGATGAACCGGAAGCCTCCGCGCCGGAGGCAGAGGCCAATGACGAGGCCGCGCCGGAAGAGGTGACGGAAGCCCTCGAACCCGAAGAAGCTGTCGAAGCCCCGACCGAGCCCGCGGCGGCCCGCGATGTTCTGCCGCCGCCCGCCGCGCCTGCCTCGGCTGAGGCGCCGAAACAGGGTGGTGGCTTCATGCCGCTTCTGTTGGGCGGTGTCGCTGCTGCTGCCATCGGCGCGGGGGCGACGCTTTTCGTTTTGCCGAGCCTGCCGGCTTCGCTGCTGGAGAGCATGGGGCTTCAACCCAAGGCCGAGCTGGATGCTGCCGGCCTGAGCACGGCGCTGGCCAATCAGGCGGCGCGCACCGAGGCACTGACGGCCGAGTTGGCGGCGCTGCGCTCAGCGCCCGCGCCTGCGGCCGACCTGTCCGGCGTTCAGGCCGCGCTTGATCAGGCGACGGCGGCTGCCCGCACGGCATCCGAGGCGCAGGTGGCGCTTGAGGCGCGGATCGCCGCGCTTGAATCCCGCCCGGCGGCCGAAGCCGTGCCCCCTGCCGCGCTCGATGAGTTGCGGGCCGAGGTGCTGGCGCTGCGCGGTCAGTTGGATCAGCGCAGCACCGGCGATGCCGCCGCACAGGAACAGATCGCCGCAGCCGTCGCGGTCGCGCAGGAGCGCATCCTTCAGGCCGAAGAAGAGGCGGCCCGTCTGCGTGGCCAATCCGAGGCTTCGGCGCGCCGTATGCTGGTGCAGGCCGCCATTGCCCGCGTTGCGACCGCGATTGACAGCGGGGCCTCGCTGGTGTCCGCCGTGGCTGAGTTGGAGGCCGCAGGCATTTCCGCGCCCGATGCGCTCAAGGTGACTGTCCCGACCATCACCCAGTTGCAAGCCGGTTTCCCGCAGGCCGCGCGCGATGCGCTGGCCGTGGCGCGCAAGGAGGCCGCAGGCGATACGATGACGGGCCGCGTCGGCGCCTTCCTGATGGCGCAGGTCGGCGCGCGCTCGCTTGATGCGCGCGAGGGCGATGACCCCGATGCGATCCTGTCGCGCGCGCAAAGCGCGGTCGATCAGGGCGACATAGCCGCTGCGGTGGCTGAAGTCGGCAAACTGCCGCCTTCGGGTCAGGCCGCGCTGGGCGACTGGCTGGTGCAGGCGCAGGCCCGTGTCGCCGCGCTCGAGGCGCTGACGTCCTTGTCGCAATCGGTTAACTGAGGGGGGCGGTCATGATCTGGTCATTCATCAAAATCGCGCTTTTCCTGATTGTCGTTGCGGCGCTGACGCTGGGTGCCACGCATCTGGCCGACAGTGGCGAGGGCGTGCGCATCGTTCTCATGGGGATGGAATTCACCCTCGGGCCGCTGCAGGCGGTAATCGTCGCGCTTCTGGCCTTTGTGCTGGTCTGGGTGGTGATCCGCGTCGTCGGCTTGCTCGTGGCGTTTCTGCGCTTTCTCAATGGCGATGAAACCGCGATCAGCCGCTATTTCGACCGCAACCGCGAGCGCAAGGGATATGAGGCGCTGGCCGAGGGGATGCTGGCCGTGGCCTCGGGCGAGGGGCGTCTGGCGCTGTCCAAGGCCGCGCGGGCCGAGCGTTTCCTGCGCCGCCCCGAACTGACCAACCTTCTGACCGCACAGGCTGCCGAGGCTGCGGGCGACAACAAGAAGGCGACCGAGGTTTACAAGCGCCTGCTCTCGGATGACCGGACCCGATTTGTCGGTGTGCGCGGGCTGATGAAGCAAAAGCTGTCCGAGGGCGACACCGATACCGCGCTCAAGCTGGCCGAGAAGGCCTATGCCCTCAAGCCCAAGCATCAGGAGGTGCAGGATACCCTGCTTAGCCTGCAAACCGCCAAGGGCGATTGGGCGGGTGCGCGCTCGACCCTGCAATCCAAGGTGCGCCAGGGCCAGTTGCCCAAGGATGTGCACCGCCGCCGCGATGCGGTTCTGGCCCTGCAAGAGGCCAAGGGCGTGTTTGACGAAGGCGCCAGCATCGAGGCGCGCGAGGCCGCGATTGCGGCGAACAAATCCTCGCCCGATCTGATTCCCGCCGCAGCGATGGCCGCGCGCGCCTATATCGCCAAGGGTAACACCAAGGCTGCGGGGCGCGTGATCCTGAAAGCGTGGGAGGCGCAGCCGCATCCCGATCTGGCGGCGGTCTATGCCGAGATGGCGCCCGATGAGGCCGCCGATGCGCGCCTCAAGCGGTTCGAGAAACTGCTGAGCCTGCGCCCGGATCACCCTGAAACCCGGCTGTTGCGGGCCGAGTTGAACATCGCGTCCGAGGATTTCCCCGGCGCCCGCCGCGCGCTTGGCGATCTGATCGAAACCCACCCGACCGCGCGCGCCCTGACCATCATGGCGGCGATCGAGCGCGGCGAGGGCGCCGACGATGCGGTTGTGCGCGGCTGGCTGACCCGTGCGTTGACGGCGCCGCGCGGCCCGCAATGGTGCTGCGACAAGTGTCACAACATCCAGGGCGAATGGACGCCTGTTTGCGACAATTGCGGCGGTTTCGACACGCTGAGCTGGCGCGAGCCGGTGCAGGCCGACGTTCCGATGCCGCATGGCGCCGAGATGCTGCCGCTGATCGTGGGACAGCCCGCGCATGAGGCGGAACCCGAGCACGATGGCCCGGTCGAATCCATCATCGACGCCGATCTGATCGTCACGCCTGACGATATTCGCAAGCGCGAAGGGCAAGCCGACGACTAGATGCAAATTAGGGCTACACATCGGCCGAGCGGCGTGCTATCCGCCCGCCACCAGGCCGGTGTAGCTCAGCTGGTAGAGCACGTCATTCGTAATGATGGGGTCGGGGGTTCGAGTCCCTTCACCGGCACCACTTCCCAAAAAGTAGTGTAGCAAACCCGCCCGCGAGGCTTACGCCTCGCCGCGTCAGAGCTGCTTGCCGATCGGCAGGAAGCCATAGACCCCCGACATGAACGCCCGCCAGACCGAGTCGTAAGGCTCCCACAAGTGCAGCAGCGTCACGCCATCCTCACGGCGCGACAGCCAGTTGAGCTTGCCGTTCTCATCAGCGGTGACCTGGTAGGCGCGATCGGGCAGGTCGCGCTTGAAGATGCGCAACACCTCTTGCGTCAGTTCGGGCGAGTCGATCATCAGGCCCATCTCGGTGTTGATGTGAACCGAGCGCGGGTCCCAGTTGAACGAGCCGATGAAGAGGTGCCGGCCGTCCACAGCAAAGGCCTTCGAATGCAGGCCCGAGAGCGATTTCTCCAGCCCCAGGCGTTTGCGGTCCTCGCGCGCGGTGTTGGAGCGTAGCTCCCACAGATCCACGCCTGCCTCAATCAACGCGCGGCGCGACAGAGCGTAATGGCCGTAAACCGCCAGAACGTCGGTTGAGTCCATCGAGTTTGTGAGAACGGTGACATCGACGCCGCGCGCCTCCATCGCGGCCAGCAGGTTGACCCCGCGCCGGCGAGGTACAAAATAGGCCGAGACGACGTAAAGCTCGGATTGCGCCGAGGTGATGTAGGGTTCCAGCGCCGCGCTCAGGAAGGTCGCGCTGTCTGCGCCACCTTTCGCCTTGTCGGGCGCATCGGCAAAGACCTGAGCCGGAACCCAATGCAGCTTGAGGCTGTTATTGCCCAAAGCGTCGCGAATCCCGTGGTGGAGCGCTTCTCCATAGGGGCTTGCCTGCGCCTCGCGCGCCAGATCTTGCAGATGCGCCCGGTTGGTCGACACCGCGGCGGCATCGCGATGGTCCTTGATCACGACCTCGGAAGGCACCGCATAGGGGCTGTTCCAATAGGTATCGAACGAGGACGAGACCTCTTGCGCGGCGGGGCCTGCGGCAAGAATGTCCAGATCGTCGTAATTGCTGTCGTCGCGGGCGGCGAAATACTCGGCCCCGATGTTGCGCCCGCCAAGGATCGTGACCGTATTGTCGAAGGTCATCGACTTGTTATGCATGCGCCGGTTGATGCGCGGAAAATCCATCGCGGCCACGACGGCCTGGTGTGCCGAGCGCCAGAACGGGTTGAACAGCCGGATCTCGATGTTGGGATGGGCATCCAGCGCGGCCGTCACCGGGTCGTAAACCGCCATGTCGATATCGTCGAGCAGCAGACGCACCCGCACCCCGCGATCTGCGGCCTCGAGCAGTTTCCACAAGAAGAGGTGGCCTGCGACATCGTCATGCAGCAGGTAATACTGCGCGTCGATCGTCTTCTCGGCGCGCTCGGACAGAACAAGGCGCAGCGCCAGCGCCTCGGCCCCGTCGCGCAGCAGATAGACGCCCGACCGCCCGTCATGCGGATTGCCCATCGCTTCGATGCGTCGTGCAAGCCAGGTGGTGTCGGTGTCCATGCGCGCGACGGAAACGTTCTTGGTGTAGGTGCCGGGGCCGAGAGAGCAGGCCGAAACCCACCCTGCGATCAGTCCCGCCATAATCAACCGCCAGCCCGTGCGCGCGTAAGAAACCGTCATCCCTGCCGTCATTCTTGAACTCGTCCGGGGGACAGTATGCACAGGATAGCGCTGAGCGCGAGTATTGGCTGGCGTTTCGCCCGGTTCACGGGGATTCGCCTGCCCGCGCCCGTTTCGTTTCGCGCCTGCCCGCCCTTACGCAAGATTCTTTCTGCACCTGCGAGATGGGTTGGCCAGCTGGATTTTACCCGCGCGTCAGGGGGTCAACGAAACAAGGGATTTTTGTGATTTGAGAGAGAAAAGTTTGTGATTTTTGAAAAAGGGCCTTGCGGAGGTTGTCGGTGATCCGTAAATAGCCCCTCACCGACGCGGCAGACGCTGCAACGGGACGCCGGAAGGGGTCGCAAGACACTGGAAAGCAAGACAAAATTGGGGATAGGTTGGCTAGCGGCGCCGCAAGTGATGAGGCGCAACTGGTTGATTTTGTTTCCAGGCTCTTTGACATTGATGGATATCTGAAGAGATATGCGGGCGGTTTGGTCGGTTTCGACGTTTAACCGTAGCATATCGGGTCACTAGGCTTTCGGGTCGATGATGTGATTGTCAGCTTCACTGT